>NZ_JBFAWG010000010.1:0-244269 GCF_040680215.1 Streptomyces sp. NPDC052107
ACCGAGGAGGGTGCCCGACGTCGCCTGGGCGCCGGGCGTGCGCGTAGCACTCTGCCACAGGTTCACTACGCTTCGCTAATCCAACTGGTGAGCCTTCACTACCGTGGAATGCATGAAGCTCTCACCGCCCGTCGCCCGGGAACGCTTTGTCTCCTCACCCGTCGCCCGGCTGGCGACTGTCGACGGCTCCGGGGTGCCTCATGCGGTTCCCGTGACCTTTGTGGTCCAGGACGACGTCCTGTACTTCGCGGTCGACCACAAGCCCAAGAGCACCTGGAATCTACGGCGCTTGCGCAATATCAGGGAGAATCCAGCAGTAACGGTGCTGGTCGACCACTACGACGACGACTGGACGGAGCTGTGGTGGGCCCGCGCCGACGGCCGCGGCGAAGTCCTGGAGGAAGGCGAAGAGCGCCTGCGGGCGGTGAGCTTGTTGTGCGACAAGTACGGCCAGTACAAGCAGTCCCCGCCCAAGGGCCCTGCGGTCGCCGTCCGGGTCGAGCAGTGGACTGGCTGGGCCTTCACATAGCCCCGCGGGACAGCGTCACCCGACGTGACGTTGCCGTACCTCGGGGAACCGAAGACCAGGCGGTCCGTTCCTCAAGGACGTTCGGTCGTAGACGAGATCGCACGGCACCGTGAGGAGTTCGCGCCGCAGGTCGTGTACATCGAGGATCGGACGAACCGCAGGGCCCGTATGGCGCCATGCTCGTTTGCTGTACACCAGCGAGCGGAGCGATCCGGCGTGGCAGTTGGGCGAAGGCGTGGGCCCGGAAAGTCGAGCGGGTGAATGCACACCGCCCTTGTGGGCCCGGGTGGCTGCTTCGAGGGCGACGAGGACGGTGCTGCGGAAGTTGTCGGCATCTGCCGGGTCCTGCTTCTTGAGCAGGCTCATGGCCGCCGTCAGGGCCGGCAGCACGTGGTCGGCGATGGCGGCCACGGACCTGCCGTCCAGGTTCTGCACCTTGGACTTCTCGGCGAGCACGTGCCCGACCGGGCCGGTCGCGGAGGCCAGGGCGATGCTGCCGTGGGTGGCGACCCTGTGGGGCGAGCCGGCGGCGTCGGCGGAGGTCAACAGCGACACGGCGCCGTACGCGGCGGTCCGCAGGGTGAGCTTGTCCTGGTCGGTGAGGGTGAGAGACATGGTCGTGTGCTCCTTGAGTCCGTCGCGGCCCCGGGTCGCGGCTCCGTCGCCTTCCTTCTGGCACAGAGCCTGCGCCCACCCGGTTTCACGGCGGCCTCACCGCGCTCTCAGCGGAGGACCAGGCGACGAGATCCACTGAAAGCGGGTCGAGGACCGGCCGGTCACGTCTCGGCCGCTTACAGGGAGCCGCCGCTGTCCACGACCAGATCGGTGCCGACGACGGAGGCCGCGTCGTCCGAGGCCAGGTAGAGGACGGCGGCGGTGACCTCGTGGGTGGTGGCGAGGCGGCCGAGCGGGAGGGTGGCCCGCGCGCGGTCGGTCCGGTCGGCCTCGGTCTCGCCCGGGCGCAGGGACATGGAGGTCTCGGTGGCGCCGGGGCTGACCACGTTGATCCGGACGCCGTCCCGGATGTGGTCCAGGGCGGCGCCGCGGCTGAGCGCTGTCACCGCGGCCTTGGTCGCCGAGTAGGCGGCGGCCCCGGGGGAGGCGGTGTGCAGGCCGAAGGTGGAGGAGATGTTCACGATCGCGCCGCCCGCCGGCTGGGTGCGCATTTGGCGGATCTGCGCCTGGAGGGCCAGGAACACGCCGGTGACGTTGATCGCGAGCTGGGTGTGCCAGTCCTCCTCCGGGAAGTCAGCGAGGGGCTGCCCGCCCCGGAACACGCCCGCGCTGTTGACCGCCACGTCGAGCGAGCCGAAGTGCTCGACGGCGGTGTGGACCACCGCGTCGGCGTCGGCCGCGCGGGAGACGTCGGCGCCCACGGCGATGCCCTTGCCGCCCTGTTCCTCGATCAGGCGGACGGTCTCCGCCAGCGGCTCGGGCCGCCGTCCGGCGACGACGACCCGGGCTCCCTCGGCGGCGAGCGCGCGGGCGACGGTCCGGCCGATGCCGGATCCGGCGCCGGTGACGAGGGCGGTCCGGCCGGTGAAGCGAGGCATGGGATCTCCTTTTATAGAACGATCGGTTCAGTATGGGAGTAGGAAAAACGCCCTCCGAGTGGGAGGGCGTCCGTCTAGTCGAGCAGCGCCAGCGCCTGCTCCGCCGCGTCCCGGACGCGGGCCGGGTCCGCCGAAGCCTTGCCGACGACCCGCAGGCCCTGCATCAGCACCAGCAGCGTGCGGGCCAGAGCGAGTGGATCGCGGCCGGCCGGCAGCTCGCCCTGGTTCTGGGCGCGGACCAGCGCGGAGTGCAGCAGCGTCTCCAGGTGGTCCCAGTTGCGCTCGACGCGCCGGGCGGCGGCCGGGTCGTGCGGGGCCAGCTCGGCGGCCGTGTTGGTGATCAGGCAGCCGCGCAGCCGCAGCCGCTCGTCGGCCGCCTCCGCCGCGTACCGTCGTACGACCGCCCGCACGGCCGGCAGAGCTGCGCCCGGCTGGGACAGGTCCCGCACGATCCGGGTGAGCCCCGACCGCTCGTAGCGCTCCAGCGCCTGCAGATACAGCTCGTGCTTGTTCCCGAAGGTGGCGTACAGGCTCGCCCTGCCTATGCCGAGGTGCTCGACCAGGTCGGCCATCGACGTCGCCTCGTAGCCGCGCCGCCAGAACAGCTCCAGGGCTGTCTGCAGCGCGGCGTCCGGATCGAACTCCTTGGTCCTGGCCATGTAACTCAGCCTAGGTTTTTCTGGAACGACCAGTCAAGCGAGGTGATCGGTCAAGCAGAGGCTAGGCGGCCCGCACCTCGTACGCCGCCACCCGTACCTCCTCGTCGTCCAGACACTCCCCGCTGACCAGGTCGAAGCGCTGCTTCAGCAGGGGTGAGGCGACGAACGGACGGTCCTGGTGGGTGCCGGTCAGGCCGCGGGACAGGACGGCCGCGCCGGTGAAGGGGTCGCGGTTGTCGACGGCGTACAGGCGGTCGGCGCGGTCCCGGAAGAGGGCCACCTGGCGGCCGTCCGGCAGCAGGGCGGCCACCCCGCGGCCCGGGGTGAGCGCGCTCAGGTCGCAGGCCGTGAACCAGTCGTCGGCGGCGAGCCGGAGCTGGACCTTCAGGTCGGTGGTCTCGACAGCCAGGGTCATCGGGCGCTTCCTTCCAGAACGTCGTCGGCGGGCCGCAGGCCGATGGACAGCAGCGGCAGGTCGGGCTTGATCTGGTCGCGCTCGGGGACGAAGGCGACGACCGGGTCCGGGGTGTCCGGGGCGTTCACGAAGGACACGAACCGGGCGAGCTTCTCGGGGTCGTTGATGGTCTCCGCCCACTCGTCGCGGTAGTGCGCGACGTGCGCCCGCATCAGCTGCTCCAGTTCGTCGCAGATGCCGAGCGAGTCGTGCACGACCACGTCCCGTACGTGGTCCAGGCCGCCCGGGATCCGCTCCAGCCAGGTCGAGGTGCGCTCCAGGCGGTCGGCGGTGCGGATGTAGAACATCAGGAACCGGTCGATGAGGCGGACGAGTTCGGCGTCGGACAGGTCCTGGGCCAGCAGGTCCGCGTGGCGCGGGGTCGCGCCGCCGTTGCCGCCGACGTACAGGTTCCAGCCATTGGCGGTGGCGATCACCCCGAAGTCCTTCGACTGGGCCTCCGCGCACTCGCGCTGGCAGCCGGAGACCGCCGACTTCAGCTTGTGCGGGGAGCGCAGGCCCCGGTAGCGCAGCTCCAGGTCGATCGCCATTCGGACCGAGTCCTGCACGCCGTAGCGGCACCAGGTCTGGCCCACGCAGGACTTCACCGTGCGCAGTGCCTTGCCGTACGCGTGGCCCGACTCGAAGCTGGCGTCCACCAACCTCGCCCAGATCAGCGGTAGTTGCTCGACCCGAGCGCCGAACATGTCGATCCGCTGCCCGCCGGTGATCTTTGTGTAGAGGCCGAAGTCGCGGGCGATCTCGCCGATCACGATCAGCTTCTCCGGCGCGATCTCACCGCCGGGGATGCGCGGCACCACCGAGTACGAGCCGTTCTTCTGCAGGTTGGCCAGAAAGTGGTCGTTGGTGTCCTGCAGGGCCGCCTGCTCGCCCTCCAGGACATAGCCGCTCGCGCCGATCGTCGGGGCGAGGGAGGCGATGATCGAGCCGACGGCCGGCTTGCAGACCTCGCAGCCGTCGCCGGCCCGGGCGCCCTCACGGCCGTACCGGTCGAGAAGATCCTGGTACGACGTGATGCGCAGGGCGAGGACGATCTCGTACAACTCCTCGCGGGTCTGGGCGAAGCAGCCGCACAGGCCCTTGTCGACCTCGACGCCGGACGCCTCCAGCTCCGCGTTGACGAGCTGGCCGAGCACCTTGACGCAGGAGCCGCAGCCGGTACCGGCCTTGGTGCACTTCTTCACCTCGGGCACGGTGGTGCACTTGTGCTCCGTCACCGCGCCGCGGATCGTGCCCTTGCTGACGTTGTGGCAGGAGCAGATGATCGCCTCGTCCGGCAGCGCGGACGGGCCGAGCCGGGCCCCCGAGTCGGCTCCGGCGGGCAGGACGAGCGACTCGGGGGAGATCGGGGGCACGGAGCCGGTCAGCGCGCGCAGGGTGCCGTACGCCTCCGCGTCACCGATCAGGATGCCGCCGAGCAGCGTGCCGTCCGCGCCGATGACCAGCTTCTTGTACAAGCCGGCGCGGGAGTCGGAGTAGACGACGTCCAGGCAGTCTGCGGTGGTGCCGTGCGCGTCACCGAAGGACGCCACGTCCACGCCGAGCAGCTTCAGCTTGGTGGACAGGTCGGCGCCGACAAAAGCGGCTTCGTCGGAAGCGATCGTCGCCGCGGCCGTCTGCGCCTGCTCGTAGCCGGGCGCCACCAGGCCGTACACCCGGCCGTCCGACGCCAGCGCGCACTCGCCGATCGCGAAGATGTGCGGGTCGGTGACCGTACGGCACTGTTCGTCGACCGTGATGCCGCCGCGCTCGCCGACCGCGAGGCCGCAGTCCCGGGCCAGGTGGTCGCGGGGGCGGACACCGGCGCTGAACACCACCATGTCGGTGGGGAGTTCGGAGCCGTCGGACAGCTTCATGCCGCTGACCGAGCCGTCCTCACCGGTGAGGATCTCCTGCGTGCCCACGTCCGTGTGCACGGTCAGGCCCATGCCCTCGATGGTCCGCAGCAGTGCCGTGCCACCACCTTCATCGACCTGCACCGGCATCAGGCGCGGCGCGAACTCCACGATGTGCGTGGCAAGTCCGAGTCCCTTCAGCGCGCCGGCCGCCTCCAGGCCGAGCAGCCCGCCGCCGACCACGGCGCCGGTCGTCGCCCTCGTCTTCGCGTACTCCTCGATGGCGAGCAGGTCCTCGATCGTGCGGTAGACGAAACAGCCCTCGGCGTCCTTGTTCGGGACCGGCGGCACGAACGGGTACGAGCCGGTGGCCAGGACGAGGGTGTCGTACGCGAAGACCTGGCCGGACCTGGCCGTGACCGACCTCGCCGCGCGGTCGACCGTCTCCGCCGGGTCGCCGACGTACAGCTCGATGCCGTGGTCCTTGATGAACTCCATGTCGGTCATGGAGAGGTCCTCGGGGGTCTTGCCCGAGAAGTACGAGGTGAGGGCGACGCGGTCGTACGCGGGACGCGGCTCCTCGCACAGCACGACCACGCGGTGCGTGGCGGTCAGGCCACGCTCGGCGAGCGCTTCGAGGAAGCGCTGGCCGACCATGCCGTGGCCGACGAGCACGATCGTGGGGGTGGCCCCCAGGGCGGTGGTCATCAGGAGCCTCCATCATTGGTGAGCAGGTGGAGCAGGGGGCCGCCGTCGGAGGGGAGCGGCTCTGCTCCCTCCCAGGCGCGGGCGAGCGCGCCGACGGTGCCGAGTTCGCCGACGAGGACCCCGCCGACCAGGCGGTCGTCGCGGACGACGACCTTGCGGTAGGTGCCGCGGGTGGCGTCGGCGAGCCGTACGACGTCGTCGCCGGGGCGCCCTTCGGGCTCGCCGAACGCGGCCAGGTCGAAGGGGGAGCCCGGGCCGGTGAGGGTCAGCCGGGTCAGGCAACGGGTGCCGGAGTAGCGCACGTTCGGGTCTCCGGCGAGCAACTCGGCCAGTGCGTCAGCCTGTTCGAGTGCGGGGACCGCCAGGCCGTAGACCGTGCCCTCGTGCTGGACGCAGTCGCCGACGGCGTGGATGTGCGGGTCGGAGGTGCGCAGTGCGTCGTCGACGAGGATGCCCTTGTGCACGGCGAGACCGGCCTGTTCGGCGAGTGAGGTGCGCGGGCGCACCCCGCAGGCGAGGACGACGAGGTCGGCGTCCAGGGCGTATCCGTCGGCCATCTCCACCGAGCGGACCGCGCCGGCGACCGAGCGTACGTCCCGCACCCGGCACTCGGTGTGCACCTCGACGCCCAGGTCGGTCAGGTGCCGCAGCACCAGCCGGGAGGCGTCCGGGTCGAGCTGGCGTTCCATGAGCCGCTCGGCCTGCTGGGCGAGGACCACCTGGGCGCCGCGCACGGCGAGTGCGCGGGCGGCGGAGACGCCGAGCAGCCCGCCTCCGATGACGACCGCGCGCACACCCGGCCGGACCGCCTTGGACAGTCCCAGGCAGTCGTCCAGCGTGCGGAACGCGTGGACGCCCTCGGGGAGTTGGTGGTCGGGCGTGAACAGGCCGCGCAGCGGTGGCAGCACCGGGTTGGACCCGGTGGCGAGAACCAGCGTGTCGTATGCGATCGAGGCGCCGTCGGCGCACTCGACGGTCCGGGCGGCCCGGTCGATACCGGTGACCCGGGCGCGCAGCAGGTCCTCGGGCGCGGGCAGGCCGATCACCTCGGGGGCGTACCGGCCGGCCAGCACCTCGGCGAGCAGCACCCGGTTGTACGGCGGGTGCTCCTCCTCGCCGACGAGCAGCGCGGGCGTGCCCAGCTCGCCGAGCCGCCGGGCGAGCCGTACGCCCGCGAGGCCGGCGCCGATCACCACCACACGCGTATTCGAGGTCATGCCCTTGAGCGTGCGGTCCCGACGTTACCCGGCCGCATCACGTCTGTTTCCCGTGAGGAACGCTGCCCTCAGCGGGGGCGGGCGGGGGGTGTGAGGGGTCCGTGGGCACGCCGGGGCGCCCTGCTGAACGAGGCACTGGCGCCGCTCGGGGCGTGGGGGAGGGAGCATGTCCTTGGCGGGAAACGGGGCACCAGCGCCACGAAGGGGCGCGGGGAACTGCGCGTCCGGCCTACGACCGAGCCGCGGTCGAACGACGACCTGCGCAACCCCTCTACGACCTGTCCAACCACCTACCGGCTGCCGGTCAGGTGCGCGAACACCACCACGTTGCCCAGGTAGCCGGTGGTCTTGGAGTAGCCGCCGCCGCAGGTGATGACGCGGAGTTCGGGGCGGGGCGCCGCGCCGTAGACCTTCTCGTCGGGGAAGTTGTTCGCCGCGTACACCTCCACCGCGTCGACGGTGAACACGGCCACGGAGCCGTCCCGGCGGTCCACCTCGATGCGGGCGCCTCGCTTCAGCGCGCCCAGGTCGTAGAAGACGGCCGGGCCCTCGGTGTTGTCGACATGGCCGGCGACGATCGCGGTGCCCGTCTCGCCGGGTATGGTGCCGGCCTCGTACCAGCCGGCCAGGTTCTTGTTCTGGGCCGGGGGGACGTCCAGGCTGCCGGAGCGGGTGAGGGCGAGACCCATCAGCGGGGCGTTCACGCGTATCGCGGGTATGCGGATACGGGTGGGTATGGACGGGGCGAGGGCGGGGGCCGCGAGCCGCTCGCCACTCGGCTCCGGACGTCCCTGAGCCGCGGCGGGCTGCGGCGGCGTGTGCGTCCCGGCGCCGCCGCCGAGCAGCCACACCCCGGAGCCGAGGGCCACGACGGTGACGGCGGCTATCGCGGAGTCGCCGAGCCTGTCGCGCCTGTTTCTGCTGCGCATACGAACCCTCTCCCGGGGGCGGACCCCCGAAGACCGGGGGGCGGACCCAATGACCACCCCCTCCCCCTCCGGGCCGCGAGGGGCGTCGGACCCGGAGGGGGCGGGATGTGCGGTACCGGCTGACGGACAGCGGAGGGCGTCCGTCAGAACCCGTCGCCTCTCGCCCGGCGATGCAGGAGCCAGGTACCGCCCGCGGCGGCGACGGCCAGCGCCGCCACACCCGCCGCGGTCTGCACGGGGTCGGTGCCGAGTGCGCCGCCGACCCCCGTCTTCACACTTCCTCGCGGCTGCGCCTGCTCGTGCGCCGCGCTCAACGCCACCATCAGGTCGCCGCTCACCTGCCGGTCGCCCTCGGCACACTTGGCGACGATCTCGTACGTCCCCGGCTGCGCGCTCTCCGGCACCCGGAACTGCCCGATGGCCTCGCCCTTGTGCGAGCTGGGCGCCAGCGTGAAGGTGCCGGCGCCGACCGCACCGGCGTCCCCGACCGCCGAGCCCTTGTCGCCGCACGCGGCGGTGTTCACCGTGACCTGGCCGCCGGGCGCCACGCTGGAGGGGTACACGTCCAGGCTGCCGGTGCCGGCCCAGGCGGGTGCCCCGGCGGCCACGACGAGCGCGGTACCGGTCAGCAGACGAGCGGTGCGTCGCATGGGTGCTCCCCAGGGCTGGTCGGACTGGTGTGTCCCTCTGCCCTTCCGAGGTAAATGGCTTTCGCCCGGGTCCGCTCCCTGAGGGGCCGCCAGCAATGCGGTGAACGGGTGTCAGGACCAGCCCCACACGGAGTAACCGCCGTCGGTTTCCGGCAGGTCACAGGCGCAGGGGAAGGGGCGATGAGATGACCGTGCGAAGAGAACACGAATGGAGCGACGCCGCCCGTTGAACGGGTGACGGCAGGTGTGGCACAGCAGACCGCGGCCGCCCCGGAACCATCACCGGGGCGGCCGCGGCCTGTCGTACTCGATGCGGGGCTCAGTTCACGTTGACGGCACTCCAGGCCGCCGCCACCGCGTTGTACTCCGTGCTGCCCGCGCCGTAGAGGTCCTTGGCGGCGTTCAGGGTCGCCGTGCGGGCCCCCGCGTAGTTCGTCGAGGAGGTCATGTAGACCGTCAGCGCCCGGTACCAGATCTTGCCGACCTTGTCGCGGCCGATGCCGGTGACCGTGGAGCCGTTGTAGGTGGGGGAGTCGTAGCTGACGCCGTTGATGGTCTTCGGGCCGCTGCCCTCCGCCAGCAGATAGGCGAAGTGGTTGGCGACGCCGGAGGAGTAGTGGACGTCGAGGTTGCCGACCGAACTGCTCCAGTAGTCCGCCGAGTTGCCGTCCTTCGACGGCTTGTCCATGTAGCGCAGGGCGGTGTGGCCGAAGCCGGGCTTCACGATCTTCTCGCCGATGAGGTAGTCACCGGTGTCGGAGGCGTTGTTGGCGTACCACTCCACCATCGTGCCGAGGATGTCCGAGGTGGCCTCGTTGAGCCCGCCGGACTCGCCGGAGTAGGTCAGCGCGGCGGTCTTCGACGTCACCCCGTGGGTCATCTCGTGCCCGGCCACGTCGAGGGCGACCAGCGGCCCGAAGGTGGTGCCGTCACCGTCGCCGTAGGTCATGCAGAAGCAACTGTCGTCCCAGAAGGCGTTGTTGTAGTTGCTGCCGTAGTGGACGCGGTTGTACGAGCCCTTGCCGTCGCCGCCGATGCCGTTGCGGCCGTGGACGTTCTTGTAGTAGTCCCAGGTCTCGTCGGTGCCGTACTGGGCGTCGACGGCGGCCGAGGCGCGGTCGGAGGTGGTGCCGCTGCCCCAGTGGTTGTCGGCGTCCGTGAACAGGGTCGCGGGGGCCCGGCTGAAGCAGATGCCGAAGAAGCACAGGTCCGTCTTGCCCTCGGCGTCACCGGTGTAGGTGTTGCCGCGCGTCGGGTCCTTGAGCTGGTACGACGATCCCGACTGGGTCGTCTCCAGCGGCACCGTCCCGCTGTACAGCGACTTGCCGTCGCCGGCGGCGGTCTCGATGCTGTCCCAGGCGTCGATCTGCCGGCCGGTGCGGGCGTCGGTCAGCACGGTCCGGGCGACCGGGTTGCCGAGGGAGTCCAGGCCGACCGCGTTGGTGCGCCAGGCGAGCTTCGGGGTGCCGTGCAGGGCGTCGACGATCAGCTCGGGCTTGGCCTTGACCTGCTTGAGCGTGTCGCCGAGGTTGACGGCGCGCAGGGCGTTGACGGCGAGGTCGGCGGCCTTGAGGGCCGAGACCTCGGGCAGGATCGAGGCGAGGGATATCGTGCCGCGGGTGGCCCGGTTCGCGCTGCGGTAGGCGCCGTCCGGGGTCAGGTGCACCACGAAGTCGCCGCCCAGCACGGGCAGTCCGTGGTAGGTGCGGTCGTAGCGGACGTGCTGGGTGCCGTCCTTGTCCACGACCACGTCGCGGACGCTGGTGTCCTCGGCGGAGGTCAGGCCGAGGCTCGTGGCATGGGCCAGGAGCGCCGACGCCGCGTTCTGGATCGCGATGGCCCTGGTCGGTCTGGCGTCGGCGTGGGCTGCGGGGGAGAGCGCCAGGGACAGCAGGGTCGCGGTGGTGACGGCGACGCCGGCGGTGGTGGCGAGACGACGGGATCCTCGGACGTGCTGGCGTATCCGGCTCATCGGTCTCCTCGGGGAAGCGCCCGACTAGGCGTGGGGGCGGCGCTGATGTCCCCAGTGATTTAAGGGGGCCTGACATGTCATGTCCATAGCCTCTTCATGGAGATGTGTGAGGAGCCGAAGGGGGTAGAGAATCGTTTCCGTGATCACCGAGGAGAACGAGAACGACCCCGAGGAGCCCGGAACCCCGCTGCCCTTCTTCGTCTACGGCACCCTGCGCCCCGGCGAGCCCAACCACGACCTGTTCCTGCGGGGCCGCACCACGTCGGAGGAACCGGCCCGCCTGCGGGACGCCGCACTGTACGACGGCCCCGGCTACCCCTACGCCGTCGAGCGGCCGGGCGGCGAGATCCGGGGCGAACTGATCACCGCCCGACCGGAGTCGTACGCAGAACTGCTCGCAGCCCTGGACCGCCTGGAGGAGTACACACCGGGCGACCCCCGCAACCTGTACCAACGCGTGGCCCGCAACGTCACACGCACCACCGACGGCACCACCACCCTCGCCTGGGTCTACCTGGCCGCCCCGCGTGTCGCCGCCCGGCTGCGTGCCGAGGGAACGCCGATCGAGGACGGCGACTGGCTGTCCCGGCGCTGAGTCAGCCGCCGAGCGGGGTCAGCCCCGAGGGCACGTCGATGCCGAACTCGTCCGCCGCCACGCGCCGCGCCTGCGTCTCGTCCGTCAGCTTGCGTTCGGTCACCGTGCCGTCAGGGTGGGTCTCGGTCAACGGGCGCCGTCCAGGGAGAGATGGCGTTCGGCGGTGGCCCGCTGCAGGTAGGGGCGGCGGGTGAACGGGGAGCGTGGGCTGGTGCTGGCGTACCAGTTGAACACCTCCAGGTCCGAGGCGTCGAACGGCTCCAGTGTGACGGCGTACTGGCCGGTCCACTCCCGCGCCCGGCGGTCGTACGCCTGCAGCTCCCACAGTTCCAGCGGGCCTTCGTGCGACAGCGGCACCAGCCGGTGCCGGCGCCCGGCGCCCTCGAACTCCTCGCCGGTGACCAGCGGCACCGGCAACAGCAGCGCCCCGAAGGCACCGAAGCCGATGTCCGCCAGATACGGCTGCGCATTCCCCGGCACCTCGACGCGCGGCATCGCATGCGTCCGCGGCCGGCTCTCCGGGGTGTCCGCGCCCACCACCACCCGCCCGGCCGACGGCGTCACCCCGAACCCCAGCGCCTGAAGCGCCGGCCGGAGCAGGGTGTTGTGCTCGTAGCAGTAGCCGCCGCGCCGGCCGTGGATCATCTTGGCCGGCAGATCGGCCGGGGCGGGCGAAGGGGCCCTGCCGGACACGGCGTCCAGGTTCTCGAAGGGCGGGGGACAGCGCGTGTGCCAGATGCGCCCCGCTCAGGGTCTCCAGGACGGGCCGCCGGCCGCCCTTCCAGCCGATGCGGTCCAGGTAGGCGTCCAGATCGGACTGCTCGAAGCCGGACATGTATCGAACCGACGCCGGCCCTGCCGATGTCCGCCGCGACCCACGGACCGATCCGCGCTACTGCTGTGGCCCTACGACCTCCACCCGCACCGCGCACGACTTGAACTCCGGCATCCGGGACGTCGGGTCGAGCGCCGGGTTCGTCAGGGTGTTGGCACGGCCCTCGCCGGGCCAGTGGAACGGCATGAAGACGGTGTCGGGGCGGATGGCGGACGTGATCCGGGCGGGGGCGGTCGCCCGGCCCCGGCGGGAGGTCACGGCCACCGGATCCCCCTCGGCGGCGCCGATACGGGCCGCGAGGCGGGGGTGGAGCTCCACGAAGGGGCCGGGGGCGGCGGTGTTCAGCTCGGTGACCCGCCGCGTCTGCGCACCCGACTGGTACTGCGCGACCACCCGTCCGGTGGTCAGCAGCAGCGGGTATTCGGCGTCTGGCTCCTCCGCCGTCGCCCGGTGCGCCACGGCGACGAACCGGGCCCGGCCGTCCTGCGTGGCGAAGCGGTCCAGGAAGAGGCGGGGGGTACCGGGGTGGGCCGGCTGGTCCGCCTCCGCGTCCGCGTTCCGCGGGCACGGCCAGAACACCCCGTTCTCCTCCGCCAGCCGCCCGTAGGTGATCCCCGAGTAGTCCGCCGGGCCGCCCGCGCTCGCCCGGCGCAGCTCCTCGAAGACCTCCTCGGCGTCGGTCGGGAAGCCCTTCTCCACACCGAGGCGGGCCGCCAGCTCGTGCAGGACGTACAGGTCGCTGCGGGCCCCGGGCGGCGGGGTGATCGCCTGGCGGCGCAGCAGGACCCTGCCCTCCAGACTGGTCGTCGTTCCCCTCTCCTCCGCCCACTGGGTGACCGGGAGGACCACGTCCGCCAGCTCGGCCGTCTCCGACAGCACGACGTCACAAACAGCCAGGAAACCGAGGGACTTGAGACGTTCTTCGACATGTGCCGCGCGCGGCGCCGACACCACCGGGTTGGAGCCCATCAGCAGCAGCGCCCGGATGTCCCCACCCAGGGCGTCGAGCAGCTCGTACGCGCTGCGTCCGGGACCGGGAAGCGCATCCGGGTCGACGCCCCACACCTCGGCCACGTGCCGCCGCGCCTCCGGGTCGTCCAGCTTGCGATAGCCGGGCAGCTGGTCGGCCTTCTGGCCGTGTTCGCGGCCCCCCTGCCCGTTGCCCTGCCCGGTCAGGCAGCCGTAACCACTCAACGGCCGCCCCGCGCGTCCGGTCGCCAGGCACAGGTTGATCCACGCGCCCACCGTGTCCGTGCCCTTGGACTGCTGCTCCGGCCCGCGGGCGGTGAGCACCATCGCCGACTCCGGCTCGCAGAAAAGCCGTACGGCCTCCCGGAGTTCGGGAACGGACACCCCCGTGATCCGCTCCACGTGCTCCGGCCAGTGCGCCATCGCCACCGCGCGAGCCTGCTCCCAGCCGGTGGTCCGCTCCTGGATGTACTCCTCGTCCGTGCGGCCCTCGGCCACCACCAGGTGCAACAGGCCGAGGGCCAGGGCGAGATCGGTGCCCGGGCGGGGGGCCAGGTGCAGGTCCGCCTGCTCGGCCGTCCTCGTCCTGCGCGGGTCGACGACGATCAACGTGCCGCCGTTCTCCCGGAGTTCCGTGAAGAAACGCAGCGACGGCGGCATGGTCTCGGCCAGATTGGAGCCGACGAGAATCACGCACCCTGTCTTCGGGATGTCCTCCAGGGGGAAGGGGAGACCCCGGTCGAGACCGAAGGCCTTCGTGCCCGCCGCCGCGGCCGACGACATGCAGAACCGGCCGTTGTAGTCGATCTGCGAGGTGCCGAGCACGACCCGGGCGAACTTGCCGAGCGTGTACGCCTTCTCGTTCGTCAGCCCGCCCCCACCGAACACGCCCAGCGCGTCGGCGCCGTACTCCTGCCGTATGCTCCCGAGCCGCTCGGCGATCCGGTCCAGGGCCTCGGCCCAGCCCGCCTCGACCAGCCGGCCCCCGGAGCGCACCAGCGGCGAGGTCAGTCGCACCGCGGGCGACAGCACCTCGGCCGCCGTACGGCCCTTGCCGCACAGCGCGCCCCGGTTCACCGGGAAGTCCGTCCGTTCGGTCACCTCGACGCCCCCCTGGGGCAGGGGCGTGACGTTCATCCCGCACTGCAGGGCGCAGTACGGGCAGTGGGTGGGCGTCGAGGCGATCGGTTCCATGCCGCCAGCGTGCGTCGGGCGTGTTACGGCCCCGACCGCCTCCCGTTACACGCCCGGCACGGCGACCTCCCCGCCGGGCCGGTGACGCCGTGAGGTCCCTACTGCCGGCTCAGCGAGCGGCTGGCGCCCGCCGCGATCGTCGTCGCCAGCACCCAGCCGGTGACGATCAGCGGATACGACAGCCACTGATACCAGCCGTGCGGCGCGAACGCCCCCTCCTGGCCGAAGTCGATGATCGGCAGCAGCAGGTCGAGGGTGTAGAAGAGCGGGTTGAACGCGGGCGCCTCGGAGGGCTTGAGCGCGGGCGGATGGTGCAGGGCGAAGGCGAGCGTGCCGGTGCACAGCAGGAGCAGCAGCCAGCCCGCGGCCCGCATCGGGCGGAAGCCGTAGCCGACGGCCGCGTCCTGGAGACAGCCCCACAGCCGTGCGTACGGCGGCGGGGCGCGCCGGTGGCGGCGGAGCTTGGCCAGCTGGAAGGTGCGCGCGGCGGCGTCGTCGCCCACCGTGCGGTATGCGGTGGTGAGCTGCTCGTAGGGATAGGGAAGATAGCCGCCGGCCTCACGCTCCAGCAGCGGCAGTCGCTGCTCGGCGGGCAGGTGCGGTGCCAGGACGCGATAGCCGAGCCCGTCGGTCTGCACGCGCTCGGGCCAGACCTCGGGCGGCACGTGCAGCAGCTCCACCTGGGCGCGGCGCAGATTGACGGCACCCTCGATGGGCGCGGCCTCGCGCAGCCACAGCTCGCCGATGACACTGCTGCTGGCGCGCAGGGCCGGTCCCTCCGGATGGGACAGGCGGGCGTACGCGAGGTTGAGCTGGTGGGGAATGCGGGCACCGCGCAGATTGAACCGCCCGTGGGTACGCAGCCGCATCCCCCGCAGATCGGTGCCGACCGAAAGGGTCTCGGCGTCCAGTGCCGTGCCGCCGGGGTTCTGCGGCACGGCGTCGTCGAGGTTCACCTGCCCGCCCCCGGTGGTCCCCTTGAGCCGGACCTCGCCATGGGCGACGAGCCCGACGGCCCACACGTCCGCACCCACCTCCGCGTGGCCGAGCTGGAGGACGGGTTCCTCGCAGACCTCCTCGAGGCGGCCGAGCCGTGCCTGGTTGGCGAACAACGCCCCGGAGATCTTCGCGCCCGCCAGCCGTACGCGACCCGCGATACGGCAGCAGGTGATCCGCAGCGCCCCGTCGACGTGGAGGGTGCCCGCGGTGAGCCCGGGAAGGACCGAATCGGTCAGTACCAGGGCGGGCATCCTCGCCCCGTACAGGTTCGGGGTCTCGTCGAAGAAGCAGGCTCGCAGCCGGACCGGGTGGTCGACCGTCCCGTACATCAGATGGAGCACGCCGGTGACGCGCGCGCCCCACACCTTCAGCCCGGCGATCCGTCCCTCCCGCACCGGCCTGTCCAGCAGCAGTTCCCGCAGCTCCTCCGCCCGCAGCGTCCGCTCCGGGCCGCATGAGGCGCCCTGCGCGGGGTCCTCGTCGTCGCTCTCCCGGAAGTCGACCCCTTCGCCGAGCGGGAACGCCTCCCGGACGCGGCGCTCGGCGGCGTGAGGTCCGTGATCTCCACGTCAGCCCCGCGCCTGAGCCAGCGCCTTGGTGACCCCGTTCTCCCGCGGGCCGAGGAACGTCGGATCAGGATGGAACACCGCGTCCAGCACCGCCTTGCCCGCCGCGAACACCTCGCGCGTCCCGCCGTAGTACCAGGTCACATCGTGCTTGGCGTCGACCCCGACCCCGTACGAGTCCACCCCCGCCGCATCGCACAGCGCCACCGCCCGCCGGATGTGGAAACCCTGGCTGATCAGCACGGCCCGGTCCACGCCGAAGATCTTCTTGGCCCGCACACAGGAGTCCCAGGTGTCGAACCCGGCGTAGTCGCTGACGATCCGCTTGTCCGGCACCCCGTGTTTCCTGAGGTAGGCGCGCATCGCGTCGGGCTCGTCGTAGTCCTTGCGGCTGTTGTCCCCGGTCACCAGGACGACCTCGACCCGCCCCGCCCGGTACAGCTTCGCCGCCGCGTCCAGCCGGTGCGCGAGATACGGCGACGGCTCCCCGTTCCACAGCCCGGCCCCGAACACCATGGCGACCTGCGTGCGCGGGGCGTCCGCCGTCGTGCGCAGCCGGTCCGCCGTGGACACGAACAGCCAGGTCGCCGGCAGCAGCGCCAGCACGCACCCGGCCATCACGGCCTGCACCAGCCGCCGCTGCCCCGTGCGGGTGCGCGGCAGCCGCGGTCGACGGATCTTCATACGGCCCCCATGGATCGGCTCCGACCGGTTCCGACCATGGAGGACGTCCCCGGCGGCCGTCCGGTTCGCCTCACATCGAGCATCCGTACGACGTGAAGCAGCGGAAAACGCTCGTGACGGCCCGGCAACGGCCACGCAACCTGGCGCCGTCAGGATCCTTTCATGACGGCGTCGCATCCTCCCCGGTCCGAGCCCCGCGTCCACCTCGACAGCACGGCGCACCTCATGGACAGCATCAGCAGCCAGCTCGCCGGCCGACTCCGGCTGGTCTCCCCGCTCGGCCACCGCCGCACGGCCCCGCCCCCCCTCGTCCTGGTCGCCCACGGCAGCCGTGACCCGCGCGCGCTGGAGACCGTACGGACGCTTGGGGACCGGGTGCGCGAACTGCGCCCCGCCCTCCCCGTCCACCTCGGCCACATCGAGCTGAACGCCCCCCTGCTGCCGGACGCCCTCGCCACGCTCGGCGACACCCCCGCCGTCCTGGTCCCGCTGCTCCTCTCCCGCGGCTACCACGTCAAACAGGACATCCCCGAGATGGCCGCCACCGCCTCGGCCCCCACCCGCCTGGCCGCCCCGCTCGGCCCGCACCCGCTCCTGGTGGAGACCCTCCTCGACCGCCTGGTCGAGGCCGGCTGGCCCACGGCCATGGACCCGCCCGCTCGCCGTGCGAGCGCGGTCGTCCTGGCCGCCGCCGGTTCCCGCGACCCCGACTCGACCACCGACACCCGCCGCACGGCCCGCCTGCTCGCGGATCGGCTGGGGGTGCCGGTCGTCCCGGCCTACGCCTCGGCGGCAACGCCGACCGTCCCGACGGCGGTACGGGCACTGGCGGCGCGCGGCCGGCACCGGGTGGCGATCGCCTCCTGCTTCACGGCTCCGGGACGTTTCGCGACGCAGTGCGCAAAGGCGGCACCGTGGATGGCGTCGGCCCCGCTGGGCGCTCACCCGGCAATGGCGCGCCTGATCCTGCACCGGTACGACCAGGCACGGGTGACGAGGCAGGCGGAACTGGCTTCAGCTTGAAAGAAACAGCGGGGCACGCATCCGCACCCGCCGAACGACACACCCCGGCAGACGATTGGGCGCACCGCCAACACCCTTTTGTCACTGCCGACGCTTACTGTCGAATCATGGAAGGCACACCCAACGGAACCTACGACCCGACCTCAGCGGAGCGTTGGGCCCCCGAGCCGGACAAACGCCCCGGCCGCACCGCCTTCCAACGTGACCGCGCCCGCATCCTCCACTCCGCCGCGCTGCGGCGCCTCGCCGGTAAAACCCAGGTGGTCACCCCGGGCACCCGCAGCCAGGAATGGGACGCCAGCCCCCGAACAAGGCTCACCCACTCCCTGGAATGCGCCCAGGTGGGCCGGGAGCTGGGCGCGGCCCTCGGCTGTGACCCCGACCTGGTGGAGGCCGCCTGCCTGGCCCACGACCTCGGCCACCCACCCTTCGGCCACAACGGCGAACAGGCCCTGAACGCCTTCGCCGACGACTGCGGCGGCTTCGAGGGCAACGCCCAGTCCCTCAGGCTCCTCACCCGCATCGAGCCCAAACGATTCACCGAGGACCGCTCCGTCGGCCTCAACCTCACCCGCGCCACCCTCGACGCCGCCACCAAGTACCCCTGGCCGCGCGGCGCCCACCCCACCGACCCGGCGTCGAAGAAGTTCGGGGTCTACGAGGACGACCGCCCGGTCTTCGACTGGGTCAGAGCGCACGCCCCCGGCACCCGCACCTGCTTCGAGGCCCAGGTCATGGACTGGGCGGACGACGTGGCGTACTCGGTGCACGACGTCGAGGACGGCCTGCACGCCGGCCACATCGACCCCAACTGCCTGCACGCCGAACCCGAGCGGCAGGCGGTGTTCGAGGTAGCCATCGGCCGGTACGTCCCCGCCGACACCGACCCGGCCGAGCTCTCCGCCGCCCTCGACCGGCTCCAGGACGAGGAGTGGTGGCCGCACGGCTACGACGGCACCGCGGTCGCCCAGGCCCGCCTGAAGGACGCCACCAGCCAGCTCATCGGCCGGTTCTGCCTGGCCGCCGAGGGCGCCACCCGCGCCGCGTACGGCACCGGCCGGCTCACCCGGTACGACGCCGAGCTCGTCGTACCCCGCGAGGCCCGCATGGAGTGCGCGGTGCTCAAGGCGGTCGCGGACCGGTATGTGATGCAGCGCGCCGAGCAGGAGCGGCTGCGCGCGGACCAGCGGGTCGTCGTGGCGGAACTGGCGGAGGCGCTCACCGCCCGCGCGCCGGACGGGCTGGATCCCCAGTTTCGGGCACTGTTCGACGGGGCAGGCGACGACCACGCACGCAAGCGGGTGATCGTCGACCAGATCGCCTCCCTCACCGACGCCTCCGCGCGCTCGCTGCACGCGAGACTTACGGGGCATATGTGAGAGGAACATGACCGTCCGTGGCCTGATCGGGTCACTCCCTCTTCCCGCATCACGTCGCGTGCGGGACGCTCGCATGTGGCGGCACCCTTACGAGGAGGCATCAAGTGGTCGACGCGGATCAGACATTCGTCATCGTCGGGGGCGGACTCGCCGGCGCGAAGGCGGCCGAGACGCTCCGGGCGGAGGGCTTCACCGGCCGGGTGATACTGATCAGTGACGAGCGCGACCACCCCTACGAGCGGCCGCCGCTGTCCAAGGGGTATCTGCTCGGCAAGGAGGAGCGCGACAGCGTCTTCGTGCACGAACCGGCCTGGTACGCGCAGAACGACATCGAGCTGCACCTCGGCCAGTTCGTGGACCGCGTCGAC
The DNA here is from genome assembly GCF_040680215.1 of Streptomyces sp. NPDC052107. Classification (NCBI taxonomy): domain Bacteria; kingdom Bacillati; phylum Actinomycetota; class Actinomycetes; order Kitasatosporales; family Streptomycetaceae; genus Streptomyces; species Streptomyces sp. NPDC052107. The sequence goes on from NZ_JBFAWG010000010.1 coordinate 19,140, forward strand.
CGCGGCGCGAAGACGGTCCGCTTCGGCGACGACGGCACCCTCGTCCGCTACGACAAGCTGCTGCTGGTCACCGGCGCCGAGCCCCGCCGCCTGGACATCCCGGGCACCGACCTGGCGGGCGTGCACCATCTGCGCCGGCTCGCGCACGCCGAGCGGCTCAAGGGCGTGCTGAGCTCGCTCGGCCGGGACAACGGCCACATCGTGATCGCGGGCGCCGGCTGGATCGGCCTGGAGGTCGCGGCGGCGGCCCGCGAGTACGGCGCGGAGGTCACGGTGATCGAACCGGCGCCGACCCCGCTGCACGGGGTCCTCGGCCCCGAGCTGGGCGGCGTCTTCGCGGAGCTGCACCGCGAGCACGGCGTCCGCTTCCACTTCGGGCGGCAGCTCACCGAGATCGTCGGCCAGGACGGCATGGTCCTCGCGGCCCGCACCGACGACGGCGAGGAGCACCCGGCGCACGACGTCCTCGCCGCGATCGGGGCGGCGCCCCGGGTCGGCCTCGCGGAGGCGGCGGGCCTGGAGATCGCCGACCGGGCGCACGGCGGCGGCATCGTCGTCGACGAGCGGCTGCGCACGTCCGACCCGGACATCTACGCGGCCGGTGACGTGGCGAACTTCCCCCTCGCCCTGTTCGACACCCGGGTGCGGGTCGAGCACTGGGCGAACGCGCTGAACGGCGGCCCGGCGGCGGCCCGCGCGATGCTGGGTCAGGACGTGACGTACGACCGTGTGCCGTACTTCTTCACCGACCAGTACGACCTGGGCATGGAGTACAGCGGCTGGGCGCCGGCCGGGTCGTACGACCAGGTGGTGATCCGGGGCGACGCCGGAAAGCGGGAGTTCATCGCCTTCTGGGTGAAGGAGGGACGGGTGCTGGCCGGGATGAACGTGAACGTGTGGGATGTCACAGAGCAGATCCAGAAGCTGATCCGCTCCAGGGCCCAGGTGGACACGGAGGCCCTGGCCGACCCGCACGTACCGCTGGACAGCCTCACTTCCTGAGGACCGGGACTGTCACAGCGCCCCCGTAGAATTCACGCGTGGCAGGACGGATCAACGACGAGGACGTGAAGGCGGTACGGGACGCGGTCCCGATCGACGCCGTGGTCTCCGAGTACCTCCAGCTGCGGGGCGCGGGCGGCGGCAACCTCAAGGGCCTGTGCCCGTTCCACGACGAGAAGTCGCCGTCCTTCCAGGTCAGCCCGAGCAAGGGACTCTTCCACTGCTTCGGCTGCCAGGAGGGCGGCGACACCATCACCTTCGTGATGAAGGTGGACCACCTCTCCTTCTCGGAGGCGGTGGAGCGGCTCGCCGCCCAGGCCGGCATCACGCTGCGTTACGAGGAGGGCGGGTACAACCCGGCCCACCAGCGCGGCGAGCGCATCCGCCTGGTCGAGGCACACAAGATCGCCGCGCAGTGGTACGCCGAGCAGCTCGCCACCAGCCCCGAGGCCGAGACCGGCCGGATCTTCCTCGCCGAGCGCGGCTTCGACCAGGCCGCCGCCGTCCACTTCGGCGTCGGCTACAGCCCCCAGGGCTGGGACCACCTCACCCGCTACCTGCGCGGCAAGGGCTTCACCGACAAGGAACTGATCCTCTCCGGGCTGTCCCAGGAGGGCCGTCGCGGCCCCATCGACCGCTTCCGGGGCCGTCTGATGTGGCCCATCCGGGACATCGGCGGCGAGGTCGTCGGCTTCGGCGCCCGCAAGCTGTACGAGGCGGACAACGGCCCGAAGTACCTGAACACGCCCGACACGGCGATCTACAAGAAGAGCCAGGTGCTGTACGGCATCGACCTGGCGAAGAAGGAGATCGCCAAGGCCAGCCGCGCGGTGGTGGTCGAGGGCTACACCGACGTCATGGCCTGCCACCTCGCCGGAGTGACGACCGCGATCGCGACCTGCGGTACGGCCTTCGGCGGCGAGCACATCAAGATCCTCCGCCGCCTGCTGATGGACAACGGCAGCGCACGCGTGATCTTCACCTTCGACGGCGACGCGGCCGGCCAGAAGGCCGCCCTGCGCGCCTTCGAGGACGACCAGAAGTTCGCCGCCGAGACCTACATCGCCATCGCGCCCGACGGCATGGACCCGTGCGAGCTGCGCCTGGCCAAGGGCGACGAGGCGGTGGCGGACCTGGCCGAACCGCGGACCCCCCTCTTCGAGTTCGCGCTCCGCCAGATCGTGAGCCGCTACGACCTGGACACCCCGGCCGGCCGCGCGGCGGCGCTGGACGAGGCAGCGCCGATCGTCGCCCGCATCAAGAACAGCGGCGCCCAGCACGAGGTCGCCGTCGAACTGGCCGGCATGCTCGGCATCCTCGACACCCAGTTCGTGGTCCGGCGCGTGGCCCAGCTGGCCCGCTGGGCCCGGGAGGGCAAGGGCACGCAGCAGCAGGGGCGTTCCCGCCCGGCCGACCAGCAGTGGGCGGCGGCACCGCGCCCGGCGAGCAGCGGCCCCGCCCTCACCCTGCGCAACCCCGTCTACGCCGCAGAACGCGAACTGCTCAAACTCGCCCTCCAGCGCCCCGAGCTGGTCTCCCCGGCCTTCGACGCCTACGGCGTGGACGAGTTCACCGCGCCGCCGTACGCGGCCGTGCGCCAGGCGATCGCGGAGGCGGGCGGCGCCGAGTACGGCGTAGCCGACCCGCAGGAATACCTGGTCAGGGTCCGGGAAGCCGCCCCGGACGACACCGTCCGCGCGATGGTCACCGAGCTGGCCGTCGAGCCGATCCTGCGCCGCACGGTCGACGAGACCTACGCCGGCACGGTCCTGGTCCAGATCCGCCGCCGCGCCGTCGAGCGCCGCATCCACGACATCCAGTCCCAGCTGACCCGCCTCGCCACCGGCGGCGACCCCGCCCGGCTGGCCGCCGTACAGAACGAGATGTGGGTGCTGCAGCAGTACGACCAGGCGTTGCGGGAGCGCGGGGCGGTGGCGCTCTAGCCGGCCTCGGGCGGGAAGGCCGGGGTCACGGCGCGCACCAAGCGGTCCACGAACTCCCCCTCGCGGTCGGCGAATTGGGGATACTCGGTGACGAAGTGGTGCCACTCGACATGGTGGGCCGCCTCTGCGAGGTCCGCCAGGGGGACCGGCTTCTCCATGGCGGGGTTGGGCCACTCGCCGGACTCCCTGAGCACCTGCTGCAGCAGCTCGTGGGAGAGCGGATGGCGCTCGGCGAGGAGGGCGGCGTCGTACAGGTCCTTGCCCTGCGGGTAGAGGTCGGTGATCAGCCACATGAGCTTCCAGGCGAGCGACAGCCCCGGCGTCGCGGCGAGCAGCACCGCGCCGCCCGGCAGCCCCACCGGCTCGGGTGCCTCCGGCAGCCGCTCGTTGAAGACGAAGTCCAGCTGCACATGCCCGCCGGGCAGGCCGGGAGCCGACCAGGGCAGGACCATGCGGCGGCCGGGGACGCGCTCGTAGGTCCAGATGTCCTCCACGGCCGCGTCGCGCGCCGAGAAGCGGATCTCACCCCCGCCGGCCTGCGCGGCCTCCGCGATCCCCCCGATCATCCGGTCCGTGCGCGCCTCCTCGATCCCCCAGTCCGCCGGTACGACGACGAAGTCCAGGTCACCGGGCTCGCGGGCCGCCTCCCCGAACCACAGCGACATCAGCAGGCTGCCGCGCAGCACCAGCGCGTCCGCCCACTCCGAGTCGGCGATCGCGGCCAGGACCAGGTGCAGTGCCTGCCGCCGGGCCGTACGCCAGGCCTCGCCGCGTACCGGGTCGGTGAAGACGGGGTCGGTGGCGCGGTAGGCGTTCTGGTACTGCTTGAGGGCCGGTTCGAAGACGGGGCGCTGGGTCATGTCGTCGCCCGGTATCCAGGTCAGTGTCCGGGGCACATCCCAGGTCGGCCGTTCCCGCTCTGTCCCGCTCATCTCCGCACCCCCTGAACCATCGGCTCCTCGATCCACCCGTCGTCCACCGACTCGTCACTGTCGTACAGCACGAACTCCCGTTCCACGCCCAGCACTTCGAGCCCGTCCAGCTCCGCGAGCAGCAGCCGCAGCGCCGCTTCGGCCTCCGCGTCGCGGACGCCCCGGCAGCGCTGCGTCACGAACCGCTCGTGCCGTCCGCCCTCGCGTACCCGGCGAGCGTTCCACGACAGGTGCGCGCCGTGCGGGACGACCCGGTCGGTCAGCTCGGCGAGGTCCGTGCCGGCGTCCAGCAGGAGCTTCACATGGTGCTCGAAATAGTGCGCGCCCCCGCACGGCCCCTGCGGCACCTCCGGCGCCCACGGCACCGACTCCGTCTTCACCCGGACCGGCGTGAAACCCGCCGACCGCAGCGCCGCCACCGTCCGTTCCGCCCGGGCCGACTGCTCGGCGTACGAGGCCGAACCGGCCAGGGTCAGCATCGGCTGGTCCCGCATCCGGCCGCGGGCCAGCACGATGTGCGTCAGCTTCAGCCCGGCCGCGTCCGCCCAGCCGCGCAGCCGCTCCGTCTCGGCGGGGTCGGCGCAGCGGACGGTGACATGGCTTTCGTACAGAAGTCCGGACACCCGGGGATCCTCCCAGATCAAGGCGGGACACGGCCCCCGGTTTTCCTGCGCCGATCACCATCCGGTCACGGACCGGACGCAAAAAGTCACCGCAAGCCCCTCGTGGCGGGGATGTGTCGTACCCCACACTGGGTCCGGTGCCCGAGTCCTCGGAGCGCAGGCCGTCGACTCTCCGCTCCCGAAGTACCGCTGCCGCACAACCTTCAGCAGCGATCATCCTGGAGGTCGCCCCCGTGCAGACCCAGACCCTCACCCAGACCGACAGCGCCACCAGTGCCACCAGTACCACCGGCACGACCGCGGACGAGCCGGACGCAGAGCTGGACGTCCTCGTGGCCGTGCCCCCGCAGAGCCGCCCCACCCTGCACCCGGAGGCGGTGCCCGCCGAGCCGACGGAACCACCGGCGGAAGCGCTCGTGGACGAGCCCGAGGAGGACGACGAACCGCTGGAGGCCGCCGAGCCCGTCGAGCCACCGGTCGCGGCCCGGGCCGACACCAGCGGCCCCTCGGCCGACCTGTTCCGCCAGTACCTGCGCGAGATCGGCCGCATCCCGCTGCTCACCGCCGCCGAGGAGGTCGAACTCGCCCGCCGCGTCGAGGCCGGCCTGTTCGCCGAGGAGAAGCTGATCAACACCCCCGATCTGGACAGCCAGTTGGCCCTGGATCTGGACCGGCTGGTGGTGCTGGGCCGGATGGCCAAGCGGCGGCTGATCGAGGCCAATCTGCGGCTCGTGGTCTCCGTCGCCAAGCGGTACGTCGGGCGCGGGCTGACCATGCTCGACCTGGTCCAGGAGGGCAACCTCGGGCTGATCCGGGCGGTGGAGAAGTTCGACTACGCCCGCGGCTACAAGTTCTCGACGTACGCCACCTGGTGGATCCGCCAGGCCATGTCCCGGGCCCTCGCCGACCAGGCCCGCACCATCCGCGTCCCGGTGCACGTGGTGGAGCTGATCAACCGGGTCATCCGGGTGCAGCGCCGCATGCTCCAGGAGCGGGGCTACGAGCCGACGCCCGAAGAGGTCGCCGCGCACCTCGACCTGCCGCCCGAGCGGGTCTCCGAGGTGCTGCGCCTGGCCCAGGAACCGGTCTCGCTGCACGCCCCGGTCGGCGAGGAGGACGACGTGGCCCTCGGCGACCTGATCGAGGACGGCGACGCGGCGAGCCCGGTGGAATCGGCGGCGTTCCTGCTGCTCCGGGAGCACCTGGAGGCCGTGCTGTCCACCCTCGGCGAACGCGAGCGCAAGGTCGTTCAGCTTCGCTACGGCCTCATCGACGGCCGCCCCCGCACGCTGGAGGAGATAGGCCGGCTGTTCGGGGTGACCCGGGAGCGGATACGGCAGATCGAGTCCAAGACCCTCAACAAGCTCCGGGATCACGCATTCGCGGATCAGCTGAGGGGTTACCTGGACTGAAAGGGGGCCGCCGGACTGCGGCCCCCGTGCCTAGTCCACCTCGGCCACAGCCTGCGCGAACTGGGCCTTGTACAGCCGGGCATACGCACCGTCGGCGGCCAACAGCTCCGCGTGCGCGCCCTGTTCCACGATCGACCCGTTCTCCATGACGAGAATCGTGTCCGCGTCCCGGATCGTCGACAGCCGGTGCGCGATCACGAACGACGTCCGTCCCGCCGCCAGCTTGGCCATCGCCTTCTGGATCAGCACCTCAGTCCGGGTGTCGACCGAGCTCGTCGCCTCGTCCAGCACCAGGATCGTCGGGTCGGACAGGAACGCCCGCGCGATGGTGATGAGCTGCTTCTCACCCGCGCTGACGCCGGTGCCCTCGTCGTCGATCACGGTGTCGTACCCGTCGGGGAGGGTGCGGATGAACCGGTCGGCGTGCGCCGCCCGTGCCGCCTCCTCGATCTCCCCGCGGGTGACCTCCCTGGACGCCCCGTACGCGATGTTCTCCGCGATCGTGCCGCCGAACAGCCAGGTGTCCTGCAGCACCATGCCGATGCCGGACCGGAGTTCGTCCCGGGACATCTTCCGGATGTCGACCCCGTCGAGGGTGATCCGGCCGCCCGACACGTCGTAGAACCGCATCAGCAGGTTGACCAGCGTCGTCTTGCCCGCGCCGGTCGGACCGACGATCGCCACCGTGTGCCCGGGCTCCACCGTGAGCGAGAGGTCCTCGATCAGCGGCTTCTCCGGGTCGTACCGGAAGGACACGTGCTCCAGCCGCACCCGGCCGCGCAGCTGAGCCGGCCGCTCGCCCGGCACCGGATCCGCCTCCTGCTCCTCCGCGTCCAGGAGTTCGAAGATCCGCTCGGCCGAGGCGACACCGGACTGCACCAGGTTCGCCATCGACGCGACCTGCGTCAGCGGCATCGAGAACTGCCGCGAGTACTGGATGAAGGCCTGGACGTCACCGATGGACAGGGCACCCGAAGCGACACGGAGGCCACCGACCACCGCCACCAGGACGTAGTTCAGGTTCGACACGAACATCATCAGCGGTTGCATGACGCCGCTGTTGAACTGCGCCTTGAACGCGGCCTCGTACAGCGCCTCGTTCTGCTCGGCGAACTGCTGCGCCGACTCCTGCTGCCGGCCGAACACCTTCACCAGGGTGTGCCCGGTGTACATCTCCTCGACGTGCGCGTTCAGCTTGCCGGTGGAGCGCCACTGCTGCACGAAGTGCGGCTGCGAGCGCTTGCCGACCCGGGTGGCCACCAGGAACGACAGCGGCACGGTGACCAGGGCGACCAGCGCCAGGATCCAGGAGACGTAGAACATCATCACCAGCACGCCGATGATGGTCAGCAGCGAGTTGATCAGCTGGCCCATCGACTGCTGGAGCGTCTGCCCGATGTTGTCGATGTCGTTGGTCGCGCGGGAGAGCACCTCGCCGCGCTGGCGCTTGTCGAAGTACGACAGCGGCAGCCGCGACAGCTTCATCTGCACGGACTCGCGCATCCGGTACATCGTGCGGTTCACGGCCCGGTTGACCAGCCGCGTCGCCACCGCCATCAGCAGACCGGCGACCATGAACGTACAGAGCGCGAGCAGCAGGACGTTCCCGACGGCGCCGAAGTCGATGCCCTTGCCGGGAGTGAAGTCGGTGCTCTTCAGCATGTCCGCGATGGAGCCCTGGCCATGGGCCCGCATCCGGTCGAGGACCTGCTCCTTGGTGGCCCCGGCCGGCATCTGCCGGCCGATGATGCCGGAGAAGACCAGGTCGGTGGCCCGGCCGAGGATCTTGGGGCCGATCACGCTGAGGGTCACGCTGACGACCACGCACAGCAGCAGGCCGTAGATCGTGAGCCGTTCCGGTCTGAACAGGGAGACGAGCCGTTTGCCCGACCCCTTGAAGTCCATCGAGCGCTGGTCGGGGCCGCCCCCGGCCATCATGCGTCCCATGGGCCCGGCCATCAGGCAGCCTCCGCTTCCGTCAGCTGGGAGAGCACGATCTCCCGGTAGGTCTCGTTGCCCGCCATCAGCTCGTGGTGCCGGCCGGAGCCGACGACCCGGCCCTCGTCCAGCACGATGATCCGGTCCGCCTCCCGGATGGTCGCCACCCGCTGGGCGACGATGACGACGGTCGCCTCGGCGGTCTCGCGGGCGAGCGCGGTGCGCAGGGCCGCGTCGGTGGCGTAGTCGAGCGCGGAGAAGGAGTCGTCGAAGAGGTAGATCTCCGGCCGCTGGACCAGGGTGCGGGCGATGGCGAGCCGCTGGCGCTGGCCGCCGGAGACGTTCGTACCGCCCTGCGCGATCGGCGCGTCCAGGCCGCCCTCCAGCTTGCTCACGAAGTCCTTGGCCTGCGCCACCTGAAGCGCGTGCCACAGCTCCTCGTCGGTGGCGTCCGGGTTGCCGTAGCGCAGGTTGGTGGCGACCGTCCCCGCGAACAGGTACGGCTTCTGCGGCACCAGTCCGACCGTCCGCGCGAGCAGCCTCGGGTCGACCTCCTGGACGTCCACGCCGTCGACCAGCACTTCGCCCTCGGTGGCGTCGAACAGCCGCGGGACCAGCCCGAGCAGCGTCGACTTCCCGCTGCCGGTGGAGCCGATCACGGCCGTCACCTCCCCGGGCCGGGCCACCAGGTCGATGGACTTCAGCACCGGCTCCTCGGCACCCGGATAGCGGAAGCCCGCGCCCCGGATCTCCAGGTGGCCGTGCCGGCGCAGCTCGGTGACCGGCGCGAGGGGCGGCACCACGCTGGAGTCGGTCCCGAGGACCTCGTCGATGCGCTCGGCGCACACCTCCGCGCGCGGCACCATCATGAACATGAAGGTCGCCATCATCACGGACATGACGATCTGCATCAGATAGGCGAGGAAGGCGGTCAGGTCACCGATCTGCATCCCGCCGCTGTCGATGCGGTGCGCGCCGAACCACACCACCGCGATCGACGACAGGTTCACCACCGTCATGACCATCGGGAACATCAGCGCGAGCATCCGGCCGGTGGCCAGCTGCATCTCGGTGAGATCGCCGTTGGCCTTCCCGAACCGGCCCTGCTCGTACTCGTCGCGCACGAAGGCGCGGATCACCCGGTTGCCGGTGATCTGCTCGCGCAGCACCCGGTTCACTGTGTCCAGGCGGACCTGCATCGACCGGAACAGCGGGCGCAGCCGGCGCACGATGAGCGTCACGCAGATCGCCAGCACCGGCACGACGGCGACCAGCACCCCGGACAGCGGCACGTCCAGGCCGAGCGCCAGCACGATGCCGCCCACGCACATGATGGGCGCCGACACCATCAGCGTGAACGTCATCAGGGCCAGCATCTGGACCTGCTGTACGTCGTTCGTCGTACGCGTGATGAGCGAGGGCGCCCCGAAGTGACCCACCTCGCGCGCGGAGAAGGACTGCACCCGGTCGAAGACGGCACCGCGCACGTCCCGGCCGAGCGCGGAGGCGGTCCGCGCACCGAAGTACACGGCACCGATGTTGCAGACGACCTGCGCGAGCGAGATGCCGATCATCAGGGCGCCGAAGGACAGGATGTAGTCCGTGTCCCCCTTCACGACACCGTTGTCGATGATGTGCGCGTTCAGTGTGGGCAGGTAGAGGGTGGCGCAGGTCTGCAGGAACTGCAGCAGCACCAGTAGGGCGATGGGTTTCCTGTAGGGCCTGAGATAGGTCCGCAGAAGTCGTATGAGCACGTTGCGTCTCTCGCAGTCGGCGGGTGGGGGCTGGTCGGTTGCCCTTGGCCCCTATCGTCGGACACTCCACCCGCGTTACCTCAACCGATTAACGCCTCGGACCGGCCTCTTGAGCTAAGAGCGGAACGCCCCCGGGTGGGTCTGCTCCCGCACCGCCGTGAACTGCTGGCGCACCGCCTGCCCCACGGGCAGCTCGTCGCCCGGCTCCAGCACCTGCGCCGCCGCGCCCTGCCAGACAGGCGGGGTACGCGGATCGAGCGCGCCCTGCGACACACCTAGCGCCCAGGCCGCCTGCCGGGCCGCGCCGATCGCCGCGTAGTCCGCGGGCTGCGGTACGACGACCTGCGCGCCGAACAGCGAGGGCGCCGAGGCCTGCACGGCGGGCAGCTCGGCGGCCTGGCCGAGCAGGAAGATCCGCCGCACGTCCACGCCCCGCCCGCGCAGCACGTCCAGCGCGTCGCCGAGCCCGCACAGCATGCCCTCGAACGCGGCCCGCGCCAGATGCTCGGGCTTCATCGACTCGCGCCTGAGGCCCGCGATCGTCCCGGCGGTGTGCGGCAGATTCGGCGTCCGCTCACCCTCCAGATAGGGGAGCAGGACGAGTCCGTGCGCGCCCGGCGTGGACTTCATCGCCAGCTCGGACAGGCTCTCCAGGTCCGGCAGCCCGAGGAGTTCGGCGGTCCCGCGCAGGGTCCGTACGGCGTTCAGGGTGGTCACGACCGGCAGATGCATGCCGGTGGCGTCGGCGAGCGAGGTGATCATCCCGGACTGGTCGGCGAGGGCCTCGGGGTGCACGGCCATCACGGAGCCCGAGGCACCGAGGGACACGACGGCATCCCCCAGCCCGATACCGAGCCCGAACGCGGCGGCCATGGTCTCCCCGGTCCCGGCGGAGATCAGCAGCCCCTCCGGGGTCGTACCGGCCGCGTCCGACGGGCCGATCACCTCCGGCAGCATCGCCTGATGGCCGAGCGCCAGCTCGACCAGCTCGGGCCGGTAGGCGCCGGTGGCAGCCGACCAGTACCCGGTCCCGGACGCCCCACCGCGATCGGTGGTCCTGCGCACCGGCCGGCCGAGCAACTGCCAGACCAGCCAGTCGTGCGCCTGGAGCAGTACGGCCGTGCGGCGGGCGTTCTCGGGCTCGCTCTTGGCGAGCCAGCGCAGCTTGGTGACCGGCTGCGCGGCAACCGGTACGCACCCGACGGCCTGCGCCCAGGCCTCCCGGCCGCCGAGCGCGTCGACGAGATCCGCCGCCGCGACCTGCGCCCGCTTGTCCGCGCCGACCAGCGCCGGGCGCACGGTGTTGCCCTGGGCGTCCAGCGGGACCAGCGCGTTCTGCTGGGCCGACACGCCGATGGCCTGCACGCCCTCCAGGAGGCCGCCGCCGGCCGCCTCTCCGAGCGAGAGCAGCCAGGCCTGCGGGTCCACGTCGCTGGGCCGGCCCTCCACTGGATGCGGGGCGTACCCCTGCCGCAGCACGGCACCGGTGTCCGTGTCGCAGACCACGATGCGTGTGAAGTCCGGTGAGCTGTCCAAGCCGGCGACTATCCCCATGCCCTGAATTTTGCAGCATTCCTGTGGATGCGGTGGCCCAGGGCGCCCAAGGGCGTGGGGATGCGTGCACGCCTACGTGTTGCTGGTGCCCCAGTCGTCCTCAGGCGTGCCGTTCAGGTTCCGCTCCCGAAGGGAACGCACCCGCTGGGCCACCGTCTCCGGGACCCGGTCGCCGACCCTGTCGCTGACCGTGTGGAAGGCCTTGCCGGCGTACTGGCGGCCCTGCTGGGCGGCGGTCTCGGCCGTGTTGCGGACGGCCGGGTTCTGCGCGATCCGCCGAGCGGACTTCTTCAGCTGCTCGTAGCGCTCGCGTCCGGCCCTCGTGCCGAGCACGTAACCGAGGGCCAGTCCGGCGACGAACGTGAGCCGGTAGCGCATGGCTGCCACCCTTCCCTTGCCTAGGTCTGCGGTGCGACGTGGGCGCAGGGGCGAACCGATTGGCGGACCACCCCCCTGCTTGCGCTAATGTATGTGTCGCAGCGAGCGAGCGCCCCCTGGCGAATACCCGGGGAGGTACGTTCGATGCAAACGAGGCGATCCTCCGTAGCTCAATTGGCAGAGCAGCCGGCTGTTAACCGGCAGGTTACTGGTTCGAGTCCAGTCGGGGGAGCTTCGGTCCTCCGTAGCTCAATTGGCAGAGCAGCCGGCTGTTAACCGGCAGGTTACTGGTTCGAGTCCAGTCGGGGGAGCGCGATGAACGAGGACCCCTTGGGGGTCCTTTTTCATGCCCGGGGGAACCGCCGTGCCTGCGTCGAGGTCCTCAAGGTCATGAGCAGCGCAGAAGCCGACCATCCTGAAGCAGGAGATCGTATGAGCGGCTATGCTGCGGCAGACGGCGCGCACACTTGTACGCGACACGCCGCTATGGGGCGGTAGCTCAGCCGGTTAGAGCAGCGGACTCATAATCCGTCGGCCGTGGGTTCGAGTCCCACCCGCCCCACCATGCAGGCTTCTGACCTGCAGAAACGTCTCAGCAGGGGTGCGGATTCAGGATTTTGGGCGAACGGACTGAATCCGCTGCTCCTGACTTCGACGGCGGTTGGGGCTGCGGAGGTTCACGATGCGTTGACCTGGGCGGATGCGTGGGTTCATGGTCGAGGGGAGCCGTAATCGTCGAACCGTACGGGCCTGGACGCACAAGTTGGGACGCTGATGGGACGCAGGGAATGGGAAGAGTCGTCTGTGGACCCACTTGCACCGCCCTCCGACCCTGACGGGCGGGGTCGACGGGTGGCTTGGCAGGAGAGCGAGTCGCCTTGATCGCTGGGGGCTGCGGCCGTCGGGGACGGGGGAAATCGGCCCGTACTGAAAATGGCCCGAGGAATCCCCCGTATACAAGGGGGTAGCTCACAGACCGTGGCTGCTCTGAAACTGCGAGTGTAGGTGGGACAGGACTGGGGCGGGGGTGCCCCCATGCTCCTGCCACTTGTGAGGGGCGTAGCGGCCGGGTGTTCTTCGTGCCAGTCAACGCGTCCGGGGGGAACGGGAGTGTTCTGTCTGCAGCAGCCGTGCGTTCATTGCGGATAGCGAGGAGTCCTGGAACGAGGAGTCCCGGAAGGGCGACGAGCCTGGTGCGGCCAGCTGCCCGTGCGGGGGTGAGGAGTCGAGGCCGCGATCGCGTCCTCGCTCGGCGACGACGGGTCGGTCCGCTGGGTGACCGTAGGCCTGCGGTGCATCAGGGGCGGATTCTGTGGGGTCTATGCCGACTGGAAGATCGACTACAGCCCCACTCATCATTCTGACCATGGTCTAGGTCTGCCAGACGACGGCCCGGACAGGCTGAGGCTCGTAGAAGGCCCCGTTCCGGAGCATCGCGAAGAGCACGTCGGCTCGTCGTCTCGCGAGGCAGAGGAGGGCTTGAGCGTGGTGTTTGCCCTGGGCGGGAGAACAACCGCGTAACCATGCTCGCAGCACAGGTCGACGGCATCATCGGCGTCGACACCCACCGCGACACCCTCGCCGCTGCGGCCGTCAGCCCCATCGGTGCGGTCCTGTCCAGCACTGATGCCCCGGCAAACGCTCGGGGTTACCGCCGCCTGCTCGACTTCGCCCGCCAGCAGATCGCCGGCCGCCGCTGCTGGGCGCTCGAGGGTATCGGCAGCTACGGTGCCGGCCTGGCCCCCTTCCTCGACCAGGCTGGCGAGCGTGCCGTGGAGGTCTGCCGCCCCAAGCAGCCCGCTGTCCCGTGGCGGCCGCAAGACCGACATGGTCGACGCCATCCGTGGCCGCCAAGGAAGCACTCTCCGCCGAGCACCTGATCCAGCCCCGGCTCCGCGGCGAACGGGAGGCTCTCCGTGTCCTGCTCGCTACCCGCCACGGCGCGGTTCTCGCCTCCACCGCCGCGATCAACCAGCTCAAAGCCCTGATCGTGTCCGCACCCGACGACCTCCGCGCGCCAAGCTGCGGAAACTCAAGTGCCCGGCCCAGGCCACGCGTTGCGCCCAACTATGCGACCGCCCGGCACGCGGCATTGTGACCAGGATTACCAGTTGGCACTAGGCGGCCTTCATGAACTGCGTGGATGCCAAGTTCCAGTAACCGGCATTGCCTTTGCATTGCCTTTGCATTACCCAGACATGATCTCTCCTTGAACCCACCACCATAGAGTCGGAGACCGCGCCTGCGAACGGGGGTTCATCGATGGGCGACGGCAAGGTCCCCGGCAAGGTCCTGGACATCAAGACCGCGGACATCAAGGCGGCGGCACCTGCCTTCCACCAAGGGGCCATCGATCTGAGCAAGGCGCTGACCACCCTCATCCAGACCCTCGACGGTCTGGGCGAGCCCTGGGGCCACGACGAGCAGGGCGACAAGTTCGGCAACGCCTACAAGCCGCAGCAAAAGAAGATCGAGAGCGCGGCGGGCGTTCTGGTGCTCGGGCTGACGAGCATTCACGAGGCCATGGTGGACATGGCGGACGGGCACGTGGACAACGACCAGCTCATCGCCGGCATGTTCACGGAAGTGAAGACCGGCAAGCAGAGCGACGGTGCCGGTGAGCGTTGAGGACAAAGCCCGGCACATCCTTCTCAAGCTGGGCATGTGGTGGCCGGAGGCCGACTCCGGCAAGCTGCGGGACGCGGCGAAGGCCTGGCGTACGTTCGCGGGGGCTGTCGACGACGTCCGCTCTCCCGTGCACCGCAGCGCATCGTCGATCATCCACCACAACACCGGTGAGTCGATCGAGGCGTTCAGCAAGTTCTGGGGCCGCTATGCCAAGGACCAGGACGGCGGCTGGCTGAAGGACCTGGCGGACTCGGCGCGCGAAATGGCCAAGGCGCTCGACAAGTTCGCCGACGCCATCGACGACGCCATCAACAAGCTCTGGACGCAGATCGGCATCGACGCCGCCGTGATCGCGGGCGGCGTGACGCTCGCCTTCTTCACCGCGGGCCTCGCCTCCGGGGCCGCCGTCGCAGCGGCGGACGCTGTTATCGAGTTCGGCGCCACGATGGGTGTCGCGGTCTCCACGACGGTGGCCGAGATCGCCGCCGGTACCCTCGTCGCCGCCGCGTTCGGCGGGGTCGAGTCAGTCACCGTGAACCTCGCCGTGGCCCAGCCGCTGAAGATGGCGACGGGTCTGCAGCACGGCTTCAGCCTGGACGAGGTCAACCAGGCCGCCAAGGACGGCATGATCTTCGGCGGTGCGCTGGGAGCGGGCAGCGGTTTGCTGAAGGCGAGCATGGAAGGCGGCCTCAGCGGCAGCACCCCGTCGCTGCTGCGCCCGCCATCGCTCCGCCCCGACCTGGTCGAGCTGGGCCCGGCGGCCCGCAATGCCGAGCGCACCCCGTGTGTGGGCGAGCCGATCGACGTGGCGACCGGCGCGATGCTGATGACGCAGACGGACCTGACGCTGCCGGGAAGTCTCCCGCTGGAGTTCACGCGCACCCACCTGTCCTCGTACCGGGGCGGGGTCTGTTTCGGCCCTACCTGGATATCCACCCTGGACGAGTGCCTCCAGATCGACGGGGAGGGCGTCGTCTTCGCGGCGTCGGACGGCATGCGCCTGGTGTACCCGGTGCCCGAACCGGGCGTGCCGACCATGCCGGTGAAGGGCGCCCGGTGGCCCCTGGAGTGGGACGGCAAGCCGGACAGCGCCATGACGGTCACGGACCCGGCAACGGGCGTGACCCGCACCTTCGCCGCCCCGGTCCCGTCCCCGACCTTCGGCGTCTTCCACCTGGCGCTGGAGTCCTGGAGCGACCGCAACGGCATGCGCATCGACGTCGAACGCGACGACGACGGCGTCCCCTTCGGCCTGCGCCACTCCGGCGGCTACTACGTGGCCGTCGACACCCAGGGCCCGCGCATCACCGCCCTGCGCCTGCTCGACGAGCCACCCTCCCGCTACGGCCCGCAGGGCACGCAGGGCGAGGGCACGGTCGTCATGCGCTACGACTACGACCATGCCGGCAACCTCACCGAGGTCATCAACTCCAGCGGTGAGCCACTGCGTTTCGCCTATGACGGCGAAGGCCGCGTCACCGGCTGGACCGACCGAAACGGCACCTGGTTCTCCTACGTCTACGACGAGCGCGGCCGCGTGGTCCGCACCGAGGGCGTCGACGGCATCCTGTCCGGGACGCTGACGTACGACGACACGGCACGAACGACGACATACACGGACTCCCTGGGCCGCGTCTCGGTACACCGCTACAACGCCGAGGGCCAGGTCGAGGAGGAGACGGATCCGCTGGGGCACGTCACCCGCACCCTCTGGGACGAGTACGGCGCCCGGCCCGTCGCCGTCACCGACCCCCTGGGACGCACGACCCGGTACGCCTACGACGCCTCAGGCAATCTGACGGAACTCACCCTGCCGGACGGCTCGGTCGCGCGGGCCGCGTGCAACGCGTTCGGGCAGCCGACGGAGGTCGTCGAGCCGGGCGGGGCCGTCTGGCGGCACACCTACGACGAGCGGGGCAACCTCCTCACGAGCGTCGACCCTACGGGGGCCGAGACCCGGTACACGCACGACGAGGCGGGCCGCCCGACAGCGATCACCGACGCCCTCTGCCACACCCGCACCATCGCGTACGACCCTGCCGGCCT
The DNA here is from genome assembly GCF_040680215.1 of Streptomyces sp. NPDC052107. Lineage (NCBI taxonomy): Bacteria > Bacillati > Actinomycetota > Actinomycetes > Kitasatosporales > Streptomycetaceae > Streptomyces > Streptomyces sp. NPDC052107. The sequence continues at coordinate 35,350 of NZ_JBFAWG010000010.1, forward strand.
GCCCGTCGCGACGACCGACGAGCTGGGCCACACCACGACGATCCGCCGGGACTCCTTCGGCCGGATCGTCGAGGTGACCGATCCGCTGGGCCACTCCACCCGCCTGGGCTGGACCACCGAGGGCAAACCGGCGTGGCGTCAACACCCGGACGGCACTCGCGAGTCATGGGCCTGGGACGCGGAAGGCAACCTCCTCGGCCACACCGACGCCGCCGGCAACACGACCCATCACACTCCGGGCCCCTTCGACGTCCCCGCCACCCGGACGGACCCGGATGGCGCCCGTTACCAGTTCGCCTACGACACCGAGCTCCGCCTGACCGGTGTCACCAACCCACAGGGGAGCACCTGGTCGTACACCTACGACGAGGCGGGCCGGCTGACTGCGGAGACAGATTTCAACGGCCGCACGCTGACGTACGTCCATGACGTGGCCGGGCAGTTGGCCTCCCGGACCAACGGCGTCGGGGAGACACTGCACCTCACGCGGGATGCAGTGGGTCGGGTGGTGGAGCAGCGATCCGAGGCGGGCGCCGTCACGACGTTCGCATACGGTCCCGACGGCGCTCTCGCGCACGCGGCCAACGCCGACGCCGAGGTCGTACTGCAGCGGGACTGCCTGGGCCGCGTGCTGTCGGAGACGGTGAACGGCCGCACGACCACGCATGCCTACGACGCTCTCGGCCGCCGTGTCAGCCGGGTGACGCCGTCCGGGCTGGCCTCGGAGTGGACGTACGACCCGGTGGGCCGCCCGCTCATCCTGCGCTCGCCCGTGGGCGAACTGCACTTCGCTCACGATCCCGCGGGCCGCGAGACGGAGCGCCGCCTCGGTACGGAGGTGAGGCTGACCCAGAGCTGGAGCCCGCGGAACCTCCTCACCGGTCAGAGCCTGACCTCCGGCCCGGAGGCGGACGATGCGGACCGCCTTCTCCAGCACCGCACCTACACACACCGCGCCGACGGCTACTTCACCGAGATCCGCGAGCTGACCTCGGGCACCCGGCGCTTCGACCTCGACGGCATGGGACGCGTCACCGGAGTGCGCGCCCACGGTTGGACCGAGACCTACGCTTACGACGCGGCGGGCAATCTGGTGGACGCCTCCGCGCCCGCCCACGACACGCCCGGCGAGCGAGAGTTCGACGGCACCCTCGTCCGCTCGGCGGGCGCAACCGCGTATGAGCACGACGCGCAGGGACGCCTGATCCGCAGAACCCGCAGGCTCCTGAACGGCCAGAGCCGTACGTGGACCTACGTCTGGAACGCCGAGGACCGTCTGGCGGAGGTGGTCACTCCGGACGGTGACCGCTGGCGCTACGCCTACGACCCGCTGGGCCGGCGCATCTCCAAGCACCGGGTGGCCGTGGACGGCTCGGAGCACGACCGCACGGAGTTCAGCTGGGATGACACCCTCCTGGCCGAGCAGACCGCACCGGGCGGCCGGGTGCTGACCTGGGACTACAAGCCGGGCACCCCTCGCCCGGTGGCCCAGACCGACCACGAGCCGTCGGCCACGCGGTCGAACGCGTCGTTCCTGGCGCGCCTGGCCGATGAGACGAACCCTGAGCGCACCGCTCGCTTCCACGCCGTGGTCACGGACCCCGTCGGTACGCCCATGGAACTGGTGTCCGCGTCCGGAGAGCTGCTCTGGCAGCGCCGCACCACCCTGTGGGGCACGTACTTCCCGGTCCCGGACGACGGCGCCGGGCCCGTCGACTGCCCGTTGCGCTTCCCAGGGCAGTACGCCGACGACGAGACAGGGCTTCACTACAACCTGCACCGCTACTACGACCCCGGGACAGCCCGGTACATCAGCGCGGACCCGCTGGGGCTGGAGCCGGCGGATCATCACCACGGCTATGTACGCACTCCGCTGACCTGGATCGATCCCCTCGGTCTTTCCCCCTGCAACTATGGCACCGACGACTTGTACCAGGCGGCCGCCACCATCAAGAAGGGCCAGTTGTCACCGGCCGGCAGGGCTTTGCAGAAACACGGTGACCCAAGCCCTGGCAATCTGGCCAAGCGGGGTCAAGCTCATGTCGATATGTACAATTTCGGCAAGGTCACCAATAGTGAGCGGACCGAGATCGCCAATGAGATGATCCAGGACATACTCACCGACCCGAACGTGGTCGAGAAAGTCAACACCTCGGCGTCGGCCCAATACGGCGGCATCACCCGGGACTTCAGGGTTCCCGGAGGCTGGGGCGCCCGATGGAGTTGGCGTGGGGGTCAACTCACTTTCGAAGGGTTCCTGTGATGGCGTGGCAGCACGAGGCCGAACCGGCCTACCGGGCAGAGGACTTCGTCGCAGATGGAGCACTGCGGGACGTCTGCGTCCTCGACACCACGATCGACGACTGGCGGCGCATGTTCGACGGGCTGCGCTCGGTCCCGGGACACCATGTGCTTACCTGGACGCTCTCCGACACGACGGAGAGCGATGCCTTGGACGCCTCTGCCGTATGGTCCCGACTCGAGCAGGATTCGGAGGAATCGGCGAGCCTGGCCATCGACGTCGACGGTGTGTGGTTCACCTGCTACTTCTTCGACATCGAAGAGATCGAGTTCACCTTCGATCCTTCCGACGTAGTCGACAAGGCGACCTTCGCACCCGTTCGCGCCTTCGTGACCTGGCTGGGAACGGCGACGGGCCGGGAAGTCATCGTGACAATGGAAGGCACCGACCACGCTGCCATGCCTGCCCTGATCCGGTGGCGGCCGTGATGTTCGTCAAAGCTGGCTGGGCTCCCGAGCTGCACGGCTTCCGTCTGGATTGCGGGCGCCCGTCTCGACGAGCTGCCACAGTGGCGTGACGGTCTTGCTCCCGGGGGCGCGGTCCTTCGCGTACGATCCGGCACGCCGGATCCAGACCTTGGGAAAGGGCTGCACACCGTGATCACTGTGCAGTTCACCGTACGGCCTGGCCAGGGCGACGCCAGCGGTTTCGATCTGGGCGACATGGCCGTCACCGGGGACTTCGGTACGGCCGACTCGGCCGGCCACGTCCCCGATCAGGGCATGATGATCTACCTTTCGGTCGTCCAGCTGCTGGACGGCCTGGGCGACTTTCTCCGGGGCAACACGCGCGTGCTCACCTTCACCGGTGCCGACACCTCGTTCGGCTTTGTCGTTCGACGAACCAAGAACGGTCTGTCGGTCGTCGGCAAGAACGGCGTCGTCGCTCGGACGACGGCTCCAGAGCTCGTCTCCGCCGTGCTGAACGCTGCGGAGGTCCTTGGCCGCGGCCTCCCTCCGGAAGACCCCGTCACACCCGACTGGAAAGCTACCCTCGCCACGTTCCGTCCCCTCGTACCCGGCGGAAAAGGATGAGGGCCCGAAGGCGGGAGGACGAACCGCATGACCAGCCGGGCCGCCATTTTCGGCACCTCTCTTCAGTTACGTAGCTGCCACAGAACGTCGTTACCTTCTCGTCGCTGCCGGTTGGAAAGGGAATCCGCTGCGGACGGCTTCGAGACCCGATCCTGAGCTGGCGCGATCGCCCGAAAGTCCTGCGTACCCCGTCCAAACGGGACGGTGTCGGGACGTAGTCGGGACACAAGGACAGGAACAGACCGACAAAGACGGATGGGCGGCGACATGGTGCACCGCTTATGACCAGCAAAAACGTCACGGATAGACGTTGATCGGCAAGGGCCGCCAAGATCCTCAAAGGACTCATAATCCGTCGGCCGTGGGTTCGAGTCCCACCCGCCCCACCAGGCACCGCAGATGCAGAAGCGTTTCTACTTGCAGAAACGTATGAAGGAGGGCCGCCATGCCAGCCTGGCGGCCCCCGTTCACCCGCTCAGACCAAGGTCCAGGGGACACGCAGGGGACATGGCGCGGGCGACATGCGAGTCATAGGCGAAATTGGCCGTATCGCCTGACTGGTGTTGTGGAGGCAAGGCGTTGAGCGAGGTCTCGTCTCTGTGCTGCCTCTTTCTTGCGCCGGGGCGCCGCAGCTCTTCGAGTATCGGCTCCCACAGCGGGGCCGGTGCCCCTCGAAGGGGGGCGCCGAGTTCTTCGGACCGTGTCAGTAGTGGTACCGAGCCTGAACGATGATCAACTCGTCGTCGGTCGGCTTGTACACGAGCCGGTGTGTGTCGTCGATTCTCCGGGACCAGTAGCCCGACAGGTCCCCCTTCAGGGGCTCCGGCTTGCCGATGCCCTTGAAGGGGTCGCGCGTGGTGTCGTCGATCAGCGTGTTGATGCGCTTGACCATCTTGCGGTCGTTCTCGGCCCAGTAGGTGTAGTCCTCCCAGGCGTGCGACGTGAACGAGATCTTCACGCACGCTCCGCGTGGGGGTCGATCAGCTCACGATGCCGGGCCTCGCCGGCCTCGGCCTCGGCGATGGAGTCGAGCAGGCGACGGGCGTTCTTGGGGGAGCGCAGGAGGTGCACGGTCTCCGTCCAGGAGCTGAAGTCCTCTTCGGACATCAGGACGGCGTTTCCCTTGCGGGAGGTGATGTGAACCGGAGCGTGATCCTCGTTGACCTGCTCGATCAGCGGGAACAGGTTCTGGCGCGCCTCGCTGGCGGTGATGGACATGCTTCTCGCCTCCTCTCTCGACTTGTACAAGATATAGTACGAGTCTTATGGTGTCCACTGATCGCCAGTCGATGATGAAGGGGTCGCAGCCGACGTTTCACGGCTATGCCGAGTGCGGCGCCGAACCCGGGGTGTGCAGGCTGATCTCACCGGTGCGGCGACCGTGTCATCGGTTTCGGGATCGCCCGTTCGGCTGGAGCAAGGCTCGGCGACCGCGATTTTGACGCCGCCCGGCGGGAGGCGGCCGGCCGCGCCGACGACCGGCAGTGGGAGAGCGTGGCGACCCCGCGCAAGGATGTGGCCAGGAATGCCACGCAGGGGCCTCATCGGGAAGAATGCCAGGACGATGACCTCACGCCCTGTCGAACCGGACCGCATCGGCCCCGCCGATGCCGCCATATGCGCGGAGTCGTCCGCAGAGACCTCGTACGCCCCCTTCGCCCACCTCACCGCACCCAACGCTGCCCTGTACCGTCAGGTGATGCGTGTGTTCCTGGCGGCCAAGGAGCGGTTCGCGGTGCATCTGCGGCCCGAGGACGTGCACGCCGCGCTGCCACCGGAGGACCGCCCCGCCGGCCCGGACGGCGTCGCCAAGGCGCTGGACAGCCTCGTCGGGTGGGGCAATCTGCGGGCGGATCCGGACACCTCCCGGGTCACTGCGGTTGAGGACTTCTACCGCAGACGCTTCATCTACCAGCTGACCCAGGCCGGCGAGGCCGCCGAGCAGGCGCTGTTCGTGTACGACGAGGCGCTGGGGCGGCGCGGAGCACTCCAGGCAGTGGCGCTGCACGACATCGTCACGCACCTGCGCGCGCTGCTCGTGCTCGCCGCAGAGGAGGAACCGGACGCGGCCAAGGCGCATCTGGCGCTGTCCGCGCTGACGAGCCGGTTCGAGGCGCTGGCCGAGAACGCACGGGCGTTCATGGGGTCGCTGCAGCGCACCATCGACCTGCACGGCGTCGAGGTGGAGGTGTTCCTCGCCTACAAGGACCGGCTGATCCAGTACTTGGAGCGTTTCATCCAGGACCTGATCACTCTGGGCGGGCGGATCGCTCTGCTCATCGGGGAGCTGGAGGACCGGGGCCGGGTGGGGGCGCTGCTGCGGCTGGCGGCGGCCCGGGAGGCGGCCGATGCCGCTCCGGACGAAGCCGACACCGCCGAGATACAAGCGTACGAGCGGTGGGCGGGGCGCTGGGCCGGACTCGCCGCCTGGTTCGTGTCGGCGGACGGCCGTGAGTCCCAGGCCCGCCTGCTACGCGGACGTGCACTCGGCGCGATCCCGCAACTCCTGGCCGTAGTTAGGCAGTTGAATGAGAGACGGGCCGGGCGCTCCGACCGCTCGGCGGACTTCCGCACCCTGGCCCGCTGGTTCGCCGATGCCCCGGACGACGCGGCGCGGCACCGGCTGTGGCGCGCCGCCTTCGGCCTCCACCCCGCCCGTCACCTCACCGTCGACGCCGACACCCTCGCCGAACGCGCGGCGCGTCCGGTGGCCCCTTCCACGCCCTGGGCCGAGGCACAACCGCTGCGGATCAGCCCGCAGCTGCGCCGTACCGGAAGCTACGAGCGGCGCGGCAAGCCCCGCAGAGTGCAGGACCGCTCCGAGCAGCGGCGGCTGCTGGCCGAACTCGCCGCGAAGCAGGCGGAGGAGATCGCGGCCGCCCGCGCCCGGCTGGCGACGGACGGCACCACCCGTCTGTCCGCGCTCGGCGAGCTGGACCCGATGGCCTTCGGCCTGTTCCTCCGGCTGCTCGGCGACGCCCTGGCCACCTGGCGGCCCGGCACGACCACGACCGTGGCGACCAGCAACGACGGCACGATGGAGATCCGCCTCACCGCCCTCGACGACGGGACGACAGCCGAGATCCACACGCCGGGCGGAGTGTTCTGGGGACCCGACCACACCGTCGAGATCACCGACCTCACGGCGAGCACCCCCGCGCAGGAGGCACGATGACCACATCCCTCGGCGAGGTGCTGGACAACCGTCGCACCGCCGAGTTCCACAGGGCCGCCCGCGCCCTGCTGAAGGAACCGCTGCTGCTCGCCCGCGGCCCGAGCGCCGACGCCTACCGCCTGGTCCGCCGGTACGCCGCCGAACTGCGCGACTGGTTCGAGCGCAACACCGGCTGGTCGCTGCGAGTGGACGCGGAGACCGCCCGGCTGCGCAAGACGCCCGGCACCCTGGCCGATGCCACCCACCCGGCGCGCGAGGCGTCCCGCGCCGGTGTGCCGTTCACCCGCCGCCGTTATGTGCTGCTGTGCCTGGCACTGGCAGCACTGGAACGCGGCGAGGCGCAGATCGCGCTCGGCCGCCTCGCCGAACAGGTGGTGCTGGACGCCGCCGACCCGCATCTGGCCGCCGTCGGCGTGGAGTTCACCCTCGAGCGGCGCGAGGAACGCCTGGACCTCGCCGCCGTCGTAAGACTGCTGCTGCGGTACGGGGTGCTGCGCCGGGTGGCCGGGGACGAGGACGCCTACGTCAGCGGAGCGGGCGACGTGCTCTACGACGTCGAGCGCCGCGTCCTGGCCGGGCTGCTGGCCGCCCGCCACGGCCCGTCGCTGATCGACGCGGACGGATTCGAGGAGCGGCTGAACGCACTCACCGCGGAGAGCGCCCTTGACAGCGACGAGCTTCGGTTCCGCGCGATCCGCCAGAAGCTCACCCGCCGGCTTCTCGACGACCCGGTGCTGTACTACGACGAGCTGACCGACGAGGAACTGGTCTACCTCACCCGCCAGCGCGCCTTCCTCACCGCACGCGTGAGCGAACTCACCGGCCTGGTGCCCGAGGTACGGGCCGAGGGCATCGCGATGGTCGACCCCCTCGACGACCTCACCGACGTACGCATGCCCGAACAGGGCACCCACGGCCACGTCACCCTGCTGCTCGCCGAGCACCTCGCCGCCGCGGACGGCGAGGTCGGCCGGGCCGAACTGGAACGGCGCGTGCGGGAACTGACCGCCGTCCACGGCGCGTTCTGGTCCAAGAGCGCCAAGCAGCCGGGCACGGAGGGGGAACTGGTCGAGCGGGCACTGGCCAGACTGACCGCGCTCGGCCTGGTGAAGCGCACACCCGACGGCGTGGCCGCGCTGCCCGCGCTCGCCCGGTACGCGGTCGGCGAGACCGTCGTCGTGGAACCCGGACAGCGCACCTCCCAGCGAAAGGCACAACAACCGTGACCGCCCTGCCCCACCCCGTGCCCGGCCGGTGGCGGCCACTGCGCATCGGCCTGGTCGACCTCTTCTACTACGACACCGAGGAGTTCTGGTTCCGCGACGGCCGCCTGCTGCTGCGCGGCAACAACGGCACCGGCAAGTCCAAGGTGCTCGCCCTCACGCTCCCGTTCCTGTTGGACGGCGACCTGTCGCCGCGCCGGGTGGAGCCCGATGCCGACCCGGGCAAGCGCATGGAGTGGAACCTGCTGCTCGGCGGGGAACACCCCCACCCCGAGCGGCTCGGCTACACCTGGATCGAGTTCGGCCGCGTCGAGGAGGACACCGGGCGCGCCCACTTCCGCACCCTCGCCTGCGGGCTGAAGGCGGTGGCGGGCCGCGGTATCGCCCGCCACTGGTACGCGGTCACCGACCAGCGCATCGGCCAGGACCTGAGCCTGCTCGACGCGACCGGCACCGCCCTGTCGCGGGACCGGCTCGCGGAGGCGGTCGCCGGGCACGGCATGGTGTACGACACGGCCACGGCCTACCGGCGCGCGGTCGACGAGGCGCTGTTCGGCCTCGGCGAGCGACGCTACGCCGCCCTGGTCGACCTGCTCATCCAACTGCGTCAGCCGCAGCTGTCGAAGCGGCCCAACGAGGCCGCCCTGTCCCGCGCCCTGACCGAGTCGCTGCCGCCGATGGACCAGGCCGTGATCGCCGACGTGGCCGAGGCGTTCCGCTCCCTGGACGAGGAGAAGGAGGAACTGCGGGCGGCGAGCGAGGCCGAGCGGGCGGCCTCCGCCTTCCTGGACCACTACCGGCGCTACGCCCGCGTCGCCGCCCGCCGCCGCGCCCGGCTGCCGCGCAGCGAGCACGCCCGCTACGAGCAACTGCACCGCGACCTGACCCAGGCCCGGACCGAGCGGGAACAGGCGGAAAGGGACCGGGAGGCGGCGGCCGGGCGAATCTCGGAGCTGGAGCAGACCGCCACGCGGCTGAAGGCACAGCAGGCCGCGTTGCGCGAGGGTCCGGAAATGCGCAGTGCCCGGGAGCTGGAGCAGGCGGCGGCCGAGGCGCGCCGCACCGCCGAAGAGCTGAAGCGAGCCGAGGCCGACCGCCAGGACGCGGCCCAGGTCCACACCCGGGCCCTCGGGCGCCTCGCCACGGCCGAGCGGCGCCTCGCGGCAGCCGAGGAACGCGTCGCCGACCTGGCCGCGCGCGCCCGGGACACGGCCGCGGCGGCGCGCCTCGACGGCGGCCCGCGCACCGAGGGCGCGCCGGAGGCCGAACTGCGCCGCGCCGCCGAGGAGTCGGTGGCCCGCAGGCGGCGCACCATCGAGCACGTCGAGGAGCTGGCGGACCGCGCCGACCGGGCCGCCGCGGAGCGGCGCGCCGCCGCCCGCCGACTGGACGAGGCCGAGACCGAGGCCGGCCACACCGCACAGCGGCAGGCCGAGGCCGAGCAGTGCGCCGAGGCAGCGGGCGCGGACCTGGTCGCCGGCGTCCGCACCCACCTTGACGGCTGCGAGGAACTCACTGTCCCCGATCCCACCGGACTGCTCGACGCCCTCCAGGACTGGGTCACCCACTGCCAAGGTCCCTTCCCCGCGCGGGAAGAAGCCGGTCACACTCATCGCGTACGAGCGGCGCAACTCGCCGACCGGGCCGCCGCCCTCGGGCAGGAACTGGCCGGCCTTGAGGCCCGGCGCGCCGAGGCCGAGCGGGAGCTGGCCGAGCTGGAGGCCGGCGGCCAGCGTGGGCCGGTGGCGCCTCACACCCGTACCCTCGGCCTGCGCGAGCAGATGCCGGGCGCGCCCCTGTGGCGGCTGGTCGACTTCCACGACCATGTCACGGCGGGTGAACGGGCGGGGCTGGAGGCCGCGCTGGAGGCATCCGGGCTCCTGGACGCCTGGGTGTGCCCGGACGGCACAGCCCTGCGCGCGGACGGGCACGATGTCCTGCTGTCGCCTGCCGGTCCGCTGACCGGCAGCACGCTCGCCGACGTGCTGCGCCCGGCCGCGGACCACGGCGATCCCCAGGCGGCGGCGGTGGGCGAGCAGACCGTCGCCCGTCTTCTCGCCGGTGTGGGCCTCGGCTCGGGCGGTGACACCTGGGTGAGCTCGGACGGCCGCTTCCGCGTCGGCGCGCTGACCGGCAGCTGGTCGAAGCAGACTGCCGTCTACGTGGGCGAGGGCGCCCGTGAGGAGGCTCGCCGCGCCCGGATCACCGCCCTGCACGGCGAACTGGCGGCATATGCCGAGGACATTTCTCGCCTCGACGCCGAACGCGCCACGGTCGCCCGGCGACGCAGCACCCTGGACGCCGAACTGACCGGCGTCCCCGACGACGCGTCCCTGCGCCACGCGCACGCCCTCGCCGCCGCGGCCTCGGACGCAGCTCACCGGGCCCGCGTCCGCTGTGACGAACGCGCCGCCGAACTCCACGAGATGTCCCGGCAGGAGGCCGAGGCCGCCACCGAACTCGCCGACACGGCCGCCGCGGTGAACCTGCCCACGGGCCGGGCGGACCTGGCCGCCGTCCGCCAGGCCCTGGCCGACCACACCGCCGTCCTCGCCGGCCTGTGGCCCGCGCTGAGCGAGCGCACCGACGCGGCACGGGCCCTGGCCGACGAGCGCGCGGAAGCCGAGCGGGCCGGGGAAAGGGTGGCGGAGCTGGCGCTGCGCGCCGAGGAGGCCGCCCGTGTCGCGGCAGCCGCCGACGAGCGCCACGCCACCCTGCGCTCCACGGTCGGCGCCGCCGTGGCCGAGCTTCAGCGGCTGCTCGCCGAGACCGCCGACGCGCTCACCGCCTGCGACCGCGAGCAGCGCCGGGCACGCGAGGACCACACGGCCGCCGACCGGCGTGCCCATCTGGCGCTCGGGCACATCGAACGCCTGGAAGTGGACGTCCGCGAGGCCACCGCGTCGCGCGCCGAGGCCATCGCCGCGCTCCAGCGGTTCACGGCCACCGGTCTGCTGGCCGTCGCCCTGCCCGAGACGGCCGTACCACCCCTGGACACCGGACCCTGGGCCGCCACTCCCGCCATCGCACTCGCCCGCGCCATCGAGAGCGACCTGTCCGGCACCGACGACTCCGACGGCGCCTGGGAGCGCGTGCAGAAGCGGCTCAGCGAGGAGTACAAGAAGCTGCAGGACGCGCTCTCCCGAGGCGGCCACAGCGCCTCGGCCCGGATGACCGAGGACGGCATGGTCGTCGAGATCGTCTACCAGGGCCGTACCCGTGCCGTCCCCGACCTCGCCCAGGCCCTCGCTGCGGAAGTCGCCGAGCTGACCCGCATCCTGTCCGCGCACGAGCGCGAGATCCTGGAAACCCACCTGCTCACCGAGGTCGCCGGCACCCTGCAGGAGTTGATCGGCGCCGCCGAGCGCCAGGTACAGGCCATGAACGCCGAACTGCGGGAGCGGCCCACCTCCACCGGCATGAGACTGAGGCTTCTCTGGCGCCCCTCGCGCAAGGCGCCGGCCGGGCTCGCGCAGGCCCGCGAGCGGCTGCGCCAGTCCACCGACGCCTGGACAGCCGAGGACCGGGCCGCGGTCGGTGAGTTCCTGCAGGCCGAGATCGCCCGCCGACAGGCCGACGACACAGCGGGCAGCTGGCTGGAGGTGCTCACCGCGGCCCTCGACTACCGTGCCTGGCACGAGTTCGGCATCGAACGACATCAGCACGGCAAGTGGGTTCCCGCCACCGGGCCGGCCTCCGGCGGCGAGCGAGTCCTGGCCGTGAGCGTGCCGCTGTTCGCCGCGGCCTCCTCTCATTACGCCACTGCCGCCCCGCACGCCCCGCGCCTGGTCACCCTGGACGAGGCCTTCGCCGGCGTCGACGACGACTCCCGCGCCAAGTGCCTGGGCCTGCTGCACGCCTTCGACCTGGACGTGGTGATGACATCCGAACGCGAATGGGCCTGCTACCCGCAGGTCCCCGGTATCGCCATCGCCCAGCTCTCCCGCGTCGACGAGATCCCGGCCGTCCTGGTGACCCGCTGGGAGTGGGACGGCGCCGCACGGGTCAGGGGCAGTGGACCGGGCCACCTGGCGGCGGCCGTCCCCGCGCAGACAGGCCCGAACACCGGCCCGCGGGCAACGCCGAACACGGCCGAAGCCCAGGATGCCTTGTGGACATGAGCGAGTACATGGACACCCCGCGCCAGCCTGCGGCCCCCGTCGACCGCGACCGCCTGACCCGGCTGCTCGGCAGCCCCGACCTCGCCTGGCTGGTCGACCGCGTCCGTCGGCGCATGGCGCGGGACGAACCCCTCACCGGCCCGGTCACCCTGACCGCCCCCACCGCCGCGCAGCGGGCCGCCGTCGAACGACTGCTGGGCCGCGCCCCGGGCGCCGGACGCGCGCTGACTGTCCGCCTCGACGCCGTGGACGCCGTCCTGCGTCGCTCCGGTGTGAGCCCCGACGGCCTGGGCGCCGCCGTCACCGCCCTCACCGGACCCGTCGCCCGGCTGGCCGACGTACGCGAGCGGGAGGAGCGCGCCTGGCGGGACGCGTGCGCCCCGCTCGACGACCTCATCCGCACCCACCGGCCCGAACTGGCCGACTGGGCCGAGCGGCTGCGCGGGGACGGCCTCGTACGCCGGCTCGCCCGCACCCCGAGGACGGCGAAGAGCCTGCTGCGCGACACGGCCGAGGCCCTGCGCCGGCTGCCGGTCGAGCCTGCCGTGTCCCTGCCCGCCTTCGCCGCCGGCACCTTCGGCGACGCTCACGCCCTCGACGACGGCACCCCGCTCGCCACCCTGGTCCTGTCCGGCGTCCGCACCCTGACCGGCTTCCCGGACGGCAGCGGAGCCGAGTGGCGCCGCGAGGCATGGGCCTCGGTCGGGCTCCTCAAAGACGCCCTGGCCTCCACCGTCCTTGCCCTGGGCCTGCGCGGCACCCTCGCTCTGGAGTGGGCGGCGGACGCGGGTGAACCAGCCGTCCTGACGCTGCGTCAACTCACCCGGCACCCGCCACGCACCGCACCGGCCGTGGTCCACGTGTGCGAGAACCCGGCCGTGCTGGCCGCCGCGGCCGACACCCTGGGCACGGCCTGCCCGCCACTGGTCTGCCTTCAGGGTCAGCCCTCGGCCGCCGCCCTCACCCTGCTGCGCCACCTGCACGGCCACGGCAGCACCCTGCGTTACCACGGCGACTTCGACTGGGGCGGCCTGCGCATCGCCTCCGCCCTGCAGTGCCGCGTCCCCTGGCACCCCTGGCGCTACACGGCCGCCGACTACCGCGCCGCGGTCGCCGCCACCCCCCTGGCCCGGCCCCTGGCCGGCACGCCGGCCACCGCAGCGTGGGACCCGGACTTGTCCGCTGCTCTCACCGAACTCGGCGTGCGCATCGAGGAGGAGACGGTACTCGACTACCTGCTGACCGACCTCGGTCAGTGAGCGGGGGCGGCGACGGCGCCGTGGCCATCTCACCGCGTGTCCAGGGTCGCGGCAGGGCCTCGCCCGCGGTGGCGCGAACGCCTACGGACATCCTGTCGGACCGCCAGGGGACGCGCAGGGGACGCGCAGGGGACGGAAAGACCCGGAAGGATCAGGAAGGCCGACGCAGAGCCAGCACGGCGAAGAGCCTCTGACCTGGGGCTATAGGGAAGATGAGGCAAGAGCCGGGACGGATCGGAAGATCCAAAAAGGACTCATAATCCGTCGGCCGTGGGGTTCGAGTCCCACCCGCCCCGCCAGTAACATGCCCTGACCTGCGAAAACGTCACTTCAGTGGCCCTGAGTAACGACTCGGGCCCAGCGGAGGGGAATCCGCTGCTCACAAGTACTGTTCGAGGTGACGCGACGGGTGTGCGGCTATCTCTGTCAAGGATCTGACCTGCAGTAATGCGAAACAAGCTCGTCTGCTGGAGGTTACGCGGTGGAGCCGAGATGCAAGATCCAGTGGATGCTCAGTGGACACGAGGAAATGGGGCGGGTCGCGGGAGGTCTGGCAGCCTGGCCGGAGGTGCCGCCGGCAGCCCACCTCGTCGTACAACAGCCCTCGGCTGTCGCGTGGTCTGGGTGATACGCCACGGTCGACGCGACAGTTCGCCTCCCTCGAAGAAGCGCCACGGCGCAGCCGTCGTGTTCATCGATGCTCGCCGTGGGAGACGTCGGCGCCGACGGAGGAGTGCGTCGCCGGTGTGGCGTGCATGGTGAAGCCGTTAGGGACGAAGAACAGCGCGTCGCCGCTGTGCCCGGCGCGGAGTTCGAGGGCGTGTGGCTGTCGGGGGCGCGGAAGGCGTTCGCTGCGTACCGTGCCGCTTCCGAAGGCTGCGTGCGTATATCTGCGGATGCTCGGTGCTCATCGGCCGCATGGCGGCGCCGTCACGGCCAGTTGGTGTCCGTATCAGCAGAACCCCAGTGAGCGCCCGCGGGAGCTCTGCTACTTGAGCTCGATCGCGCGTACCGGCTGCCCAGTCGTCCGGGCGATGGTGTCGAAGTCGCGGTCGTAGTGGAGCAGGGTGAGTCCTGCCTCTTCGGCGGTGGCGGCCACGAGGAGGTCGACCGGGCCCGCGCTGCGGTGTTCGCCCTTCGCGGTGAGTTGCTCCTGGATCACGCGGGAGCGGCGATAGATGCCGTCGGGCATCGGACACCACACGTAGTGGGCGTCGAGCGCCGCCTTCAATCGTGCACGGTCCCCTGCTGAGCGGGCGGAGTGGAGGACCTCGAGTTCCGTGAGGTCGCAGATCGCGACGAGACCGGCGCCGATCCTGTCGTCCCACTCGGTCGTGTTCTGGCCGAGCAGGACGCGGGCGAGTGCGGACGTGTCGATGAGGTAGTCGGCGACGGTCACGGCCGGTACTGGCTCTTGTCCAGGAGGATGTCGATGTCCAGAGCGCCTTCGGCCACCAGCTGCCGGGCGTCTTCGAGTGCGCGCAGGCGCCGGTAGCGGGCGGTGATCTCGCGCAGGGCGGTGTTGATCGTGTCTCGTTTGGTGGTGGTGCCGAGTTCCTTGGCGGCGGCTTCCAGTGCCTCGTCGTCGAGGTCGATGACAGTGCGGCTCAAGATGACCTCCTCATGCACACGGTGACGTATATCAATATACGTGATCAATTGTATATGGTGGGCGGCCCGTGAACTCTTGGGCGGCCTACGCCGAGATGAGTGGGGGTATGCGCGAGTACCGGCATCGGGCCCGGACGAGGTCGACGGGCTCCAGCCCTACGCCGCGCACGCGCGGACCCTGGCGGCGCTCGGCCGGGGAGCATTCGAGGAGGCCTACCGGCGGGCAACGACTGTCGCTCCCCGCGGTGTCGTTCCGGCGTTCGTACCGCAAGCTCTGTGGCTGCTGATGGACCTCACGGAAGCCGCCGTGCGCACCGGCCGGCGCAGTGAAGCCCAGGCGCACGTCGCCGCCGCCCGCAAGGCCGGCCTCGACGCCATCTCACCGAGACTGAAGACGCTGCTGCTCGCCTCCACCGGCCTCTCCGCCGACAGTGGTGAGAGCACCTGGTTCGAGCAGGCGCCGGCCGTGCCCGAGGCCGAGCGTTGGCCGTTCGATATGGCCGGGGTCCAGCTCTACTACGGGGAGCACCTGCGCCGCGTCAAAGCCACCACCGAGGCCCGACTCCACCTGGCCGCCGCGGTGGACGCGTTCCAGCGACTCGGCGCGGACCCCTGGGCCGGTCGTGCGGCTCCGGCCTCGTCTACATCGCGGCGTTCGCCCCGGACAAGGGCGAGTCGGTGAGCAGCCTCATCGCCGACCCGCCGCCCGGTGCCCCGGTGCCGCCGATCCTGCCGCCGCGGGACGGCTTCCTGTTCCTGGACCGGGACAAGTTCGCCGCCTCGTTCGCCGCGGACGTTCCGGCCGACCTGGCGGCCTTCATGGCCGATTCCCAGGTCCCCTGGGGCGTCGATGCTCTCAACGGGGCCGCGTCCCGGCCCGCCTGGCGGACCAAGCCGAGCTGGTACCTCGTGGCCACCGACGACCGCATGATCCCTCCGCCGGCGCAGCGCGCGATGTCCGAGCGCATCGGGGCCACGACCGTGGAGGTCCCCGGGAGTCACTCCGTGTATCTGTCCAAGCCCGACGCGGTCGCCGACCTGATCAGGCGGGCGTCCGGCGCGTAGCCGTAGGTCTGCGCCTGGTGGCCGACGTCATGGGACACGTCCGGCGCCCATGGCCCGCGATCACCCAGTGGCGCCGGGGCTGCAGGTCCAACGCGGATCTGCAGCCGTACGCGCCGCCTACCAGTACTGACTTGCTGATACGTCATGGATGAGCGTTGATCGGCAAGGCCCGCCAAGATCCTGTTCAGGACAAGGCCCAGGCCGCCACCGAGATCGCCCGCGTCCTGTGGCCCGGCGGACGGCTCGGTATCACCGATGTCACCGCCACCCCGACCGGCTCCCCACGGAACTGTCCACGCTCGCCGCCCGTATCACCGCGATCCTCGGCTGCCGCCTCGCCGACCTCGAACAGCGCCTTTCCGAAAGCGTCTTCAAGTCTGCCGTCCCAGCGCGGCGCCACCACCCTGATCACGCTTATCACGGCCCAGCCCCCGGCTGGCCCCCTGCGGCCCGGTGCCCGCCACCCGCAGATCGCCCTCACTCAGAGGGGGCGGCCGCTGTCGTAGTGCGCAGGACCAGAGCCGCCGCCAGCGGGTGTTGCCGGGGCGAGGGTTGGCCGTTCAGCAGGGCCAGGGCGGCCGCGCACTCGCCGCGTTGCAGGCTCCTGTGAAGTTGCCGACCAGCCGCCCCTTTTCGGCGAGCGGTTGACGGACCGGTGTCGGGGGCCCTCTAGTGCTGGCTGTTGTGGAATCCGATCACGACGGCGCCCCACCAGCAGACCTGGGAGACGAGGGCGGTGGTGGCGCCCCAGGCCAGGAAGCGTGGTGGGACTGGGGTGGAGGCATGCTGGGCCATGCGTCTGTTGAGGAGTCCTGCCTGCAGTCCGTTGAGGGTGAGGATGAGGACCAGTGCCAGCTTGGTGCGGGTGAGGGGCGAGGTCAGATCGGGGTGGAGTATGACTCCGCTGACGATCAGTCCGGCGAGGCCTGTCCAGATGGGGGCGTGCAGGCGGGCGGTGCTGTCGAGGGTGTCGCGTAGGCTGCACCGCCCTGATATCCAGAGCAGGCCGTGGTAGTCGGCCACCAGGACGGCACCGAAGCCGAGCACCAGGGAGGCCAGGTGGACGAACAGGGCCGCGGTATGCAGGGCGTGATCCGTGTGCAGGTGCAGAGACACCCAGGCGCAGGCCGAGAGCGCCAGGCATGCCGCGAGTGCGGCCGTGGCGACCGTCCACCAGGTGTCGTACAAGCCGAGCCGCCGGGACGGGGCAGGCGGGGTGGCCGCCGATGACTCCAACGACAGGCTTGACACAGGAAACTCCCAGAAAAGTCACAGCAAATGGATTAGGTAAGGCTTACCTAAGATCAGCTCTCACCGTCAAGATACGGAGAGGCCGACAACCTCTGGGTATGGTCGAAGCGTGATCGCGGTGTGATGCCACCGATATCCGACGCACGGGTACTTGCTAGGTAAGCCTTGCCTGATCTACTGTCCGCGCCGTGTTCGTCGCGGTCCGTATGCGGCGCGCGCGGGTCATCCACGCTCCACGTGGAGCTGCTCGCGGCGAAGGTGGCGGCCACGGCCCCCGGTGAACTGGACATCTACCTGCGGGCGTTCGCCCGGCTCGCGGAGCTCGCCGTGTACGGGGCCGACGCCCGGGCGCTGATCGTGAAGGCCATCGACGCACTCCACTGACAGGGCTGCCCCACAACGTGATCCCCCGATCGTCTGTGGATGTGGGTGGGCGCGACGGCGGCCGCCGTGGCAGGTGATCGCCTGTTCTCGGCCGTCAGTTGAGCAGGATCTGGGACGCGTTCGTGGCCTACGTCGCTCAGGGCCGAGTCGTGCGGGTCGGCGGTGAGTGGCTGTTCGCGCATTGGGCCATGACCGTGCTCAGTACCTGATCGCCGTGATCGACTTCGTCGGTAGTTGAGGAATCAATTAGTTCCGTCCGTCGTTCACAGGTGCATGAAACGCATCGGATTCCTCTCCTTCGGCCACTGGTCCGACACCAGGCACTCCCAGACCAGGACGGCCTCGGACACCCTGTTGCAGTCCATCGACCTGGCCGTGGCGGCCGAGGAGCTCGGTGCTGACGGCGCCTACTTCCGTGTGCACCACTTCGCCCAGCAGCTCGGGTCGCCGTTTCCGCTGCTCGCCGCCGTCGGTGCCAAGACCTCGCGCATCGAGATCGGCACCGGCGTGATCGACATGCGCTACGAGAACCCCATGTACATGGCCGAGGACGCCGGCGCCGCCGACCTCATCTCCGGCGGCAGGCTCCAGCTCGGCATCAGCCGTGGGTCACCGGAGCAGGTCATCGACGGGTGGCGGTGCTTCGGGTATGCGCCCAGTGAGGGTGAGAGCGATGCCGACATGGCTCGTACACACACCGAGGTGCTGCTGACCGTGCTCCAGGGCAAGGGGTTCGCCGAACCGAACCCGCGGCCGATGTTCGCCAACCCGCCGGGGCTGCTGCGGATCGAGCCGTACTCCGAAGGGCTGCGCGAGCGCATCTGGTGGGGCGCCGGCTCCAACGCCACCGCCGCCTGGGCCGCCAAGCTCGGTATGAACCTGATGAGCTCGACCCTCAAGGACGACGAGGGCGGCGCGCCGTTCCATGTCCAGCAGGCGGCGCAGATCCGGGCCTTCCGTGAGGCCTGGGCAGAGGCGGGCTGGAAGCACGAGCCGCGTGTCTCCGTGTCGCGCAGCATCTTCGCGCTCACCGACGACCGGGACCGCGCGTACTTCGGCCGCGACAGCGACAGCAGTGATCACGTCGGCTACATCGACGCCGACACGCGGGCGATTTTCGGCCGTACGTACGCCGCCGAGCCCGACGTCCTCGTCAAGCAGCTGGCCGAGGACGAGGCGATCCAGGAGGCCGACACGCTGCTGCTGACCGTGCCCAACCAGCTCGGCGTCGACTACAACACTCACGTACTGGACAGCATCCTCACCCACGTCGCGCCGGTCCTCGGCTGGCGCTGACCGCCACCCAGCGGGGAGTCGTCGTGAGCAAGATCCTGATCATCGGCGGATGCTCCCGGGGCTGAACCGCCATGCCGAGGCCGTGCCGCTGGTCTCCCGGTCGGCGACCGGGTCCAGCAGTGTGACCAGGCGCGCGGTGGGAGCACCGGTGACGACGGCGGTCAGGTCGGCGCCGAACCGGGCCGTCGCGGTGGCCGCGGGAAGCAGGCGGCGGCAGGCGGCGGCCAGTTCCTTGGCGTCGCCGGTCAGCAGAGCGGCGCCAAGGGGGGGACAGGGCACCGCGGGCGAGGACGCCGAGCCGCTCCGCCTCCCGGATCACGGTGGCGAACGGTGTCGCATCCTGCGGCAGCAGCTCGGCGAACGAACGTGGCCAGTGGGTCAGGGGGCCCAGGTCCGCCGGGTTCTTCGCACCCTGTCCGGCGGGGAGCCGGGAGGCGGCGCTGAGCAGCCCCTGCCGGGCCTGGAGACAGCCGGTGCAGGGCGGCGCCCCGGCCAGGGCGGGCAGTGCCTTGTTGTCCTCGTCGCGGGCCGCGGACGGAGTGAGGGCGAGGGGCCACCAGGCGTGCAGCAGTACCGGGAGCCGCTCCGCGGGCTCCAGATGCGCCCAGCTCCCATAGGAGTCGGTGGCTACGACCCTGTCCCCGTCACGGGCCAACAGCCCGGCCTCGTACGCGGTTTCCAGGGCGAGGCGCACGACGGCCTCCTCGCAGTGTGCCGCCTCGGCCGCCCGGGTCAGCTCGCGCGCTCCGACTCCACCGGAACTTGAGCCGGGCGGGCGGGTCCGTCGCGCACACCGACAGGACCGAGGCGGCGTGGGCGGCGAACACGGTGGCCGCGGCGAACGCCTCCGCGTCGACCTTCGCCGGCGAGACGGGTGTCAGGGGCGGGGTGGGCGGCGCGGGGGCGAAGGGAGCGTGCCAGCAGGGCAACCTTGCCTTGGGAACGTGCGGGCTCGTGGTGGCCGACCCATGGGGTGCATGGCCATACCGCCCCCAGCATGGCGGATCGAACCCGGGGTACGGGCGCGAACGGGTCGCCGTGGCACATCAGGGCGCGACGCATCGCATGTTGGTGATGTATCTTAACTATGTACATCATGTCCTCTCGGCGTTGGGGTGGCCGTATGTCCGTGACCCAGATCGATCTTGATGACGAGGCGCTGGCCGAGGCGATGCGCCTGATGGGGGCGTCCACGAAGAAGGAGACGGTCAATGCGGCCCTGCGGGACTACGTAGCCCGGATCAGGCGACTGGAGGCGGCGGAGAAGCTGGCCGCACGCGGTGAGCGAGGCGAGTTCGACGCCGCGGCGGCCGCGCACGAGGCCCGTAAGCATGCCCGTCGGGCAGCCTTCGAGTGATCACCTATCTTCTCGACACCTCGGCCCTGTGGCACCTCTTCCGCAGTCCCGGGGCCCTGCGTCCCTGGGAGGGGCATATCGCCGCCGGGGTGTTCCACATCTGCGAGCCCACCCGTACCGAGTTCTTGTACTCGGCCACGGGGCCAGTGCACCGGGATGAACTCGCCGAGGAGTTGGACGCGTTGTGCGGGCTCTCCCCGGTGCCGAAGAACGCCTGGCGCTGGGTGGACACCGCCCAGTACAAGCTCACTCAGCGCGGCCAGCATCGCTCTGTGGGTGCCGTCGACCTTCTGGTCTGCGCGACAGCGGTCCACCACGGCCACACCGTGCTCCACGTGGACAACGACTTCGCCGCCGTGGCCGCGGTACTCAAGGAAGTGGAACAGCGGGACGCGCGATCCTGATCACACCTGGTACCTCAATGTGAAGCTTGGGCCCCGTGTATCTCGCACGGACGCGCGGCGGGCGGGCCGTGGCGGTGAAGGTCGCCAGGGCCGAGCTGGCCGCCGTCCTCGACTTCGGCATCACCCGGGCCGTCGAGTCCACCCGGCTCACCGCCACCGGCACCGCCTTCGGCACACCCGGCTTCCTCTCGCCCGAACAGGCCCTGGGCCACGAAGTGACCGGCGCCGCCGACATGTTCGCCCTCGGCGCGGTGCTGGTCGCGGCGGCGGGCGGCAGCGCCTGGGGCGAGGGCACGCCGATGGGGCTGATGTACCGGTCCGTGCACGAACCGCCGAACCTGGCCGCCGTACCCGCCCCGCTCGCCGGCCTGGTCGCGCGCTGCCTGGCGAAGGACCCGGCGGCCCGGCCGACCGCCACCGAACTTCTGGACCTGCTGACCGAGCAGACACCGCGGCCGGCCCCGGCGCGGACGCCGTACCCCCGACCCCGACCGCACCCCCGCCGCCGGCGCCCGTCGTGGCCCCGCTTCCGCCCTACCCGGCCACGCCCCCGCAGCAGGCCGTCCCGGGGTTCGGTCCGCCGGTCCCGTACGTCGTGCCGGAGGTCGAACTCACCGACGGGGAGTCCCGTGTCGTCGTGAACGCCACCGGGATCGTCCTCGAAGTGGCTGGGACCGCCGCGGACTTCGAGTGGGCCGAGATCGCGCACGTCGGGCGCACCCGGCGCGGCCACCATCTCACGGTGGTCGTACGGCTGTGGGACGGCGGCGTGTACGACTGCGAGCTGAACGCCCGGCGGTCGGCGCGGCTCGGCGAGTGGCTGGCCCGGCTCGACCACGTCCTCGGCCGATACGCCCCCCGGTAGCGGCCCGGCCACCCTGTTCGCCGACAGCGGTATCCGACCACTGCTTGACCCGTACATGCTTGAACGGCCCCTGTCCTGGGCACCCACCTCCTACCGGCGTCGACAGCCGGGCCACTTCGGCAGAGGGAGGGCGTCATGGACCGTCGCATCCGGGTACGCGTCATCCGACGCCCCGCCGCCCCGCGCGACCGGGAGATCGACCGCAGGACGCCGTCCGGTCGCATCCTGCCGTACTGACCGCCGCGCCCGTACCCGCGTCAGGGCGCGCGCTGTGCCTCCGTCACCTCCGGTAGGGGTCCGCGCGGTGGGCCAGGTCGAGGTGCAGCCGCATTCGGCCACCAGGAAGTCTTGGCGCAGCAGTTGCTCGGGCGTCACCGTGCCGCGTCGGCCGTGCCCGCCCGCACCAGCACGCTCACACCCAAGGCAGCCTCCAGCGGCCCGAGTCGGCCACGCTGCTGCTCGCCCGCGCGGACCGGCCGTGCCCTGGACCGCTCGCCGCATGGCTCCAGCACACCTGTCGCCTGGCGCCCTTCCACGCCGGCCCCGCCGACCTGCCGATGGCCTTGCCGGTGTGTGATGCCGTTCTTCACCGGCCGGCCCGTCGCCCGCTACGGCCCCCCGCCCGGCGATGCCGACCGGCATGTCCGCCGACGTGGGCGGGCATCTGCCGCTGCCGGTGCCGCTGCCCGTGACCGCTGAGCCGGCGCCGGCCGCGACCGGCACGCTGTCCATTCCGGGCGCCGTCGCGGCGCCGGCCGGGTATGCCGCGACGAGCCAGGGGGCGCTCAACGGTGTTCGTCAGGCCGGCTCGGCGTTGGGCGGCGTGCCGTGCTCGGCACGCTGGGCGCGCTCAGCCACAGGCCGGCGCGATCGCCGCGCTGTTGGTGGGGCGGACCGGTGACCAGCTCTTCGCGGGCGCGGGCCGCTGCTAGGCGGCCAGCGGGTTCAGGACCAGGGGTTCGATCCGGCCCTCCAGCATCGCGCCGAGGCCCTGGGCCGCGCAGATGTCGGGCCGGTCGGCGATGTGCACCGGCATCCCGGTGGCCTGCCGCAGCATCTGGTCGAAGCCGGGCAGCAGTGCCGAGCCGCCGACCATCGTGATCCCGCTGTCGGCGAGGTCGGCGACCAGGTCGGGCGGGCACTCGCGCAGCACCTTGCCGATGCCGTCGAGGACGGCGGTCAGCGGGGTCTGGATCGCGTCCCGCACGGCGGCGGTGTCGACGTGCACGCTGCGGGCGAGCCCGGTGGCCACGTCCCGGCCGTGGATCTCCGTGGTCTCCGGGCCCTGCGCGGTCAGACCGTTGCCGGACAGGGCCAGTTGCAGCGGCCGTACCGACTGGCTGGGCAGCATCAGCTCGTGCTCGTGCCGCAGGAGCTGCACGATGGCGTGGTCCACGGCCTCACCGCCCACCGGGATCCGCTCGGCCGTGACGATGGAACCGAGCGAGAGGACGGCCACCTGGGTGGCGGCGGCCCCGCACACCATGATCATCGTGGCCTCGGGGCGCTCCACCGGCAGCCCGCACCCCACCGCGGCGGCGATCAGCGTGTCCACCAGCTCGACCCTTCTGGCGCCCAGCCCGACCAGCGTCTCGATGGTCGCCCGCTGGGCCAGCGGATCGGCGTCGTGCGGGGTGCAGGCCGCCGCGCGCAGCCGGAGATTACGGCGCAGGTGACGGCGCGTCTTGTCGCCGAGCAGCTGCCGCAGCATGCGCTGGGCCATCTCGATGTCGACCACCGTGCCACCGGAGATGGGCCGGACGACCCGGATGTACCCCGGCGTCCGTCCCGTCATCTTCTCCGCGAACTCGCCCACCGCTATGAGCGCCCCGGTACGGGTGTTCACGGCGGCGACCGAGGGCTGGTCGACGACGAGTCCGGCGCCCTTCACATACACGCGGGTGCGGGCGGCACCCAGGTCGACGGCGAAGTGGCAGCGGCGCAACTGCTCCAGACTGACGGTCACGGCGGATCCTCCCGAGTGCACGGGCTTGGGCGCCCGCCCGGTCGGCGGGTGTCTTCCTCTCCCTGCATCCTGCGCGCGGGCCGGTGGCGTACGCCTTCTGGAGGGGGCCGGGCGGGGTGCGGCCGAACGGGGGGTTTCCGGCGGTAGCCCGGTGTGTCGCCTGGTCGGGCGGGGGGCCGCGTGATGCGCGGTTCGCAGCTGATCGTGCAACCGGGCACGTCGTCGGGCCGGGCGGGTGCGAGTGATATGCGAGACCCCGCCGTGGCGTCCGGGCAGGTGCTCGGCAGGTGCCGCGGCCGGGTGGGTGGCGCCGCCCCGTCAGCCGCTGTGCGCGGCCACCGTGCGCGGCCACCGTCGCGGGCAGCCCGCCGAGGTCGGCGCGCTGCGGGAACGGCACCGTCAGCGTCCGTGCCAGGAAGCACCTCTCACGACCCTGACGGTCCGCGCCGCTCGCCGAGGTGTCCGGCACATCGGACGCGACCGAGGTCACTGGCTGCTCCATCGGCGTACGCTCCGCCGACCACCCCAGCTACCCCTCCGGGCGGAGTGGGCCGCCGAGCGCACGCTGTCCAGGGCGCCCACGAAGGTGCGCGTGGCCCGGGCGGCCGGTCCGTCACTGCGGGCGACGAGGCGGGTGCCGCCCGCCGGGTCCGCGGCTCCACCACGACCACGGCACCGTCCTCCGCGGTGAACTCCACCGGCCTGCTCATGGCGAGGCCTCCTGCCCTCCGCCATCGGCCAACTCCTCTGGTACGGAAGGAGACTGAGCCCGTCCGCTCCTCCGGCCGGGCCGGGCGGCGGCGTTGGCGGGAAGCCGTCACGGCACCTTCCCGCCAGCACCGGTCAACACCTATGCACCACAGGGCACATGACACTCGTCCCAGCACGCGACCCGCTCGAACCGCACGAGAAGAGGCGTGGATGACCACAGGACCAGTCAGACGCTCGGCGGCCCTGCTGGCGGTGGGGCTGCTCGGCGCCCTGCTGCCGAACGGCCCGGCCGCCGCCGCCCCGGGGACGCCCCTCGCCGCGGCCGCCCCGGGGACCCCCGTTCCCCGCTCCGCGGCTCCCGCCACCGTCACTCTCGTCACCGGCGACAAGGTGACCGTCACCGACCTCGGGCACGGGAAGAGGGCGGTCACCGTGCAGCGGCCCAACGGGGCCACCGGAGCCGTGCGGACGCGGCAGAGCGACGGCGAGATCAGCGTCGTACCGGACGAGGCGCTGCCGTATCTGCGGGCCGGGACGCTGGACCGGCGGCTGTTCGACGTGAGCGGGCTGATCCGGCAGGGGCTGACCGACGCCAAGGCCGCAGCGACGCCGCTGATCGTGACCTACCGCAAGGGCGCGCGGGCCGCGACCCCGGCCGGGGCCGAGAGGACCCGGAGCCTGCCGAGTCTGCGCGGGGCCGCGGTGAAGGCCGGCAAGGGGCGCGCATTCTGGCGGACGTTCACCCGCCGGGACGGCGTCGACAAGGTGTGGCTGGACGGCAGGGTGAAGGCCGGCATGGCCGAGAGCAACGCCCAGATCGGCACCGGGGCGGCCTGGGACGCGGGGCTCACCGGCAAGGGCGTCACGGTAGCGGTCCTCGACACCGGGGTCGACCTCACCCACCCGGACCTCAAGGACCGGGTCAGCACCACCAAGAGCTTCGTCGACGGCCAGGAGGTCGCCGACCGCAACGGGCACGGCACGCATGTCACCTCCACGGTCGGTGGCAGCGGTGCCGCCTCCGACGGCACGGAGAAGGGGGTCGCGCCCGACGCCACCCTCGCCGTCGGCAAGGTGCTCAGCGACGAGGGCTCGGGCAGCGAGTCGCAGATCATCGCCGGGATGGAGTGGGCGGCACGGGACGTGCACGCCCGGATCGTCTCCATGAGCCTGGGATCGACGGAGGCCAGCGACGGCACCGACCCCATGGCCCAGGCGGTGAACACCCTCTCCAAGGAGACCGGCGCCCTCTTCGTCGTCGCCGCGGGCAACACCGGCGCCCCGTCCTCCATCGGCTCGCCCGGTGCCGCCGACGCCGCCCTCACCGTCGGCGCGGTCGACTCCGCCGACCAGGCGGCCTACTTCACCAGCGCCGGACCCCGCTACGACGACAACGCCCTCAAGCCCGACATATCGGCGCCCGGCGTCGACATCCTCGCCGCCCGCTCCCAACTCGTCGACGGCAGCGGGTACTACACCTCCCTGAGCGGTACGTCCATGGCGACCCCGCACGTCGCCGGGGTGGCCGCCCTGCTCGCCCAGGAGCATCCCGACTGGACCGGTACGCAGCTGAAGGACGCGCTGATGTCCAGCTCGAAGCAACTGGACGCCTCCCCCTACCTGTTGGGCGCGGGCCGGGTGAGCGTGCCGGACGCCGTCAAGGCCCGGGTCGTTGCCACCGGCAGCGCGGACCTCGGCTTCTACAGCTGGCCGTACGACCAGAACAAGCCGGTCACCCGCGCTGTCACCTACACCAACTCCTCCGACAACGCGACCGAGTTGAAGCTCTCGGTGACCGGCGCCCCGGGCGGAGTCGCCACCCTCGCCGACACCTCCCTCACCGTCCCGGCCCACGGCACCGCCTCCACCACGGTCACCGGCGACGGCTCCAAGGCGCCGGTCGGCGAGACCAGCGGGCAGATCGTGGCCACGAGCCCCTCCGGCGATGTCGTCGCGCACACCGTGCTCGGGCTGGTCAAGGAGGAGGAGCGGTACACGCTCACCGTCCATGTCGAGGACCGTTCCGGCGCGCCCACCGCCGCCGACCTCACCGTGCAGCGGCTCGCGGCGGGCGAGGACGCCCAGCCCGCCCACGTCGGCGACTCCGGCACGCTCCGGCTGCGCCTGACGCCCGGCACCTACTCCCTCGCCACCTTCGTCGACGTGCACGGCAGCCACGGCGCCGACTCCCTCGGCCTCGGCTTCCTCGCGGCACCCGAGATCACCCTCGACCACGACCAGGACATCACCCTCGACGGCCGGACGTTGCGCGAGCTCAAGGCCCAGGTGGACCGGCGCACCGAGACCCACCAGCTCCTCATGGAGTACGACCGGCAGGCGAACGGCGCCGACCTCTTCGGCGCCGTCCAGGTGCCCCTCACCTACGACAGCGTCTTCGCCGCACCCACGGCCAAGGTCACCCAGGGCGGCTTCGAGTACCGCACCGTGTGGCGGCTGGCCAAGCCGCAGCTGGCGGTCAAGGGCGTCGGCGAGGCGACCGTCCAGGCCGGCGGCACGCTGACCGAGGGCCGGACCAGGCTGCCACTGGTGGACGTCGGCGACGGACCCCTCACCGGCGTCTTCGGCAAGGCGGTCCTCGCACACCTCGCCGACGACGCCGACCCCGCCGCGCTCGCCCAGGCCGCACAGGACGCCGGCGCCAGGGCGCTGTTCGTGACGGACGACGCCCCCGGCCGGCTGATGGCCTGGTGGGGCACCGACGACAACGCCGACCGGCCGCTGCAGATCGCCACGGTGAACACGGCGGACGCGGCGCGGCTGCGTGCGATGCGCTCGGTCGACATGACCGGCACGGCCGACTCGCCGTACGTGTACGACCTGTCCGAGGGGCACCGGGGCGCGATCCCCGACCGCGACCTCACCTATCGGCCGACGGGCCGCCAACTGTCCGCCATCCACGTCAAGTTCCACTCGGCGCAGCCGGTGAGCGGGGGCGAGTTCCGCTACTCCCTCACCGACGCCTTCCCGATCGGCCTGGGCTTCCAGGAGCGGATCCACCTGCCCGCCGAGCGCACGGACTACGTCTCCACCGGCCCCGGCCAGCTGTGGCACGAGTCCGTGGCGATCGGCGACGGCACGCTGGAGGAGCGCAGCGGACTGGTGCGGTACGAGAGTGGTTCGCATCCGGTGCTGAACTGGTTCCGGCCGGTGTGGCACCCGTGGCTCGGCACCGGGCTCGGCTGGGGGCAGCAACGCGCCGGGAACGAGATCCAGTTGAACACCCCCGGCTGGGGCGACTCCGGGCCCGATCACACCGGGTTCGGCGACGTGTGGAGCGCGGACAGCGGCATGAGCCAGACCACCGCCGTGTACCTCGACGGCACGCTCGTCGACCAGCGCAAGAGCTCCGCCGCGTACGTCTGGGACGCGCCCGCCGACGAGCACACGTACAAGGTCGTCACCGACACCACGCTCGACGCGGGGCGCTGGCCGCTGGGCTCGCGGGGGCACTCCGCGTGGACGTTCCGCTCGGCCGCCACTCCGGAGGGCCACTGGACCTGTCTGCCGCTGATCAACCTCGCGTACGACATCGAGACCGACCTCGCCGGGACCGTGCGGGGTGGACAGCGGATTCCGGTCGGGCTCAGCGCGGAGTACGTGGCGCAGGCCGCCGGTACGGGGGCCCTGACCGGTGGCAGGCTGGAGGTGTCGTACGACGACGGCAGTACGTGGCGGACCGTTCCGCTCACGGGTGCGGGTGCCGCCTCCTGGCACGGCACACTGACCGTGCCGCGCGGTGCGGGCTCCGTTTCGCTGCGGGCCTCGGCCCACGACGACAAGGGCGGGTCCGTGACGCAGGAGATCATTCGGGCGGTGGGGGTGAAGTGACCTACGGCTGGGGGTGGTGCGCGATCCCTCTGATCACCCCCAGCTCCACCAGATCCTGCGGCCGGATCCGTAGCTGCTCGGCGGTCGCCTCCACGTCCTCCTCCCGCCGTTTGAGTATGGCGGCCGCGAGCTCCGGGGCGATCACCGAGAAGTAACTGTCCGGCGTGGCCCAGGTGTTGCCTGGTGCGGACAACGCCAGGGCCCCGCCGGAGCCGCCCTCGCCGATGACGAGGGTGGTGATCGGGACCCGGGCGGAGGCCACCGCGCCGAAGACCTCCGCGATCGCCGCGCCGGCGCCCTGCCGCTCCGCCGCGGCGTCATTGGCCGCGCCCGGAGTGTCCACCAGCGTCAGCACCGGGATGTCGAGCCGGTCCGCGAGCCGGATCAGCCGGGCGGCGGTGCGGTACCCGGCGGGCCGCGTCGCGCTTCCGGTCTGCGCGGCGAACGCGACGGTACGGCCGTTCCGCTCACCGAACCCGCACAGCATGCCGTCGGAGTCCGTACCGCCGCACCGGTCGCCGCTTATTCCGCGGCGGCGGGTGAAGTAGGCGTCCAGGTAGGCCCGTGCGCGTGGGCGTTCGGGGGAGCGTGCCCGGCGGACGGCTTCCCCGCCGGTGGCGGGCAGGTCGGGGGTGCCGAGGGCCGGTGGCGCGGGGGCTTCCTGAGCGGGGGTGGTGAGCAGCCGCAGCCACTGTCCGAGGGCCTCCCGCAGCTCCTCGGGCCGTACCACCGCGTCCGCCGAGCCCACTGCCACCTGCCCCTCGGCGGTGTAGGCCGCCGGGTCGGCGTCCGCGGGCCGGACCCGGGAACCCGCGAAGCCCACCTGGGCGCCCGGCAGGGCCAGGATGACGTCCGCCCCGGCGCCGAGCGTGGCCCAGCCGCCGCCGGTCGTCGGGTCCCGCAGCACCGCGATCTGCGGCAGGCCGGCCTCCCGGGTGAGCGCCGACTGCCGGACCACCCGCTGGAGTTGGCTCAGCGCGAGCATGCCCTCCTGCATCCGGCTGCCCCCGGTCGCGATCAACGGCACGACCGGCAACCGGTGTGCGCGGGCGTGGGTGTACGCCGCCTCCAGCCGGTCTCCGGTGCGCTCGCCGAGCGAGCCGCCCAGGAAGCCGAACTCGAAGGCGATCAGCACGGCCGGGGTGCCCGCGACGCGCGCGGTGCCGCAGACGACCGACTCCTCCTCGCCGGTGCGTTCTGCGGCACGGGCGCGCGAGGCGTCGTATCCGTGCCAGCCGAGGGGGCCGTCCGGCTTCAACCGCCCCGTGGGACGGGGCAGTTCGCCGAAGCTTCCCGGGTCCGCGACCAGGGTCAGGATCTCCCGGGCCGAGTGGCGCTCAGACATCGGCCAGCGCCCGCTTCATGATCTTCCCCATGTCGTTGCGGGGAAGCGCGTCCAGGTAGCGGACGACGCGGGGCCGCTTGTGCGGGGCGAGGCGACGGGCCACGTGGTCCGCCAACTCGTCGGCGGCGGGCGGCGTCCGCGGGTCGGCCGGGACGATCCAGGCGACGATCCGCTCACCCAGGTCCGCGTCCGGCTCCCCGGTGACGGCCGCCTCCCGCACCCCCGGGTGCTCCAACAGCGCGTTCTCGATCTCGCCGGCCCCGATCTTGTACCCGCCGCTCTTGATCAGATCCGTCGCCTTGCGCCCGACGATCCGCACATAGCCGTCGGGCTCGCGCACGGCCATGTCACCGGTGCGGAAGAACCCGTCGGCGGTGAACGCGGCGGCCGTGGCGTCGGGCCGGTTCAGATACTCGGTGAACAGGTTCGGCCCGCGCACCTGGATCTCGCCGACACTCTCCCCGTCGTACGCAGTGATCGGCGTCCCGTCCTCCTCCACGAGCCGCAGCTCGACACCGGGCAGCGGCACGCCCACGGTGCCAGCGCGCGGCTCGCCGTCGGCCCGCGCGCTGGGCTGGGGGTCCGGGGGTGTCCACCGGGACGAGCACAGCATCAGCGTCTCCGTCATGCCGTACCGCTCGATCACCCGCCGCCCGGTCGCCGCCGCGATCCGCTCGTGGTCGTGCACGGGCAGCGCGGCCGAGCCGGAGACCAGCAGCCGGGCCCGGGTGAGCGCCTTGGCCAGTTCGGGGTCCTCGGGCAGGGCTTCGGCGATGCGGTGGTACATCGTCGGCACCCCGAACAGCATGGTCGCGCCGGCGTTCAGCTCCCGCGCGACGCCCTCGGTGGAGAACCGCCCCAGGTGCCGGACACTGCCGCCGCGGCGCAGCGGACCGAGGATGCCCAGTACGAGCCCGTGCACATGGAACAGCGGCAGCCCCTGCACCAGCACATCGTCCGCCGTCCACTGCCAGGCGTCGGCGAGCGCGTCCAGGGTGGTCGCGAGGGCCCGGCGGGGCAGGACGGCACCCTTGGGCGGGCCGGTGGTGCCCGAGGTGTAGACGATCAGCGCCGGGTCCTCGTCGGTGGCCGTCTCCTGCGGTACGGCACCGGGACCGGCGGACGCGTGGACATCGATCCGGTCCAACCCGCCCAGGATCTCCGGGAGTTGGTCGCCCGATGTGGCCAGCACCAGCTTCGGCGCGCTGTCGGAGAGGATGTGCGCGAGTTCCTTCTCGCCCGACTTCGGGTTCAGCGGCACCGCGGCCGCACCGGCGAGCAGCGCGCCCGTCACGGCGACGGCGGTCTCCAGCTCCGGCGTGGCCCACACGGCCACCCGGCCGGCACCGCGCAGCCGGGCGGCGAGCGCACCGGCGGCCCCGGCCAGCTCGCCGTACGTCAACGACCGTTCGCCGAACCGCAGGGCGATCCGCTCGCCCGGACCGTCCGCCAGAGCGGGGAAGAGGGAGGACACGCGGCGCACTCCTAACTGTCGGTCGACCGTCGCCACCCTTCCTACACCAGGAGTCTGCTCCCGACGACCGCGCTCAGATCAGCCGCGAGCCGCAGCTCGGTCGCACGCAGCGCGGGATGCTCCAGCCAGTGCAGCCGGGCCCGGTCCACCTCGCCGTCGTGCAGCGGCGCACGGCCGGTCGCCGGGGTGAAGTCGTCCACGACGACCGTCCCGCCGGGTACGAGCAGCCGCTCGACGTCCGCGGGCTCGTCCCCGGGTGCCTTGCCCTGCCCGCCCCCGTCGAGGACGAGCAGGTCGAAGGGCCCGTACTCCTCGATCCGCCGCCAGTCGCCGTCGAGCACGGTGACCTCGGCCCGCCCCGCGAACACCTGCGCGGCGGCCCGCGCCCGCTCCGGATCCCGCTCCACGCTGTACAGCCGCACCCCCGGCGCCGCGCCCGAGGCCAGCCAGGCCAGCCCCACTCCGAGCCCGGTCCCGGTCTCCCCGATCCGGGCCCGGGCCCCGCCCGCCAGCGCCTGCAGCAGGCGGCCCTGTTCGGGGCGGCAGGAGTGGGGGAATCGGTGGGCGCGGGCGGCGGCGAGAGCGTCCGAGACGAGGGCCGGGAGCCCGTCGACACCGGTGTACGCGGCGGTACCGGTCAGTGCCATGGAACCGCATCCTGCCCTTCTCAGGCGTCCGCCTCCACGATGTCGGCCACGACGCAACTGACGTTGTCGGGGCCACCCGCCTCGTTTGCCGCCGTGATGAGCGCTTCCACGGCCTCGCCCGGTACGGCGGACGCGCGCAGCGCCTCCCGTATCCGGGCATCCGGCACCACCTCGGTGAGCCCGTCGGAGCACAGCAGATACCGGTCCCCCTCCCGGACCTCCTGCAACCGCACGTCCGGCACCGGATCCATCCCGCCGGCCAGCGCCTTGAGCAGGAGCAACGACTGCGCCTCCACCCGGTGATCCCGGGTCATCCGGATCAACTCCCCCTCCCGCAGCAGATACGCCCGTGAGTCCCCGATGTGGGCCAGCGCGAGCCGCGCCCCCGTCCACAGCAGTGCCGTCAGCGTGGTGCCGACCTCCTGGGTTCCCTCGGCCACGTCGCACACGGCCTCACCCGCGGAGCGCACCGCGTCCTCCAGCACGCTCAGCACACCGTCCGCGGGCAGCTCCTCGGCCTCGTCCAGGAACCGCAGAGCCTCCACCGCGGCACTGCTCGCGGGCGCCCCCGCCGGGCCGAAACCGTCGGCCACGACGAGCAGCCTGCGGCCCGCGTACACGCTGTCCTGGTTGGCGGGGCGGACGAGCCCCCGGTCGGAGTGGGTGGAATAGCGAAGTTCCAGCATGGTGGTGTGGTCCCTTCTCGACTCGTCGGTCAGCTGGTCCACGAGGAACGCGGCGAGGTCCCGCCGCACGGCCGTCTCCGTCTCGACCCGCGCCCAGTACGCCCGGATCGCCCGCGCGGCGTCCGCCGGGGCCACGGCGCACACCGCGCGGATCTCGGCCAGCGGCATGCCCAGCCGCCGTAGCCAGGCCACGAGCCGGGCCTGCCGGAGCTGCTCGACGGCGTAGTACCGGTAGCCGGTGTCCGGGTCGACCCGGGCGGGCCGCAGCAACTCCAGCTCGTCGTACAGCCGCAACGCCTTCGGCGAGAGCCGGCTCGCCTTCGCGAAGGCGCCGATCGTCAGCAGCTCCATGAGCACCTCGCGCTCCTCGTCGTCCGCCACCGATGCTGGGGCTTCACCAAAGGTGAAGGTCAACCGCCGTCTTCCGGTTCCCCGGCGGTTGTTAGCCTCGCTGCTGACCGAACCGTCGTACGACAGGGAGTCCGCCGTGCCCCGCATCGCCCTCGCCACCTACGACCCCGGCGCCGAGCCCGGCAAGGACACCGACCTGCCGGAGCTGGTGCGGGCGCTCACGGGCGCGGGGGCCGAGGCGGAGGCCCGGTACTGGGACGACCCGGACGCCGACTGGGGCGGCTACGACCTCGTCGTCATCCGGTCCACCTGGGACTACAGCGGGCGGGCCGCGGAGTTCGGGGCCTGGGTGGACCGGGTCGGCGCGCTGACCCGGCTCGCCAATCCGGCGCCCGTGGTGCGCTGGAACACCGACAAGCGCTACCTCGGCGAGCTGGCGGCGGCCGGTGTGCCCACCGTCCCCACGCGCTACCTCGCACCGGGCGAGCCGGCCGACCTGCCCGACGACCACGAGTACGTGATCAAGCCGACCTCGGGCGCCGGCGCCCGGTTCGCCGCCCGCTACACGCCCGACCAGCACGAGACGGCGGTACGACAGCTCGCCCGGATGCACGCCGAGGGCTTCACCGCGATGGTCCAGCCGTACGTGCGCGGCATCGACGTCAGCGGGGAACGGGCGCTGCAGTTCTTCGGCGGCCGGCCGCTGCACGCCAGCCGCAAGGGCGCGGTCCTCGCGCCCGGTACGCCGTACGACGCGGAGAAGGTGGCTCACCCGGGCCTGGAGCGGTGGCGGCCGACGGATGCGGAAGTGGCGGTCGCCGAGAAGGCGTTGGGGTCGGTGCCCGGTGGTTCTGAGTTGCTGTATGCGCGTGTGGATCTTGTGGACGGGGAGGATGGGGAACCCCGGCTGATGGAGCTGGAACTGGTGGAGCCGAATCTGTTTCTGTGGCTGCATCCTGGGTCACAGGAGCGGGTCACCGAGGCGATTCTGGCGGCTGCGGACTAGCGCCCACCGGGGTGCCGCCACCTGTCGTTCTGCGGCTGCGGCGCCGTTGTGGTTGGTCGCGCAGTTCCCCGCGCCCCTTCCGGGGCGCTCAGCGCACCGTCTCTCGACAGGCCTCCGCATACGCCTGTACCAGCGGCCGGCCCCCGTCCTCCCTCCGCCACGCCAGCACGTAGTGGCTCGGGCCGATGCCCCGGACCGGGCGGGTGGTGACGCCGCCCCCGCCTGGGAGAAGCGCACCCGGGCGACGGCCTTCGACGACTGCCCCAGGTGACGACAGAGCTAGGTGAGGACGGCCGCCCGCTGGAGCAGCCCCCAGGTGAACTCGGCGACCACCTCGTGCCGTACGCCGTCCGGGCCGGGCGCGGTGAAGGCGAGGCCCCACCGGGTGGGCGCGGTGCCCTCCAGGGGGCGGGCCGGGGCGAAGGCGCGGGCGGCCTCGTCCACCGTGCAGGACCAGGGGAGAAGGTCCTCCAGGGTCTCCAGCCTGGGTGCCGGGGCACCCGGCGCCCGGACCAGCCACTCGTTCCACACCGCCCCGCCCGGCCCGACCAGCACCTCGAAGCGCAGGTCGGGCCAGAGCGGCAGGGCCCAGCGCCGGGCCTCGCAGTCGACGTCCCCGAGCCGGCGGGGGAGGACGGATTCCGGCTCGCCCAGGACCGAGCGGTAGCGGGCGGCGGCGGACCGGGCCCTCGGCGAGCGGACCATCGCCTGCCAGCGCTTGTTGGTCTCCCGCATCTCGGCGATGGACACCCCGAGCCGGTGCCGGGCATCCTCGACCAGGTCCGGGTTGTGGTCGGCCATGCGGCGCAGCAGCACCAGCTGGAAGTCGAGATCCATGGCACCCATGGTGCCCGGCGCACCCGGGTGTCCTCCCCGACCCATTGCCCGCACAACCCCGCATGACTAGCCTGTGTTCGTCATGCCGATCGCCTGTTGATATCTCGAACATCCCGGTGCCGAGATGTCGAACGGGCGCTTAGACCCAAGGGAGGGGGCCGGACGTGGGACGCCTCGTGCCTGCCGTGACCCGGGCTCTCGACATTCTTGAGCTGTTCCTCGACGGGGACGGGACGCTCTCCGCCCCCGACATCGTGCGCAAGCTCCAGCTGCCGCGCACCACCGTGCACGAGCTGGTCACCACGCTCGCCGCACGGTCGTACATCGTGCAAGTGCCGGGACAGCCAGGACGCTACCGGCTCGGCGTGCGTCCGTACCAGCTCGGCAGCCGCTACGCCGAGCAGCTCGATCTCGCCGCCGAGGGCCAGCAGGTGGCCCGCTCGGTCGCCGAGACCTGCGACGAGACGGTGCACGTGGCGATCCTCGAAGGCACCGACGTCATCTACATCGCCAAGGTCGACTCCACGCACGCCGTCCGCATGGTCTCGGCCGCCGGCCGCCGGCTCCCCGCCCACTGCACCTCGGTCGGCAAGATGCTGCTGGCCTCGCTGCCGGAGCAGGAGCTCACGGCACGGATCCCGGACGACGCCGAGCTGACCGCGATGACCCCGAACAGCATCACCGACCCCGCCGCGCTGCGCGAGGCCCTGGCGGAGATCCGGCAGCGGGGCATCGCGGTGGAGAGCCGCGAGTCCAACCCGGACGTGAGCTGTGTGGCGGCTCCCGTGCGCGACCGCACGGGCCAGGTGGTCGCGGCCCTGTCCATCTCGGTCCCCATGATCCGCTGGAGCGACGAGCGCCGGGCCGAGCTGGAGCAGCTGGCGGCGAAGGGCGCGGCGGAGCTGTCGGAGCGACTGGGCCACCGGAGCGCGGCGTGAGCGGCGGCTACGAGGTCGCCGTACGGGCGGAGGCGGTGCTGGGCGAGGGCCCGACCTGGGACCCGGCGACGGGCCGGCTGATATGGCTCGACATCCTCGGCATGCGCATCAACACCTACGACCCGGCCACGGGCCGTCGCACGGTGCGCACGACCGAGCAGCACGTGGGCGCGGTCAAGCCCCGCGCGGGCGGCGGCCTCGTCCTCAGCCTCCGGGACGGCGTGGGCCTGCTGGATCCCGACGACACGTTCCGCTGGCTGCACCACGAGCCGGTCGCGGGCCGTCGCGCGAACGACGCCGCGGTGGCGCCCGACGGCTCGTTGTGGGCGGGCACCATGCGGTACGACGAGGCGCCGGGCGGCGGCACGCTGACCCGGCTGACCGGCGACGGCACGGCTCAGACGGTCCTGTCCGACGCCACGGTCAGCAACGGCACGGGCTGGAGCCCGGACGGGCGCCTCATGTACTACGTCGACACTCCCACCGGCCGGATCGACGTCTTCGACCACGACGGCGAGCGCGTCCACGGCCGTCGCCCGTTCGTGGAGATCGAGGAGGGCGCGGGCTTCCCGGACGGCCTGACGGTCGACGCGGAGGGCTGTGTGTGGGTGGCGCTGTGGGACGGGGGCGCGGTGCGCCGTTATACGCCGGGCGGCCAACTAAACCGGGTGATCCCGCTGCCGGCTCCGCGTACGACGGCCTGCGCGTTCGGCGGCGCCGACCTGACCGACCTGTACATCACGACAGCCCGCGTCGGCTTGACGGCCCCGCATCCGCTGTCGGGCTCGGTGCTGGTGGTCCCGGGGGCGGGCAAGGGGCTGCCCCAACCTGCGTTCCGGGGCTGATCCAGTGGATGAGGAACTCGTGTCGCAACTGGACGACGCGGCCGAGGCGTTCATCGGTCCCCTGCGCCTGAACGACGGCTTCGATCAGCTCGCGCTGGACGAGCTGTGCCGGCAGATCGACCGGCTCGGGCAGCAGTGGCGGACATCCGAGGTCATCCCGAAATCGGTTGCTCTCCTCCTCTCGGAGCTGTACCCGGCGATTTGCGCTTGCGCCGACCTCTACTCGGGGGACGAGCGCCGGCGAATGATCGAGGCTGCGGTGCGGGTCGGAGAAAGAGTCACCTACGCCTTTGACCCCACGGGCGAGCCCGGGATGTGAGGCCTCGCGCACTACCGGCATCCGATACGACGAGCCCCGGACCACCCCGTCCGGGGCTCGCTCGGCATCCGGCCTACACCACCCCCGCCGCCTTCCGCTCCTCCGCGGTCAACGGTGGTCCCGTCAACGGGGGCTGCAGCGGCCCCACCGCCGCAGCGAGCAGCACGCTCGGGGTCAGCAGCACCTGCGCCCCGCGCTCCAGGGACGTCACATCCGTCACCCGGCGCGCGATACGGCCGTTCCCCGTCGCGGTGTACATCAGCCGGCCGACGTAGGCGGACAGGAGCCGGTCCCGCACGGTGGGGCCGGCTTCCGTCGCGCCGGGGTAGAACACGTCCTGGCCGAGGGCCAGGTCCCAGGCCGCACGCACCGGACGAGCCACCGCCCGCTGCACACGGCGCGCCAGCCCCGGCGTGCCCCAGCCGTGCCGCCGTATCACCTCGCGGAGCAGCACCGCGCTCTGCGCGGCGGCGGACAGCCCATGGCCGTAGACCGGATTGAACACGGCGAGCGCGTCGCCGAGGACGGTGAAGTTCTCGGGCCAGGCCGGCATGCGCTCGTAGAAGTGCCGGCGGTTGGCCGTGGAGCGGGTGAGGGACACGTCGGACAGCGGCTCGGCGCGCTCCAGCAGCTCGCCCAGCAGCGGATGCCGCAGCTTCTCCCGGGCGAAGGGGATGAAGTCCTCGTTGGCGGCGGTGGGTTCGCCGCCCCGGGTGCCGGCGAGGGTGACGATCCAGCGGCCGTTCTCGATGGGGAGCAGGAAGCCCGAGCGGCCGGGACCCTCGCCCCGCGGATCGAGTTGCACGTTGACCACCGGGAAGCCCTCCCTCGCCGCTTCGGGGGCGAGGAAGAGCCGGCTCGCATAGACCAGGCCCGGGTCGATCTCACGGACCTGCGGCGCGGGCAGCCCCAGGTCCGCCAGCCAGCGCGGGGCCCGGGAGCCGCGCCCGGTGGCGTCGACCACGAGGTCGGCCGGGAGGGTGCGTTCGGCGCCGTCCCGGGTCCGGATCCGTACGCCGGTGACCGCGGCGCCGGTGCCGGCGAGGCCGAGCGCCTCGGTGCCGTCGGCGAGTTCGATCCGCTCGTCGGCGAGGACCTGGGCGCGGATCGTCGCGTCCAGCAGGTCCCGGCCGGCCAGGATCACATGGTGGGACTCGGGCCAGCGCCGGAACCAGCCCTGCGCGGAGAGGGCCACCACACCGGTCGTGAACGGATGCCGGCGGCCCCCGGCGGACTTCAGCGTGTCGGTGATCCCCGGCAGCAGCTCCTCCACGGCCCGCACCCCGCCCGACCACAGCATGTGGGCGTGCCGGGCCTGCGGCAGCCCCTTGCGGGGTTCGGGACCCTCGGGCAGGGTGTCGCGCTCGACGACGACGACCCGGTCGGCGGACTCGGCGAGCGCCCGCGCCGCGAGCATGCCGGTGTGGGATCCCCCCAGCACGACGGCTGTTCTGGCGGGGGAGGAGGGTTCACTCATGCGCGGGCACGCTCTCTGCCGGGGCGGCCGCGCGGGCGCGCACCGCCGTGATCTCGTCGGGGTGGCGGAGGGCCTGCGACACGGCCTGGATCTCCTGGAGCAGATACGCCGTGTCGGGGCCGGACGGGGAGCCGGTGCCGTCGGCTCGCGGCGGCCGCTCGCCGCCGGCCGCGTCCAGCAGCGCCACGGCGGCGGCGAGGGCCCTGGCCCTGCCGGGCTCGAAGCCGTGGGCGAGGGCGGCCCGGTACGACCGCCCGCGCAGGTCCTCGTCCAGGTGCCGGGAGAGTTGCAGCAGGGCGTCGCGGATGAAGGTCTCGCGGCGGATCAGGCGCAGTTCGGCGGGGGCGTGCGGGGCGAAGGGCTCGCGCTCGCCCGTGACGGTCCGCGTCAGCTGGTAGAGGGGGCGAAGAGCGCGGTGGCGCAACCGGACGTGCCAGCGCTCGTGCAGATACTGGCCGACGTGCGGGACGATGAAGCCCACCGCGACCAGGGTGGCGGAGACGCACGCGCCCGCCGGTGCCACATTGGTGCTCAGCCAGTCCAGGTCGTGGCCGGTCCACCGGGCAACGACGGCGGTGAGCTTGGCCGCGTCGAAGAACAGGTTCGTGGCATAGCCGACGCCCAGCAGCCTGAGCCCCCAGCGGAGCCAGGCGTCGAGGCCGTCGGTGCGGATCCAGTTCCAGATCAGCCGGGCCGTGATCGAACAGGCCACGGTGTGCGCGACGAGGTAGAGCAGGATCTCCTCGCGCATGAAGGGGGTGTTGGCGTAGTACGTGTCCAGGTCCCGCAGCCGCTCCACGGGCACGTCCGCGAGGGCGAAGAGCACCCACAGGGCGACGACCACGCCCGCGTAGACGGCCACGACCCAGCGGGTCACCCGGCGGGTCTGGGCCGAGTCCGAGCGGCCGTTGCGCCAGGCGATGATCAGCAGCAGCCAGGACGCGCAGAGCGCGGTGAGCAGGGAGTACACCCAGGGCGCGGAGATGTTCGGCACCCCGGCGACCCGGTTGGTCCAGGCGATGGTCCGCGGGGCCGCGAAGACGAACACCGCGCAGGCGAACAGCAGCAGACCGCCGACGGCCCGCAGCATCGGGTCCCGCCACATCCTGATGATGCCGGGCAGCTTGATCACCAGCGCGGCGGTCAGGACGGCCGTGGGGATCCAGAAGGAGATGGAGACCTCGTCGAGGAGTCCGGAGAGACCGAGCGCCATGGTCACCGCGTGGCTCCTCCCTTTTTCGACGCTCGGTCAGCCTCCGGGGCGCTGGATGCCGGTGCCGAGACACCGGCGCGCCCCTTCGGCTCACTCGCTTGGTCGCGTCCGCGATAGCCGAGGGTCCGCTGTACGGGGCTGAGGGACCGTTGCACCGGGCCGAGGGGCGTGCCGGAGCCGGAGCCGGAGCCGGAGCCGGAGCCGGTGAGGTGGGGCCGGAACTGGGCGGCCAGGCGGTGCCCGAAGTCGTCCGCCTCGGCCTCGTCGGCCGCCCGGGAGCCGTTGCGGGCGGCCACCGTGAGGGGCATGCCCCGCCAGCCGGGTGCGTCGGCGAGGGCCCGTGCCGCCGCGTCGCCGGCCAGCCGGGGGTGCCGGTGTCCGGTGTGCAGATGCCACAACTCATGGCCCAGGATCACCAGTTGCTGCACGGCCTCGGCCCGCTCCTCCACGATCACCAGGTCGAAGTCGGCGAACTCCAGCCACAGCCCGGTGACCTCGATCTCGTCCGGGAAGCGCTCGAAGCGCACCTCGACCGGCCGTCCACCGCGCAGTCCGCTCATCTCCTCGCACAGCGCCCGGCACAACTCCCGCACGTTGTTGGGTGCTTTGGGCCGGGCGTGGACGGCGGCGGCGAGGTCGCCGGCCAGCGCGCGCATCGCCGAGCCCGGGCGGCCCCGCCGCAGCCGGGCGGCCAGGCGGGTCGCCTGCTCACGAGCGCCCGCGATGCCCATCGCCTCCCCCTTCCGCTGGGCAGAGCCTACGCGGCTGGGCGTGTCCCCGTCATGGGATGCGATGACCGTGGTCCAAGAGAAAACCACCTATGAGCTTGTGCTCCACCCATTGACGCGGAAGCGCTTCGAATCTACGGTCCCGTTCGAAGTTACGAGCGACATTCGAAATGTCGAACGATGCCGAACAATCGGGGACGGTGGGGCAAGGTATGGGACAACCTGGCCTGAATCGCAGGCAACTACTGGGAGCAGCCGGGGGATTGGCGGTGGCCGCGAGCTTCGGCTTCGCCGCACTCGGCACCGGAGCCGACGCGCTCGCCTCCACCGCGCGCACTCGCGTGCGCTACTGGAACCTCTTCAGCGGCGGCGACGGCTACAACATGATCGCGATGCTGGACGCCTTCCGTAAGGCGCACCCGGACATCGACGTGAAGGACTCCACCCTCCAGTGGGGCAACCCCTTCTACACCAAGCTCGCCATGGCCGCCGCCGGCAACCGCGCCCCGGACCTCGGCGTCATGCACATGGGCCGGGTCACCGGCTTCTCGCCGGGCCGCCTCCTGGACGCCTGGGACGTCGGCCTGCTCGCCAAGTACGGCGTGCGGGAACAGGACTACAACCCCGCGCTGTGGAAGCGCGGCGTCATCGACGGCAAGCTCTACGCCCTCCCGCTCGACATCCACGTCCAGCTCTGCTTCTACCGCAAGGACGTGCTGAAGAAGGCGGGCCTGCTCGGCGGCGACGACCGGATCGTCCCGGTCACCTCCACCGACGACTGGTTCGGCGTGCTGAAGGAGGCGAAGAAGGCCACCAAGAAGGGCCTGCAGACCCTCGGCATCCACGCAGGCGACCAGAATTTCATGTGGTGGTTCTTCGTCGCGTTCTACACCCAGCTCGGCGGCACCTGGTTCGACGACGCCAGGACCGAGGTCACCTTCGACACCGGCAAGGCCACCCAGGTCCTGGAGTTCCTGCGCAAGCACGTCACCGACGGGTACAGCATCGCCGGCGCCGCCGACGCCGAACAGTTCATCAACGGCGCGCCCTTCACCTGGGAGGGCAACTGGTCGGTGCCGGTCTTCTCCGGGGCGAAGCTCGACTACGGCGCGATCCCGTTGCCGCCCGTCCTCGGCAGGCAGGCCACCCACGCCGAGTCGCACACCTTCGTCCTGCCGCACCAGTCCGACCGCGGCGGCGCCACCAACGAGGCGGCCCATCAACTCGCCGCCTACGTCGTCACGCACGCCCGGCAGTGGGCGGCCGGCGGCCACATCCCCGCCTACACGCCCACCCTGTCCACGCCCGCGTACAAAAAGCTCTACCCCCAGAACGAGTACGTGTCGGCGATGAACCACCAGGCCACCGAGCCGAAGGTGTGGTTCGCCGGTTCCACCGGCATCCTCGCCCAGCGGGTCGGCCCGATCGTCGTCTCCTCGACCATGGGCTCCGCGGGGCCCGACGCGGCGGCCCGCCGGATGAAGAGCGAACTCAGCACGCTGCTCGCGATGAAGAACCCCATGGACGGCAAGACCGCCGCGCAGGGAGGTACGGCCGCATGACGACCGCCGAGACCGTTCTCACGCCGGCCCGGGCCAAGACCGCCACCGCCGTCGCCACCGTCCGCCGCAGGCAGGGCTTCCAGCACGGCGCCTGGTTCGTCGCCCCGTTCCTGCTCCTGTTCACGCTCTTCGTGATCTGGCCGCTGCTGCGCGGCATCTACCTCAGTTTCACGGACGCCAACATCTCCGGCCGGGGCGAGAGCTTCATCGGCCTCGACAACTACCGCGAGGCCCTCAAGGACCCCCTGATGTGGGACGCCCTCGGCCACAGCGCGTACTTCACGCTCCTGGTCGTACCGTGCATCACGGTCCTCGCCTTCCTCCTCGCGATGCTCGCCCACCACATCGAGCGCGGAAAGTGGCTGTGGCGCCTGTGCTTCTTCGCGCCCTTCCTCCTCCCCTCCACCGTCGCGGGCAACCTGTGGCAGTGGCTGTTCAACCCCGGCACAGGGCTGATCAACTACGTCTTCGGCATCGACGCACCCTGGTTGACCGACAAGTCGTACGCGATGCTCGCCATCGTCATCGAGACCCTGTGGTGGACGGTCGGCTTCAGCTTCCTGCTGTACCTCGCCGCGCTCCAGTCCATCCCCGGCCACCTCTACGAGGCCGCCAAGCTGGACGGCGCGAACGCCTGGCACCGCATGGTCCACATCACCCTGCCGATGCTGCGCAACATCACCGGCCTGGTCATCGCCCTGCAGATCCTCGCCTCCCTCCAGGTCTTCGACCAGGCGGTGGTGATGATGGACTTCGGCCCCGGACCGGAGAACTCGACCCGCACCTTCGTCCAGTACACCCTCGAAGAGGGCTTCACCAGTTACCGCGTGGGCTACGCCTCCGCGATCTCCATCATCTTCTTCGTGATCATCGCGGCCGTCGCCCTCGCCAGGATGTGGCTGCTGCGCAACCGTGAGGAGACCGCCCGATGAGCAGTACGGCCGTACGGTCCCGCAGGTCGTCCTGGACCCCCAGCCAGATCATCCTCACCCTCCTCGGCGCGGCCGTCTCCGTCGTCCTCCTCGCCCCGTTCGCCTGGGGCCTGTTCACCTCCCTGAAGTCGGAGACCGAGGCCGTCGAGGTGCCGCCGCACTGGCTGCCGAAGCACTGGACGGGCCAGGCGTGGAAGGCCCTCTTCGACACCGGCAACATCACCGACTGGTTCGTGAACTCCCTGGTCGTCTCGGTCTGCGTGACGTTCATCGTCCTGCTGGTGAGCGCGCTCGCCGGGTACGGCTTCGCCCGCACCGAGTTCCGCGGCAAGAGCGTCCTGATGGGCGTCGTCATGGCGGGCCTGATGGTCTCCCCGGCGGTCCTCGGCGTGCCGCTGTTCACCACGGTCCAGCAGATGGGCATGGTCGACACCTACTGGGGCATGATCCTTCCGCAGTGCGCGCCCGCCGCGATGGTCTACATCCTCTACAAGTTCTTCCAGGGCATCCCGCGCGAACTGGAGGAGGCGGCCTTCATCGACGGCGCGGACCGCTGGCGGGTCTTCTTCACCATCGTCCTGCCGCTCTCCCGCCCCTCCCTCGCCGCGGTCGGCATCTTCACCTTCATCGCCTCGTGGAACAACTTCCTGTGGCCGTACATGGTGACCAACA
This sequence comes from Streptomyces sp. NPDC052107, assembly GCF_040680215.1. Lineage (NCBI taxonomy): Bacteria > Bacillati > Actinomycetota > Actinomycetes > Kitasatosporales > Streptomycetaceae > Streptomyces > Streptomyces sp. NPDC052107. Next base: position 78,255 of record NZ_JBFAWG010000010.1, read on the forward strand.
ACCCCGACCTGATGACCATGCCGAACGGCATCGCGACCGTCATGAACTCCTATGGCATCCAGTGGGCCCAGCTCATGGCCGGCGGCCTCATGGCGGGCCTGCCGCTGATCGTCGTCTTCGTCTTCTTCCAGCGCCAGATCGTGGCCGGTGTCGCCCACACGGGCCTGGCCGGCCAGTGACCAGGAGAGTGAGCCCGTTGAAGCGCTTCACCGGACTCGCCGCGCTGCTGGCGGCCGCGACGATCGCCCTGCTCCCGACGACGGCATCGGCGGACGTCACCTACCCCGACCCGCTCCCCCTCACCGGGCAGCAGATCATCCACGACCCCACCGTCCACCAGCTGAAGAACGGCCAGTACGTCGCCTACTCCACCGGCGGCATCCTCGGCGCCCGCCTCTCCACCAACCTCCACGACTGGACCGACGCGGGCAACGCCTTCACCACCCCACCGAGCTGGTGGTACGACTACAACTCCGCCGCCGACCCCTGGGCCCCCGACCTCAGTTACCGCGACGGCCGGTACTGGCTCTACTACGCGGTCTCCTCCTGGGGCACCAACCACTCGGCGATCGGCGTGGCCACGTCCCCCACCGGGCTCCCCGGCACCTGGACCGACCACGGCAAGGCCTTCGGCTCCGAGAAGACCGACAGCTGGAACGCCATCGACCCGGCGGTCATCCGGTCCGACGGCAGGCTGTGGATGGCGTTCGGCTCCTACTGGACCGGCATCCGCATGGTCGAACTCGACCCCGGGACCGGTAAGGCGATCCCCGGAGCCGAGGTGCACCACCTGGCGACCCGCCCCGACGCCCCGTACGCGGTCGAGGGCGCGTCCATCGTCCACCACGGCCGCTACTACTACCTCTTCGCCTCGTACGACGCCTGCTGCGCCGGCGTGAACTCGACGTACAAGATCCGCGTGGGCCGGTCGACGTCGGTGACGGGCCCGTACACCGACAGCACGGGCAAGCCGATGCTGGAGGGCGGCGGCGACCTGTTCCTGTCCTCCCACGGCCGCTACATGGGCCCCGGCGGCGAGTCGACGTTCCGCACGCACGGCAAGACGTGGCTGGCTTACCACTACTACGACGCGACGGACAACGGCACCCCGAAGCTCGGCCTGAACCAACTGGGTTGGCGTTACGACTGGCCTGTTCTGAAGTGACTCGAGAGGACCCCATGAGCAAGAGCACCGCCCGCTTCACCCTCGATCCCGCCTTCACCGTCGGCCAGGTCAACGCCCGGATCTTCGGGTCCTTCGTGGAACACCTGGGCCGTTGCGTCTACACCGGTATCCACGAACCCGACCACCCCTCGGCGGATGAGGCCGGACTGCGAACCGACGTTCTGGAGTTGGTCCGCGAACTCGGCGTCACCGCCATCCGCTACCCCGGCGGCAACTTCGTCTCCGGCTACAAGTGGGAGGATTCGGTCGGCCCCGTCGAAGACCGCCCCCGCCGACTCGACCTCGCCTGGCACTCCACCGAGACCAACCGTTTCGGACTGTCCGAGTACATCGCGTTCCTGAAGAAGCTCGGTCCCCAGGCCGAACCCATGATGGCCGTCAACCTCGGCACCCGCGGCGTAGCCGAGGCCCTCGAACTCCAGGAGTACGCCAACCACCCCTTCGGCACCGCCCTCTCCGACCTCCGCGCGGCCCACGGCGACAAGGAGCCCTTCGGGATCAGGCTGTGGTGCCTCGGCAATGAGATGGACGGCCCCTGGCAGACCGGCCACAAGACGGCACAGGAGTACGGCCGGCTCGCCGCCGAGACCGCTCGGGCCATGCGCCAGGCCGACCCGGGCGTCGAACTCGTCGCCTGCGGTTCCTCCAGCCAGGCCATGCCCACCTTCGCCGAGTGGGAGGCGACCGTCCTGCAGGAGGCGTACGACCTGGTCGATCACATCTCCCTACACGCCTACTACGAGCCCACCGACGGGGACGTGGACTCCTTCCTCGCCTCGGCCGTCGATATGGAGTCCTTCATCGAGAACGTGGTCGCCACCGCCGACCACATCGGCGCGAAGCTCAAGTCCAAGAAGAAGATCAACCTCTCCTTCGACGAGTGGAACGTCTGGTACCTCTCCCGCTGGGAGGAGCACGCGAAGACCTTCGACCAGTCGGACTGGCCCGAGGCGCCGCGGCTGCTGGAGGACAACTACAGCGTCACGGACGCCGTCGTCTTCGGCTCGCTCCTCATCGCCCTGCTCCGGCACGCCGACCGCGTCACCGTCGCCTGCCTCGCCCAGCTGGTCAACGTGATCGCCCCGATCATGACCGAGCCGGGCGGCCCGGCCTGGCGGCAGACGACGTTCTTCCCGTTCGCCCAGGCGTCGAAGTACGGCCGGGGCGAGGTCCTCGACGTGCGGGTGGACTCGCCGACGTACGAGACGAGGAAGTACGGCGAGACGGACCTGCTGCACGCCACGGCCGTCCGCGCGGCCGACGGCACGGTCACGGTGTTCGCTGTCAACCGCAGCCGTACGGACGCCCTGCCGCTCGAAGTCGCCCTCAACGGGCTGGAGTTGACGAGCGTCACCGAGCACAGCGCGCTCGCGGACGCCGACCCCGACGCCCGCAACACCCTCGACGAGCCCGAGCGGGTCGTCCCGCACCCGGTCGAGGGCACCGCCCTGGCGGACGGCACCCTCACCGCCGTACTGGAACCGCTGTCCTGGAACGTGATCGGGCTGGCGTGATCAGACCGGCGTGACCGGCAGTCCGCCGCTCGTCCTGCCGAGCAGCGTCAGGCTCACCCGGCCCGGCCCCGACAGCGTGGTGAACTCCGAAAGAACCGCCAGCGCGAGGGTGTTGGTGCCACGGGTGCGCAGGACGCCGTTCGGCAGGACGAAGGTGTGCTGCGGACCCACGTTGTTGATGTACTGGCCCATGTTCCACCCGTTGAGGAAGATCTGGGCCCGGTAGGCGCGGTACGGGTCGTCCTCCAGTGTCAGGCCGATCGAGGCGTCGATGTCGGCCGGCACCGACAGGTGGAAGGTCGTCCGGTACCAGGTCACGCCCTGGTACCGGGCGGCGCGCGGGAAAGTCGCCCTCTCCCAGTCGTGGTCCCGGAAGCCGGGCAGGTGCCAGCCCTCCCGCTCGCCGTACAGGCCGCCGTTGTTCATCGGGCCGCGCACGGGGTCGGGGGCCGCCGCGCCCTGGATCCGCCAGGCCACCCTGGGCGAGGCGCCCTTGAAGGTCGCCGCCGTCAGTCCGCGCGCCACCTTGTGGGTGTCGAGCCCCTTGCCGTCCTGGTCGTGCTGCATGGGCCGCACGAGGACCGACAGCACATGCCGGCCGGGAGAGCGCAACCGCTCGCGGACCGGGAAGACCGCCGTGTCGGTCCAACTGCCCTTCCGTACGGTCGTGTTCTTGTCCGGCACCGGCATCCGGTGGGTACCCAGCGGCTCGCCGTCCAGCCAGGCCATCAACAGGCCCTGCGTGCCGGTGCTGTAGGCGAGCGAGACCTCCTCCAGGCCGGTGGCGTCGGTGAAGGAGCCGCGGTACCAGACATCCCCGTAGTGGAAACCGTAGTCGTCGGCGAAGAGTACCGGCTGACCGTCGGGTACCGGCGTGGTGCTGAACGACGACTTCTTGTCCGCGATCTTCCAGTCCGAGTCGTCGAAGCCGGGTCCGGCCTCCGGGTTCTCCGTGCGCGTCCGCCAGCCGCCCAGCTCGGGCAGCCCCACCTCGGGGACGGCGGGCAGCAGGCCGGTGGTCATCAGGCTGCCGGAGAGGGTGACCCGGGTGGGCAGGGTGCGGCCGTTCCACACCAGGGTGTCGATCCCGCGCGGTCCCCACACCTCGACGGTGGTCATCTCGGTGACGTCGCCGGTCAGATGGACCTCGGATCCGCGCAGTTCGGCGTGGCGCAGCAGCTCCGGGCCGTACACCAGCAGGGTCCCGGACGGGGTGTCGTACGGGAACAGGCGTACGGCGGTGGCGTCGTCGGCGAAGAGCAGCAGCAGCGGGGTCTCGCTCTCGCCCTTCTGCACCAGCACCCGGGTCAGCCCGCCCTCGCCGAGCGGCACGTTCACCCGCAGTTCGTCCTCGTCGAGGACCCAGGCGGCCTCCGGGTCGAGCCGCATGACGTTCGGTTCGGCCGGGCAGTTCAGCACCAGTTCGGCCATCTCGTCGCGGCGCCCCGAGAACAGCGCGACGTCCTGCCGGCCGGCCGTCAGGCACAGCACGGGCTCGGCGGTGGAGTACTTCAGCGTGCGCTTGCCCAGCTTCAACCCGGTGGTGAGCAGCTTGGCGTCCTTGCCGGGCACGGTGATGTGCACCCGTCCCGCGTCGGTCGGCAGATCGGTGGTGACCGCGTCCGTGCCGTCGTTGCGGGCGACATAGACGTGGGCGCCGGTGTCGGGGTTGGTCAGGTGGTAGACCTTCAGCCCCGCGGCCTTCACGTCCGCGGCCCGGTCCAGCTTGGCGAAGTCGGGCACGCGCTGGAGCAGATGCCCGAGCTGGTGCATCGGCGCGATCTTGTCGGTGACGTTCCGCCCCTCGTCGATGGCGGCGCCGTAGTCGTAGGACGTGTAGACGACCGGCGCGGGCAGCCAGCCCCAGGAGGTCCCGCCGAAGGTCATGTAGACGTTGTGCAGGGTGAGGCCGTTGGCGAGGTTGGTCAGATAGAACCGGCGCTCGTACGCGGCATCCCGGGTGCGCCGGGACTCGGCGTACCCCTTGCCGCCGAACCAGGCCCCGCCCCACGGGTCGAACCAGCCGCCGCCGAACTCGGGCACGAACCCGGGCGTGGACGGCGACGCGCTGGCCCCGCCCTTCGCCCCGCCGGGCCCGAACGTCCCCCAGTCCGGCGGGGTCTGCGACGGCGACGGATAGCCGTCGAAGCCGTACAGCCAGCCGCCCTTCTCGCCGCCGGTGCCGAACGAGCCGGGCACCCAGTACCCGTTCCTGCCCTTGTCGTTGTGGAACAGCGGGACGTCGATGCCGTCCGCCCGCACCTTCTTGTACAGATGGGACATATAGGCCCGGCCGGTGGCGTCGCCGGCGTGAGCGTCGTACTCGTTCTCGATCTGGTACAGCAGGATCGTGCCGGTGCCCTGGGTGAACAGATGCCTGCGGGCGATCCGGTTCACCTGGGTCAGCCACTCGTCGACGTACGACAGATAGGTCGGGTCGTCGGTCCGGGCCGTCCCCCTCGTCGCCGTCAGCCAGCCGGGGAAGCCGCCGCCGTCCACCTCGGCGTTGATGTACGGTCCCGGCCGCAGGATGACGTACAGGCCCGTCTCGGCGGCCGTGCGCAGGAACAGGTCCAGGTCCCGGACGCCGGTGAAGTCGTAGTGGCCGGGTGCGGGGGAGTGGTAGTTCCAGGCCACGTAGATGCTCACGGCGTTGTACCCGTGGGCCCGCATCTTCTGCAGCACGTCCCGCCACAGGGAGGGACTGGGCAGCCGGAAGGGGTGCATCTCGCCGGACCACACCACCAGCCGCCTGCCGTCCACGAGCAGCGAGTAGCGGTCGTAGCCGATGGTGTGCCGGCGGCCGTCGGCGCTCGGCGGGGCGGGCGCCGGGCCGGTCGGCACACTGCGCGCCGCGTACGCCGAGGGCGCCCCGGGCCCGCCGCTGCCGCCCAGGGCGAGCCCGAGCGCGGTCGAGCCGGCAAGGGCACTGAAAGTACGTCTGCTGAGCGCCAAGGTGGATCCTCCCGGGCGATCTTACGGGGCGCGGGTGCAGGCCATTCTCCATGCGGCGACGCCCCACAATGGACCCATGAGGATCTCGGCGCGGGCGGATTACGCGGTACGGGCGGTACTGGAACTGGCCGTACGGCAGGGTAACGGCCCGGTGAAGGCGGAGGAAATCGCCGCTGCCCAGGGCATCCCGCACAAGTTCCTGGAAGGGATCCTGGGCGACCTGAGGCGGGGCGGGATCGTCGACAGCAGGCGGGGCGGAGGCGGCGGCTACCGGCTGGCGCGGGACGCGGCCGAGGTCACGGTCGCCGACGTGATCCGCGCGGTGGACGGCCCGATCGTCTCGGTCCGCGGCGAACGCCCGACGGGCCTCGCCTACACCGGCACCGCACAGCCCCTTCTTCCGCTGTGGATCGCGCTGCGCGCGAACGTCCGCCGGATCCTGGAGGGCGTCACCGTCGCCGACCTCGCGGCGGACGCGCTGCCGGAGCCCGTCCGGGCGCTGGCGGCGGAACCGGCGGCCTGGGAGAACCCGTAAGGATCAGGTGTGAACGGCCGGTTGTGAATGGCCGGAGTTGACCCTCCCGGGAGTGACGGGGGCTTCCTACGATGCGGAACGCTTCACAGGTTCCACACAGACCCCCCACACCTGACCCCAGGAGAAACGATGGCTGGTGGACTCCTCCTCGGCGGCGCCGTAGCCGCCCTCCTCACCACCGCGCTACCCGCTCAGTCCTCGTCGCCGGTGTTCGACAACCCGCCCCCGGACAAGATCGTCATCGATGTGGCGACGGTGAACGGCTCCGGCTGTCCCGCGGGTACGGCCGCGGTGGCCGTCTCGCCGGACAACACCGCGTTCACGGTGACCTACAGCGACTACCTGGCCCAGGCCGGCGGCACCTCCGACCCCACGGCCTTCCGCAAGAACTGCCAGCTCAACCTGGTGGTTCACGTCCCCCAGGGCTTCACCTACGCGATAGCCAGCGCCGACTACCGCGGCTTCCTCTCGCTCCAGCCCGGCGCGAGCGCCACGCAGAAGGCCTCGTACTACTTCCAGGGCTCCTCGCAGACCGTACCCAAGACCCACCCCTTCAACGGCTCCTACAACGACGACTGGCAGGCCACCGACAGCACCGACTGGGCCCAACTGGTCTGGGCGCCCTGCGGGGTACTGCGCAACTTCAACATCAACACCGAACTACGGGTGAACGCCGGGACCCAGTCCCCGGACAAGGTCAGCTTCATGACCATGGACTCCACGGACGGGGACATCAGCACGGTGTACCACCTGGCATGGAAGGAGTGCCCGAACAGGTAGACCCAGGAGGGAACGGGCGGCGACCGGGGCTGTTCAGTTGCCGTGGGGCCGCCCGCTTCTTCGGCCGGTGTCGTACCCCGCGAGGTGCGTCAAGGGCGCTACGCGTCGGCTGCGCCGAGGGCCCGCGAGCGGGCGGCCCGGGGAAGGTGGCCGGCTCAGGCCCGCTGTTCCCTTGGGTCGGCCGCGTTCGCATCCTGCACCGCGGAGGGCGCGGTCGCGCCTCGCCCGCACGCCGGGTGGGTTTGGCGGGGCGCGCATGCCTGGTGGTGGACGCCGGTGGGTTCAGTGACGATCGCCGGTCGGTGGGGCGCGGTCGGATCGGTTTTGCGGGGCGGCGGGCTTAGCGGTCTGCGGCCAGTGGACGGGGCCCGCGGGTCCGACCTCTCTCCTACGGGGGCGCCGCGCGTATGCGGCGACGGCTCACCCGCCGACGGGTTGTGCGGACACCCCGGCGCGCTACGACGGCAACGACAACGGCACACCCAAGCTGGGCATCAACTTGCTGAGCTGGAGCACCGGCTGGCCAGTCGCCCACTGAGCCACGACGGGTCCGCAGCCACCCCTCGCTCAGGCCCCCGCGGCATTCGGCCAGCTCTGCGCATTGGGCCACCCCGTGGCCGGGGCCGGGGTCAGGTCGGTCGCCGGCGCCGTCATGCCCCGCACCTGGGCCGCAGTGAGCCCGCCACGAGCCGGGACACCGGGCGGAGTAGGCGCGACAGCCGCAGGAGGCGCGACAGCGGCAGCGGGCGCCGGTACCGGCACGGGTGCCGGTACCGGCGACGGCACCGGCACCGGCTGCGGTACCGGCACCATCGGTTGCCGGACCGGAGCCGGCATCGGCTGAGCCACCGCAGGCAAGGGCTGCGATGCCGCGGGCAGTGGCGTGGGCATCGGCTGAGGCGCCGCAGGCAACGGCTGGGCAGCCGCAGCTGCCGGCTGAGGTGCCGTCGGCATCGGAGTGGGCGTCGGCTGAGGCGCCGCCGGCACCCGCATACCGCTCCCGTTGGTCTCGCTGACCAGTCGGTCCACCGCCGCCGTACCCGAGCTGTAGCTGGTCCCGGTGCCCAGCTCGGGTACGGCGGCTCCCCTCCTGGACCCGTAGAGCACCTGCTCCAGGCCGGACACCAGGCGACGCACGTCGACCTGGGGGCGCACCACGAGTCTCAGGAAGCGGCTGGAGGAGCCGATCTTGTTGCCGCACTCGCGGACCAGGATCCGGTGCTCGGTGAGCATCCGGTCCCGGACCACCGTGCCCTCGGCGCCGACGGGAAGGCGGACGAAGAGGAAGTTCCCCTGGGAGGGGTAGACCGTCAGGCCGGGGAGCGCCGACAGGTGGCTGGCCATCTCCAGGCGGTCGCGGCGGACCTGCTGCAGGCTCTGGGCGTACTCGGGGCCGTGTTCCTTCAGCATGAACACCACATGCTCGGCGAAGGAGTTGAGGTTCCACTTCGGGAGCATCCCGCGCACCTTCCCCGCGAGCGCCGGGTTGGCGACCAGGTAGCCGAAGCGGATGCCGTGCAGGCCGAAGTTCTTTCCGAGGCTGCGCAGCACGATGACGTTGGGGCGGAGCATGGCCTCCTGCACGACGCTCGGCTCGGCCTCCGCGTCGGCGAACTCCAGGAAGGACTCGTCGACGATCACCAGGTCCAGGTCGGCCATCGCGTCCATGAACTGCACCACCTGCTGCTTGCGCAGATAGCCGCCGTCGGGGTTGTTGGGGTTGCAGATCACCGCCACCCGCGTGCCCCGGGTGCGGATGAAGTCCGCGTACTGGGACAGGTCCAGCGCGAAGCCGCTCGCCTCCTGGAGCGGGAACATGTCGACCCGCTTGCCGGTCTCCATCGGCTGGTCGGTCCAGCGGCCGAAGGTGGGGACGGGGATCGCGAGGGACTCGCGGACCAGGAGGTGGTCGATCCAGGTGATCAGCTCCGTGGAGCCGTTGCCCATCGCCACGCACTGCGGCGGCAGCTGCAGGAGGCCGCACAGCTCGGCGGTGATGGTGTCGGCGCTGCTCGGGTAGTACGTGATGATCTCGCGCAGCCGGATCGCCAGCTCGTCGTACATGGCCTGGGTGGGGAAGTACGGGTTGCAGGGGATGCAGAAGTCCACCGGGCCGGTTCCGTCGCCGCCCTCCCGCGTCAGCGCCGCCATGGAGGGGCTGTGCGCGGCGGTGCCGCGGAACAACGAGGTGACGTTGCCGGCCAAAGGGACCTCCGTTTCTGGGTGGCCCGTGCGGGGGAGCACGGGCCACCCTTGGATACGGAGGTGACGGCAGTGGCGTTCAACTCACCTGCGGTGTGAGGCGGTTCACGCCCTGAGGGCCGTGTCAGGCGCTGAACTCGTGGATCGTCGTCGACCGGTACGTCTGCCCGGGCCGCAGCACGGTCGACGGGAAGTCCGCGTGGTTCGGCGAGTCCGGGAAGTGCTGGGTCTCCAGGCACAGGGCGTCGCCCTGGCGGTAGGTGTGGCCGCCGGTGCCGGTGAGGGTGCCGTCGAGGAAGTTGCCGGAGTAGAACTGCAGGCCGGGCTGGTCGGTGGCGATCTTCAGGGTGCGGCCGGAGCGCGGATCGCGCAGGGTCACCACATGTTCCGGGCGCGCCGTGATGCCCTTGTCCAGGGCCCAGTTGTGGTCGTAGCCCTTGGCCTGCACCTGCTGGACGTGGCCGGCGCGGATGTCCCGGCCGATCGGCTTGGCCCGGCGGAAGTCGAACGGGGTGCCCGCGACCTTCGCCAGCTCGCCGGTCGGGATCAGGCCCGAGTCGGTGGGGGTGTAGCGGGAGGCGGCGATCTGGAGCTCGTGGTCCTCGATCGTGCCGCTGCCCTCGCCGGCCAGGTTCCAGTAGACGTGGCTGGTGAGGTTGACGATGGTCGCCTTGTCCGTGGTGGCCTCGTAGTCGATGCGCCACTCACCGTGCGGGGTGAGGGTGTACGTCACCTTCGCCTGGAGCGTGCCCGGGTAGCCCATCTCGCCGTCGACGCTGGTGTAGTGCAGGTGGAGGCCGACCTCGGAGCCCGCGGCGAACGGCTCGACGTTCCACACGTGCTTGTCGAATCCCTGCTTGCCGCCGTGCAGGCTGTTGACGCCGTCGTTGACGGAGAGCTGGTAGCTCTTGCCGTCCAGGGTGAACCGGCCCTTGCCGATGCGGTTGCCGTACCGCCCGATCAGGGCCCCGAAGTACGGGCTCTCGGCGACGTAGTCGGCGATGTTGTCGAAGCCCGCCACGATGTTGGCGTAGTGGCCGCGGCGGTCGGGGACCTGAAGGGTCTGGACGATGCCGCCGTAGTTCAGGACCTTCAGCCGCGTGCCGCCGTTCTCCAGCGACCAGCGGTAGATCTTCGTGCCGTCGGCGAGCGTGCCGAACAGTTCCTTCACCGGTTTGCGACCCCCTGACGAAGCGGACGCGGCCTGGGCGCTGCCCGAGCCGAGGGTGGTGGCGGCGATGCCCGCCGCGGCTGCTCCCGCGATGACCGTGCGTCTGTTCAGTTCCATGGATGCGGCTCCCGAAAGAGGAGGGGCCCCGCCGCGAGCGGCGGGGCCCGATCTGACTTACGAACCGGACTTGCGCTTGTTCCACACGTCGAACCCGACCGCCACCAGCAGGGCGAGGCCCTTGATGACCTGCTGCCAGTCGGTGCCGACGCTGAGGAGGTTCATGCCGTTGTTCAGCACGCCGAGGACGAGACCGCCGATGATGGCGCCGAGGACGGTGCCGACACCGCCGCTCATGGAGGCGCCGCCGATGAACGACGAGGCGATGGCCTCGAGTTCGAAGTTGACGCCCGCCTTCGGCGAGGCCGCGTTCAACCGGGCGGCGACCACCAGACCGGCCAGGGCCGCGAGCACGCCCATGTTCAGGAAGACGTAGAAGGTGACCTTCTTGTCCTTCACGCCGGACAGCTTGGCCGCCGGCAGGTTGCCGCCGATGGCGTAGATGTGGCGGCCGAAGACCGCGTTGCGCATGACGTAGCCGTACCCGACCACCAGCACGCCCAGGATGATCAGCACGATCGGGGCGCCCTTGTAGCTGGCGAGCAGCAGGGTGAGGACGAGGATCGCCGCGACCAGGGCCGTCAGCTTGAGCAGGAACAGCCGGGTCGGCACGACGTCCAGGGAGAACTCCTGCTGGCGGCGGCGGTCGCGGAACTCCTGCCCGACCACGGCCGCGATCAGCACCAGGCCGAGCAGCAGGGTGAGGTTGTGGTAGTTGGTGTCCGGGCCGACCTCGGGCAGGAAGCCGTTGCCGATCTTCTGCAGGCCGTTGGGGAAGGGGCCGAGGGTCTGGCCCTTGAGGAGGATCTCCGTCAGGCCGCGGAAGAGGAGCATCCCGGCGAGGGTGACGATGAAGGACGGTATGCCGAGATAGGCGATCAGGAAGCCCTGGATCGAGCCGGCCGCCGCGCCCACCAGCAGGCACAGCACCAGCGCGATCGGCCAGGAAACGCCGTGCTGGACGGTCAGTACGGCCGCGAAGGCGCCGACGAAGGCGGTCAGTGACCCGACCGACAGATCGATGTGCCCGGCGATGATCACCAGCATCATGCCGATCGCGAGGATCAGGATGTAGCTGTTTTGCAGCACCAGGTTGGAGACGTTGCGCGGCAGCAGCAGGTCGCCGCCGGTCCAGATCTGGAAGAGGACGATGATCAGGCCGAGCGCGATCAGCATGCCGTACTGCCGCATGTTGCGGCGCAGGCCGCCGAGCACCAGTTGCAGCAGACCCTCGCCGGCGGTCGATCCGCCCTTGCCCGGTGGTGCCGCGGCCGGGCTCTTGTCGGTGACGTCCGTGCTCATCGCGTTACCTCTTTGTCCTTTGTCATATGGCGCATCAGCACTTCCTGCGTGGCCTCGGCCCGCGGCACCTCACCGGTCAGCCGTCCCGCGGCCATCGTGTAGATGCGGTCGCACATGCCGAGCAGTTCGGGCAGCTCGGAGGAGATGAAGACCACCGCCTTGCCCTGGGCGGCGAGCTGGTCGATGACCGTGTAGATCTCGTACTTGGCGCCCACGTCGATGCCGCGGGTCGGCTCGTCCAGGATCAGCACGTCGGGCCCGGCGAAGATCCACTTGCTGAGGACGACCTTCTGCTGGTTGCCGCCGGACAGCTTGCCGACCGGCTCGAAGACCGTCGGCGCCTTGATGTTCATGGACTTCCGGAAGCCCTCGGCGACCTGCCGCTCCTCGTGCTCGTCCACCACGCCCCGCCTGGTCACCTTGTCGAGCGCGGTCAGCGAGATGTTGCGGTTGACGGTGTCGATGAGGTTCAGGCCGTAGTGCTTGCGGTCCTCGGTGACGTACGCGATGCCGTGCCGGACCGCCTCGGCGACGGTCTTCGTACGGATCTCCCGGCCGTCCTTGAGGACCGTGCCGCCCGCGTACCGGCCGTACGTCCGGCCGAAGACGCTCATCGCGAGTTCGGTGCGGCCGGCGCCCATCAGGCCCGCGATGCCAACGATCTCCCCGCGGCGCACCTCGATCGACACGTCGTCGACCACCTTGCGCTGCTGGTCGATGGGGTGGTGCACGGTCCAGTTGCGGATCTCCAGCGCGGGTGCCGCGCCCTCCTCCGGCCGGTGCGGGGTGCGCTCGGGGAAGCGGTGGTCGAGGTCGCGGCCGACCATGCCCGCGATGATCCGCTCCTCGGTGGTCTCCGGCGCCTTCACATCGAGGGTCTCGATGGACCGGCCGTCCCGGATGATCGTCACCGAGTCGGCGACCTTGCGGATCTCGTTGAGCTTGTGGGAGATGATGATCGAGGTGATGCCCTGGTTCTTCAACTCCAGGATGAGATCGAGGAGTTTGCCGCTGTCCTCGTCGTTCAGGGCTGCCGTCGGCTCGTCCAGGATGAGCAGTTTCACCTGCTTGGAGAGCGCCTTGGCGATCTCCACGAGCTGCTGCTTGCCCACGCCGATGTCGGCGACGCGGGTCTCCGGGTGCTCGTGCAGTCCCACCCGGCGCAGCAACTCGGTGGCGTGGCGCAGGGTCTCGCGCCAGTTGATGAGCCCGCGCGTGGCGTGCTCGTTGCCGAGGAAGAGGTTCTCCGCGATGGACAGGTGCGGCACCAGGGCCAGTTCCTGGTGGATGATGACGATGCCGCGGTGCTCGCTCGCCCGGATGTCGCGGAACCGGCAGAGCTCTCCCTCGAAGAGGATGTCCCCCTCGTAACTGCCGTGGGGATGGACGCCGGAGAGCACCTTCATCAGGGTGGACTTTCCGGCGCCGTTCTCCCCGCAGATGGCGTGGACCTCGCCCTGCCGGACGGTCAGGGTGACGTCCGACAGCGCCTTGACACCGGGAAAGGTCTTGACGATCGAGCGCATTTCCAGGACGGGTCCCGCCATGGTCGTGCCTTCCAATCCGTAGGAATCAGGAGGGAATCGGGGCGGGTTACTTCAGCTCGGACTCGGTGTAGTAGCCGCCGTCGACCAGGACCTGCTGGTAGTTGCTCTTGTCGACACTGACCGGCTGCAGCAGGTAGGCCGGGACGACCTTGCTGCCGTTGTTGTACGTCTTGGTGTCGTTGACCTGCGGCTTCTTGCCCTTCAGGGCGTCGTCGACCATGGTGGAGGCGACCTTGGCGAGCTGCCGGGTGTCCTTGTAGACGGTCTGTGTCTGCTGACCGGCGATGATCGACTTCACCGAGGCCAGCTCGGCGTCCTGGCCGGTGATCACCGGCAGCGGGTTGCTGCCCGAGCCGTAGCCGTCGGACTTCAGCGCGGACAGGATGCCGATGGAGATGCCGTCGTACGGCGAGAGCACCGCGTCGACCCGGCCGCTCTTGTAGGCGGAGGTGAGGATGTCCTCCATGCGCTTCTGCGCGGTGGTGCCGTCCCAGCGCAGGGTGGTTACCTTGTTGAGCGCGGTCTGGCCGGACTTGACCACCAGTTGCTTCTTGTCGATGTACGGCTGCAGCACCTTCATCGCGCCGCCGAAGAAGTACTTGGTGTTGTTGTCGTCGTTGGAGCCCGCGAACAGCTCGATGTTGAACGGGCCCTTCTTTCCGCTGTCCAGGCCGAGCTTGTGCACGATGTAGGTGCCCTGCAGGACGCCGACCTTCTCGTTGTCGAAGGAGGCGTAGTAGTCGACGTTCGGCGTGCCGAGGATCAGCCGGTCGTAGGCGATGACCGGGATGTTCGCGTCCTTGGCCTCCTGGAGCACGTTGTTCAGCGACTTGTTGTCGATCGCCGCGATGATCAGGCCTTTCACGCCCTGCGTGATGAGGTTCTCGATCTGTGAGACCTGGGTGTCGGGGTCGTCCTCGCCGTAGACCAGCTTGGTCTTGTAGCCCTTGGCCTGGAGGTTCTTGACGACGTTGTTGCCGTCGGCGATCCAGCGCTCGGAGGACTTGGTGGGCATGGCGATGCCGATGGTGGCGCCCTTGACGTCGCTCGTCTTCTCCTTGCTGCCACCCGAGCCGCTCTGCCCGCAGGCGGTCAGGGCCAGGGCGAGCGAGGCGGCTCCGGCTATGGCGGTGAGTGCGGCTCTGCGGTTGCGCATGGTGATCCGTCCTTGTTCGTTTCGTCGTTGAGTGGGGTCACGCGTTGCTGGGGAAGCGGTGGAGCGGTCCGGGCAGCCGCGAGCCGAGCGGCGCCATGTCGCCGTCCGCGCCGTGCCGGGCGAGCAGGTCCAGGGCGAGCCGGCCGCGCCGCACCCGCTCCCGGGCGGTGTCCAGGGTCACGTCCCGGAGGTGGGTGCCCCACGGGTAGATGCCGGGCGCCTTGGACAGACCGAACTTCAGATAGAGCGGGGCGCCGCGCCGGATCAGCTCGGCGACCTCGTACATCCGCACATAGCCGCCCAGGTCGTCGGGGGCCTCGATGTACATGTCCATCGGGGCGGCGGAGACCCGGCGGATCTCGGTGAGGTGGTCCAGCGTCAGATCGCTGGGCACGTTGACGGAGTCGGCGCCGAGCCGCTCGAAGACGGCGTACGAGGCCGGGTTGACGGGGCCGATGAGCGCGGAGACCTTCAGCGTGGTGTCGGCCGGGATGATGCCGTTCTCCCGCGCCCGGTGCAGGGTCCACAGCACGCCCTCGTCGGCGACCAGCAGGCACTTGACGCCGAGCTCGGTGGCCCGTACGGCGTCCTCGACGCAGCCGGCGACGGCGTCGTGGCCGCGTGCGCGCAGTCCGGCCCCCCGTGAGTCGGAGCGCACCGAGCCACCGATGTCCCAGGTGCCGCGCGGGCCGGTGAACAGGCAGAGTTCGATGTCCCGTTCGGCGGTGGCCTCGACCATCTCGGTGATCTCGGCGTCGGTGAGCATCCACACGCCGCTGCCCTGGCTGATCCGGTGGATCGGCACGTCGAGGCGCGAGGACTCCTTCAGGACGACCGCCAGCGCTTCGGGACCCTCGCACGAGGGGATCTCGGTGCGCCAGCGGCCGCCGTCGGGGAAGCTGTGCGCGGAGGCGTCGGCGGGGTCGAGGGCGGGCGCGCCCAGGCCGAGGGCGGTGAGTGCCTGCTCACCGGGTCGGCGGGCCGCCGCGGCGGAAGCGTCGGTCGTCACAAGCTGTCCTTCGTGTTCGGTATTTCGGACGAGGTTCGCGGCTCGGAGCGGAACACGGCCTGGGTGGCGCTGCGAAAAAACGGCCGTGGTGGTACGCCGGTCAGGGCGCCGTCAGGGCACGTCCTGACCGGCGTACGTCATCAGGGGCGGAGCAGCACCTTGCCCACCTTTGGATCGCCGGCCCCCACCAGCTCGATGGCCTGGGCGAACTCGGTCAGCGGCAGCTCGTGCGTGACCAGCGGCAGCGGGTCGAGCAGCCCGGCGCCGAACACCCGCACGGTGTGCGCCCAGGCGTCCGGCGGCGCCCCGAAGACGGTGTGCACCTCCAGTTGCCGTACGACGAGATCGGTCGGGTCGAGCCCGTCCGCGCCCGGCGCCGGGATCCCGGTCAGGACCAGCCGTCCGCCGCGCCGGAGCAGCGAGGCGGCGGTGCGCGCGGCCGAGGCGGACCCGGCGGTCTCGATCACCACGTCGAAGCCGGCCGGGAGCTCCCGGTCCTTCAGCCGGAAATCGGTCGCGCCGAACTGCCGCGACAGCGCCTCCCGGTCCTTCCTGGTCCCCACGACGAGCAGCTCCGCCGGCGATACCGCTTTCAGGAACTGCACGGCGAACATCCCGAGCGTGCCCGTGCCGACCACCGCGACCCGCTCGCCCGGCAGCGCGTTCCCCTTGATCGCGGCGGCCGCGATGCAGGCGGCCGGCTCCAGCAGGGCGGCGGCGGTGAGGTCGGCGTCGTCCGGCAGGACGTGCAGCAGCCGGGCCGGGAGGGTCAGCGTGCCGGCCATGGCGCCCGGCTGGGTGAACCCGGTCTCCTCGTAGCCGTGGGTGCACAGGGTGGTCTCGCCGGCGTGGCAGCGGTCGCAGACCTGGCAGTTGCGGAAGCCCTCGCCGACGACCTTGCGCCCGACGAGTCCCGCCGGCACCCCGGCACCCACTTCGGCAACCGTCCCCGACCACTCGTGCCCGGGGGTGAGTGGGTAACGGACATATCCCTCGGGCCGGTTGCCCTGGTACACCTCGCGGTCGCTGCCGCAGATGCCGACCGCGTGCACGGCCACCAGCGCCTCGCCGGGACCGGGCTCGCGGGGTGTGTGCTCCTCGACCCGGTGCGTGCCCGGTGCCTCGACGACGACCTGCGAGCTCACTTCGTCCCCTTCGGCTTGCGCTGCTCCCAGCCCTCGGCCCACAGGTCGAACCGGGCCTGCTGCTGCGGGAATTCGGCGGCGGCATCGACGTCCAGCTCCACGCCCAGACCGGGTGCGTCGGACAGGTGGAAGTACCCGTCCACGACCTGCGGGGCTCCCTTGACCACCTTCTTGATCTCCGCGTCCGCGAAGTCGTTGAAGTGCTCGAGGATCTTGAAGTTCGGCGAGGTGAAGCCGACCTGGAGGGAGGCGGCGGTGAGCACGGACCCGCCCACGTTGTGCGGGGCGACCAGCATGTAGTGCGTCTCGGCGGTGGCGGCGAGCTTGCGGGTCTCCCAGATGCCGCCGACGTGGCCGACGTCAGGCTGGATGATGTCCACGGCCTGGCTGTCGAACAGCTCGCGGAACTCGATCCGGTCATGGACGCGCTCACCGGTGGCGACCGGGATGTCCACCTTGGCCGCGACCTTCTCCAGCGCCTTCAGGTTCTCCGGCGGGACCGGCTCCTCCAGCCAGGCCGGCTTGAAGGGCGCCATCTCCCTGGCCAGCCGGACGGCGGTGGCGGGGGAGAAGCGGCCGTGCATCTCCAGCATCAGCTCGGCCTCCTGGCCGATCGCGTCCCGCACGGCCTCGATGAGGGAGACGGCGTACAGGGTCTCCTGGTGGTCCAGCTCGAAGTGCCCGGTGCCGAACGGGTCGATCTTCAGCGCCTTGTAGCCGCGCTCCATCACCCCCTGGGCGGCCTTGTGGTAGGCCTCGGGCGTTCGCTCGGTCGTGTACCACCCGTTGGCGTACGCCTTGACCCTGTCCGTCACCTTGCCGCCGAGCAGCTGCCACACCGGCACGCCCAGCGCCTTGCCCTTGATGTCCCAGCAGGCCATCTCGACGACCGCGATGCCGGACATGACGATCTCACCCGCACGGCCGTAGTCGCCGTACTTCATCCGGCGGACGAGGTCCTCGACCGCGAACGGATCCGAGCCGAGAATGTGATTGGCCTGGGCCTCCCGCAGATAGCCGATCAGCGCGTCGGTGTGACCGAGCATCCGGGTCTCGCCGACTCCCGTGATCCCCTCGTCGGTGTGCACCTGGACGTAGGTCAGGTTGCGCCACGGCGTGCCGACCACGTGCGTGCTGATTCCGGTGATGCGCACGGCAGTTGCCCCTCAGCTGTTCGAGATTTCGTCACACGTTCGAAATGCTGGCGCGACAGTAAGGACGGGGCGGTGGGGGTGTCAATGGGTCGAACGGGTAACGGTTTCGACAAGCCTTTCGAGAATTCTTTCGGTGTTCTACGAAACCTTCACAAGGGTGCCTAGGAACGTGACCGACGGGGAATCTAGTCTTCCGGCGTCATGGACTACTGCCACCCGTGCCAACGGCACCTCAATGGCGCCCTGGCCTGCCCCGGGTGCGGAACTCCGGCACGCGCCGCCGCCGCGGAGGCGCCGGCCGCGTACGCGCGCGCGGGCACGGGTGGGACACCGGGGTACGGCGCCCCCCAGCAGCACGGGTCTCAGGAGTACGGATCTCAGCAGTACGGGTCCCAGCAGTACGGGGCCCCGGAGTACCGCATCCCCCAGCAGTACGAGCCGGCCGGTCCGGAACAGGTGCCGTGGACGCAGCAGCGGGAGCCGAGCGAGGACTGGGATCCCGAGGCCGAGTCCGACACCGAGGCCGGAGCCGACAGTGACCCCGAGCCCGATTCCTCCGCCGACCCCGACTCAGAGCCCGGTGGCCGGGCCGCCCGGCGCCGGGCGCGCGGCACCACGGTCGGTCCCGCCGAGGCCGACGCCAGCCGCCGCGACCGCAAGGCCGCCGCGCACCGGCGCCGGCGCCGCCGTACCGTCCTGATCACCGCGGGGTTCGTGCTGGCCGCGGGCAGCCTCGGCCTCGCCGAACTCGGCACGGACGCGCCCTTCTCGCCCTTCTCCAGCGGACAGCCGGACACCGCCCGGGACGCCGCGGCCGACGGCGGTACGTCCTCCGCGTCCCCCGGCGCCACGGCCGACCCGGCTTCCGACACCTCCGGCGCGGCCCCCGGTACGGCCGGCTCCGCCTCCCCGGACGCCTCCGCGTCCGCCTCCAAGTCCCCGAAGGGCAAGGACTCCAAGTCGCCCGACGCCAAGGACACCGGCAAGGCGTCGCAGACCGCCGCGACGGGCGCCGGCACCACCCCCCAGGCCCCGGCGCCCACCGTCACCTCCCGGCCCGCCTCCACCCCCACCAGCGCCCCGACGACGTCGGCGCCGTCCCCGACCCCCTCGCCCACCAAGACCTGCACCCGTTTCCTGTGGTGGTGCACCTGAGTCCTGCCGCGCACTCCGCGCCACCCCCGCGCCATCCGCCATCCGGGGCAGTGGTCACACCCCCGGGCGCTCGCGGCGGTTGAGTCGAACAGGTACATCGCGCCGTACCGGTCTCGGGAACGCCCCGAGCGGGAAAGGGCGTTGTGCTGAGAGGGAGCAGCGAGCAGCGGCTCGGTTGAGGAGAGCGGATGACGCAGCAGATCACCGTCCAGGGCACGGTCGCCGAGGGATTCGAGGCGGTGCGTGATCAGTTCGCCGCGTTCGTCGCCGGGGAACGGGCCGACTACGAGGGCCAGTTGTGCGCGTATCTGCACGGGCGGCGGGTCGTCGACCTGTGGGCGGGCGCGGAGGGGGACTCGCTGTACGGCGTGTTCTCGTCCACCAAGGGCGCCGCCCATCTGGTGGTCGCGCTCCTGGTGCAGGACGGCACGCTGGAGCTGGACCGCAAAGTGACCTACTACTGGCCCGAGTTCGGCGCCGAGGGCAAAGGCTCCGTCACCCTGAGAGATCTGCTGGCGCACCGGGCGGGCCTGGTCGGGATCGACGCCGGGTTCTCCGCCGAGGAACTGGCCGACGACCGGGCGATGGCCGAACGGCTCGCGGACCAGAAGCCGTTCTGGCGTCCGGGGACGGCGTTCGGCTACCACGCGCTGGTGATCGGCGCGCTCACCGGAGAGGTGGTCCGCCGGGCCACGGGCCGCACCCTCCAGGAGGTCTACGAGGAGCGGGTGCGCGCGCCGTACGGGACGGACTTCTTCCTGGGCCTGCCCGAGTCTCAGGAGCCCCGCTTCCGCCCGGTGCAGCCGATGCTGCCGACGCCCGAGCAGCAGGCCCTGCTGGACGCCCAGCCGACCGGTCCGCACACCCTGACCTCGATCGCCTTCAACACGCATGTCCCGGAACCGGGCACCCTGGCCGATTACGCCAACTCCCGCCGCGTGCGGGCCAGGGGACCGGCGTCGGCGGGCGGCGTCGCCTCCGCGCGCGGGCTCGCCACAATGTACGCGGCGGCGATCAGCGAGCTGGACGACCGGCCACCGCTGCTGAAGCCGGACACGGTCGCCGAGGTGGGCCAGATCCACTCCGTGGGCTACGACCTGGTGGCCCGCGCCCATAAGGCGTACGGCCTCGGCTTCCAGGCCACCGCCGACCTGTGGTACCCGGTCCTGGGCGCCGGCGCCTTCGGCCACAGCGGCGCGGGCGGCTCCCAGGCCTTCGCCGACCCGCGCAGTGGTCTGGCGTACGGCTACACGCGCCGCCGGATGGCGTTTCCGGGCGGGGCGGCACCGGAGAACGACGGGTTCGTGCGCGTGCTGCACCGGGTGGTGGTGGCGCCCTGAAGGGGCGCGGGGCCGTGTCGACATGCGGCTCCGCCGCGTGGGCGCGACCAGCCACGACGGACCCGCACACGACAACGCACCGCACCCGGCAGACGCCCCCGGCCAAAAAGGAGACCGCACCCCACGTCCAAGGGTGCGGTCTCCGCAGTGCGCAACGACGGGCGTCAGACCAGCGTCACGCTGATGTTCCCCCGCGTCGCCTTCGAGTACGGGCACACCTGGTGAGCCTTCTCGACCAGCTCCCGGGCCACCTCGGCGGAGACGTGGGGAATGCTCGCCGAGATCTCCACGATGATCCCGAACCCGTCCTCGTTCTTGCCGATACCGACCTTCGCGGTGACGGTCGACCCGGAGACGTCGGCACCCTCCTGCCGGGCCACGACCCCCAGCGCGCCCTGGAAGCAAGCGGAGTATCCCGCGGCGAACAGCTGCTCCGGGTTCGTGCCGGCGCCGCTGCCGCCCATCTCCTTGGGCGGGTTGACGACGACGTCGAGTCGGCCGTCGTCCGTGGCGACCCGGCCGTCCCGCCCGTTCTCGGCGGTGGCGACGGCGGTGTACAGGACGTCGGACTGTGTGATGGGCATGCGGTGGTCCTCCTCCTCGGTCCGCCACGACTCGCGCCCACGATCGACGGCGGAATTCGGAAAGAAGTTACCGCATGTCGGAAACGACGGGGAAGGTCTGCCTGGTCTCAGAGCTTGACGATCATCTTGCCGATGTTGTCGCCGCGCAGGACGCCGAGGAACGCCTCCAGGGTGCCCTCGATGCCCTCGACGACCGTCTCGCGGTACTTCAGCTCGCCCGAGGCGACCCATGGCCCGACCTTCTGGACGAACTCCGGCTGCAGGTCGTAGTGGTCGCCGACCAGGAAGCCCTCGATGCGGCCCCGGGTCTGGATCAGCCGGGCGAGGTTGCGCGGGCCGGGCGCGGGCTCGGTGTTGTTGTAGACCGAGATCATGCCGCAGACGGCGATCCGGCCGCCCTCGCGGAGCGAGCCGATCGCGGCCTCCAGGTGGTCGCCGCCGACGTTGTCGAAGTAGACGTCGATGCCGTCCGGCGCGGCCGCGCGCAGCTGCTCGCTCACGGGGCCGTTCTTGTAGTTGAACGCGGCGTCGAAGCCGTACTCCTCGACCAGCAGCTTGACCTTCTCGTCGGAGCCGGCCGAGCCGATCACCCGCGAGGCGCCCAGCAGCTTGGCGAGCTGGCCGACCTCGCTGCCCACGGCGCCCGCGGCGCCGGAGACGAACACGATGTCGCCCTCCTTGAAGGAGGCGGTGCGCAGCAGACCGGCGTAGGCGGTGAGGCCGGTCATGCCGAGGACGCCGAGGTAGGCCGACAGCGGCACCTCGTGGGCCTTGTCGTCGACCTTGACGGCCGGGATGACCGCCGGGCCCACCTTGACGGCGTTCTTCGCGTCCACGACCGCGTACTCGCGCCAGCCGAAGAAGTGCAGGACGTGGTCGCCGGTCTCGATGCCCTCGGCGTTGGAGGCGATCACCTCGCCGACCGCGCCGCCCTGCATGACCTTGCCCAGCTCGTAGGGGGCGGCGTACGACTTCGCGGCACTCATCCGGCCGCGCATGTACGGGTCCACGGAGAGGTACTTGTTCCGCACCAGCACCTGGCCCTCGCCGGGGGTCGGGACGGGGGTCTCGACGAGGGCGAAGTCCTCGGGCTTCGGCCAGCCGACGGGACGGCTGATCAGGTGCCACTCACGGTTGGTCATGACAGGACCTTTCTCAAATACTTCAGAACCTGAAACAACCATGCTCCTGAATATTTCATGATGTCAAGTAACCGGGTATCCTGGAGACCATGTCCACCCCATCGAAGCCCCGCCGCCCCGATGCCCTGACCATGGAGGTCGTCGAACTGATCGGTGACGTCGTCGCCCGCTTCTACGCGGACTACGAGAAGGCGGCGGGCGAGCACACGCTGACCGGACCGCAGGCCCGGCTGCTCAGCCTGCTCTCGCTGGAGCCGCTGCCCATGCGCAAGCTGGCGCACAAGCTCAAGTGCGAGCCGTCCAACGTGACCGGGATAGTGGACCGCCTGGAGTCCCGGGGACTGGTCGAGCGTCGCCCGGACCCCGCCGACCGGCGCGTGAAGCTGGCCGCCGCCACGGACGAGGGCGTGCGTACGGCCAAGGACCTGCGCGAGGGCCTCCGCTTCGCCCGCGAACCCCTCGCCGGCCTGTCGGAGGAGGAACGCCGCTCCCTGCGCGACCTGCTGCGCCGGATGCTGGACGCCTGAGAAGGCGCACGCCGGCCGCGGGAGAGTCGGTAAAGTCTCCGCCATGCGCGATCTTGGGGTGGGGTTCGGTTATCTGCTGAAGGGCCAGCGCTGGATGACGCGGCACGGCCGGAGTTACGGCTTCGGGCTGCTGCCCGGGCTGATCACCCTGGTCCTCTACGCGGCGGCCCTGGTCGCGCTCGCGGTGTGGGGCGAGGACGCGGTGACCTGGGCGACACCGTTCGCGGACCACTGGTCCAGCCCTTGGCAGGGCCTGTTCCGGGGCTTCCTGACGGCCGTGCTCTTCGCCCTCGGGCTGCTGCTCGCCGTGCTGACGTTCACGGCCGTCACCCTGCTTCTCGGCCAGCCCTTCTACGAGAACCTGTCGGAGAAGGTCGACGCCGAAGCCTCGCCCGACGGCACCGCCCCGCGGTCGGACCTGCCGCTGTGGCGCGAGCTGTGGATCTCGGCCCGGGACAGTCTGCGCGTCCTGGTGCGGGCCGCGCTGTGGGGCGTACTGCTCTTCGCCCTCGGCTTCCTGCCGTTCGTCGGGCAGACCGCCGTCCCCGTGCTCGGCTTCTTCGTCACCGGTTTCTTCCTCACCGAGGAACTCGCCGCCGTCGCCCTCCAGCGCCGGGGCGTGGAACTGCGCGCCCGGCTCGCCCTGCTCCGCTCCCGCAAGACCCTGGTCTGGGGCTTCGGTACGCCCCTCGGCCTGGCCTTCCTGGTCCCGTTCGTCGCGGTTTTCCTGATGCCGGGCGCGGTCGCGGGCGCCACGCTCCTCGCCCGCGATCTTCTGGGCGAGGAGACCGCCGGCGACTCCGCTCCCGATGCTCCCGACGCCCCCGGTGCCGCCGGCGGGCGGCCCGATACGGAGGACGTCAGCCCGTGACCCAGATACTCGCCGTCGCCGTCATCACGGTCCTCGCCGTGATCGCCCCCGGTGCCGACTTCGCCATGATCGTCCGCAACAGCTATCTGTACGGCCGCCGCACGGGGCTGCTCGCCGCCGCGGGCGTCGCCGCCGGCGTCCTGGTGCACGTCACCTACACCCTGCTCGGCGTCGGCCTGCTGATCGCCTCCTCCACCGCCCTGTTCACGGTGATCAAGCTGATCGGCGCGGCCTACCTCGTGTACGTCGGCATCCGCACCTACCGCACCCGCGGCGAGCTGAAGATCGACCTGGAGGACCGCCGCGAGCTGACCCCGTTCGCCGCGCTGCGCACCGGCTTCCTCACCAACGTCCTCAACCCGAAGACGACCCTCTTCGTCGTCTCCACCTTCGCCCAGGTCGTCAGCCCTGACACCCCGCTGTACCAGCAGGTCGGCTACGGCCTGTTCATGTCGCTCGCCCACCTGCTGTGGTTCGGCGTGGTCGCCACGTTCTTCTCGCAGGCCAGGATGCGGGCCCTGATGCTGCGCGCCCAGAAGATCCTCAACAAGGTCATCGGCTCGGTCCTGGCCGGCCTCGGCGTCAGCCTGGCGCTCGCGCCGTCGCACTGAGCCTCATACCGTCCTCTGTCACGCCGCCGCTGCTCCGGCTCAGCCCGGGATCCGCTCCGCCGCCTCCCGTAGCGCCGCGACGAAGGCCCGTGCCGCCGTCGTCAGTGAGTGTCCGCGGACCGTCGCCGCGTACACCGCGCGCGGCGGGGCGTCCTCGGCGTGCACCGGCAGCAGGGCGACGTCCGGCCGTACGGACGCGGCGGCCAGCGCCGGGACCAGGGTCACCCCGAGGCCGGCGGCGACGTACCCCTGCTTGGCGGTCCACTCGGCGACGACGTGCGCGACGCGCGGGCGGAAACCCAGCCGCACGGCCGCGTCGAGGAGGGTGCCCTCGGGCCGGGAACTGCCGGCGATCCAGTCGGCGTCGGCGAGTCGGGCCAGCCGTACCGGCCCGTCGGCCCGGGCGAGCGGATGGGCGGCCGGCACGGCGACGTACAGGGTCTCGTCGAGGAGATGGTGCAGCTCGTACGCCTCCAGCGGGGCGCGGCCCGTCGTCGAGACCACGGCGAGGTCGAGGCGGCCCGCCCTCAACCGGTCCAGCAGGCCGGGGGAGAGGCCCTCCTCGCGCGCGAGGCGGACGCGGGGGTGACGGGCGTGGAAGACGGCCAGTGCGTGCGGGACGAGCGCGGCGTCGGCGGTGGCGAACGCGCCGAACCGCAGTCGCCCGCCCGACGCCGCCCGCAGCTCGGCCAGGTCGCGCGCCGCGCCGCTCAGCGACTCGGACACGGCCTCGGCGTACGGCACCAGGGCCCGGCCGGCCTCGGTGAGCCGCACGCCCCGCGGCAGCCGGTCGAAGAGCGGACCGCCGCCGAGGGCCGACTCCAGCGAGGAGATCTGCCGGGACACCGCGGACTGGGTCCAGCCCAGCGCTCGCGCGGCCACGGTGAACGAGCCGTGCCGGGCGACCTCCAGGAACACCCGCAGCCAGACGGTGGACAGGTCGGGAAGCTCCGGCTCGACATGCGAAGTAGGCATGGCAGTGATGCTAGACATTCGCTTGTCGCATTGCATGGCCGGTCATAGCGTCGACGGCATGGAGAAGATCGCTTTTCTGGGGCTGGGCCACATGGGCGCCCCGATGGCCCGCCGACTGCTCGCGGCCGGTCATCCGCTCAGTGTCTGGAACCGCACCCCGGCCCGCGCCGAGACGCTCGTCGCCCAGGGGGCCGGGCGCGCCGGGTCACCGGAGGAGGCGGTGCGGGGCGCCGACGTCGTGATCACCATGCTCGCCGGACCGGACGCGCTCACCGCCGTGACCGACGCCGTCGCACCGGAGTTGCGACCGGGTACGACCTGGGTCGAGATGTCCACCGTCGGACCGGACGCCGTACGGGAACTGGCCGGCCGGCTGGGGGACGGGGTCACCCTCGTCGACGCGCCTGTCATGGGCAGCACGGACCGGGCCGCCGAGGGCACGCTCGGCATCCTCGCGGGCGGGGACACGGCCGGGGTCGAACACGTCCTCGCGCACCTCGGCACGGTCACCCGCACCGGCCCGCTCGGCTCGGGGGCGTCCCTCAAACTCGTCGTCAACATGGCGGTGATCGGCGGCGTGGGCCTCGTCGCCGAGGCGCTGCGGCTCGCCGCCGCGCTGGGCCTGGACGGCGACACCGCCCGTGCGGCGCTGAAGGCGGGGCCGCTCGGCGGCGCGGTCGACCGCGCCTTCGCCGACGGGGCGATCTTCGCGACCGACCTCGCCGTGAAGGACCTGAGGATCGCCACGGGTGCCGGCGAACTCCTCGTGGCCACAGCGGTGTTGGAGCAGTTTAGGCGAGCCGCGGCGGACCCCGCACTGGCCCGCGCCGACATCGCCCGAGCCGCCGACCACCTCATCCGTACCGTCTGAAGGACTCCCCGTGCAGATCACCCTGAGCAGCCCCGACTCCGCACCGCAGCCCCTCAGCCCCTACTACTCCCAGGTGGCCCGCGTCGAACACGCCGACGGCAGCGCCCTGTTGTTCCTCTCGGGCCAGATCGCCGCGGGCGCCACCCTGGCCGAGCAGACCCGGGGCGTCTTCGAGACGATCGATGCCCTGCTCAAGGCCCACGGCGCGAGCCTCACGGACGTCATCAACATCCGTACCTACCTGACCGACATCAGCAAGCTCGACGAATACGGCACCGTGCGACGGCAGTTCCTCACGGGCACTCCGCCGACGAGCATGACCTTCGAAGTGCCACGGCTGTTCCGCCCGGAGGCGCGGGTGGAGGTGGAGGTGGTAGCGGCGGTTCGGGGTGACTGACCGTACGCGACTGCGGGTGCGCGGGGGCTGATCGCGCAGTTCCCCGCGCCCCTTGCGGGGGGTTCAGCGCGCCCTCAGTCCACCGGCTCGCCCAGCAGTCGCAGGAAGCTTCCCACCACCTGGGGCTCCCTCGCTGACGCCCCGGTCACCCAGGTCGTCCCGACCGACGGTGAACTGCCGTACACGGAGGACCTGTTCATCGACTACCGCGGCTGGGAGCAGGCCGGCCGCACCCCGGCCTACCCCTTCGGATACGGCCTCGGCTACACCGACTGGACCTACGAGTCCCTGGACGTCGACGGCACCACCGCGCGCATCCGCCTCCGCAACACGGGCGAGCGGCCCGGCCGCGAGGTCGGCCAGATCTACGTCTCCCCGGCCGAGCCCGACCCCGCACGCCCGGCTCGCCGGCCTCGCCGGCTTCGCCTCCGCCGAGGCCGGTCCCGAAGAGAGCGTCGAGGTGACCGTCGCCCTGCCGCGCCGCGCCTTCGAGATCTGGGACGAGACGGCGAACACGTGGGCGTGTGTGAAGGGTTCGTACGAGATCGCCGCCGGACGCTCGATCGTGGACCGCAGGCTCACCGCGCCGATTAACGTCTGATCCGGGACAAGTCCCCCACGGGCAGCCCCGGTCCGGGCCCCTGACACCCGGACCGGGGCTCGTCGCCGCAGGGCCATATGGCAGACTCCCGGCCCGCGAACACCGGAAGACACCGGGCACGGCACGGGGGAGAGACATCGTGTATCCAGGCCAGCAGCCGGGGCCGTACGGCCAGCAGCAGCCGACGGGGCCGTACGGGCAGCCGCCGCAGTACCAACAGCCGTATCCGCAGCAGCCGTACCCGCCACAGGGGTACCCGCAGCAGCCGTACCCGCCCCAGCAGCCGTACCCGCCGCAGCAGTCCCCCCAGCCGCCCGCCCAGCACATCGGCGAGGGCCGGATGCGGCTGGACCCGAACCTCACCCCCGCCCAGCGTGATCTGGTGCTGAAGATCCAGGCGAAGTCCAAGCCCATGGCCTACGGCATGGTGCTCGGCATTCCGCTCACCTTCGGCGGGGTCCACTACGGCATCACCCAGAAGCCCCTCGGATTCGTCGCGGCGCTCGCCGGACTGGCCCTGCTGGCCTTCGGTGTCTTCTCGCTGCTGCAGATGCAGGCCCTCAAACGGCAGCTGCGGCTCATCACGGCGGACGCCTGGCGTTCCCCGGCCGCGCATCTGCCGGGCGCCCGCAAGGCCGCCACGCAGGCCGCCTATCTCAATGGCCTGCTGGTCCTGCTGTCCCTCGCCGCGACCGGCTACCTGCTCCACAAGGGCGCGGGCTGGGGTGCGTACGGCAACTCACTGGGCTTCGGCGCGCTGATGCTCGGCGCGGCCTTGCCTTTCGGGATGGCTGTGGCCGCCGTGACGACCATTCCGCAGCTGCTCCAGGTGATTCCGGCCGGGGCGAAGGTGGGGCGGAGTCTGTACTCGATCATCTTCGTGCTGGCCACGACGGTGACGGGTGAGGGCATCAAGGGTGGCTCGATCGGGCCGGTGGTGGCCGGTGGCTGCACGCTGCTGATCTGCGGAGCCGCGATGTCCCTGTTGGGCAAGGCGGCCAAGCGGATGCGGGGGGAGGCGTGACGGGTCGTCGGCCGTCTGCTGTTACTGATGATCTTTGCGTGATGTCGCGTCATGGCCGACGATCGTCGCAGTTCAAGCAGACGCTGGCTGCGACATCACGCGTGGAATCTCAGTAGCGGACCCCGAACCCGTACACCGTCTCCGAGCGGAACACCTCGCCCGGCCTGAGCACCGTGCCCGGAAACTCCGGGCGGTTCGGGGAGTCCGGGAAGTGCTGGGTCTCCAGGGCGATGCCGTCGCCCGGGGCGAACGGTTCGCCGAGGTGGTCGGCGGTGTACAGCTGGAGGCCCGGCTCGGTCGTCGCCACGGTCAGGGTGCGGCCGGAGGCCGGGTCGTGGAGCTCGGCGACCTCCTCCGGGGCCCCGGTCACGCCCTTGTCCAGGACGAAGTTGTGGTCGTAGCCCGAGCCGACCTTGCGGGAGGTGCGGAAGTCGAAGCGGGAACCGGTGACGTCCTCCAGGGCGCCCGTCGGGATCAGGTCCGCGTCGACCGGGGTGTAACGGGAGGCGGCGAGGCGCAGTTCGTGCCCGCCCGCATGGCCCGCTCCGGCCAGGTTGAAGTAGCCGTGGTTGGTGAGGTTGATCACGGTCGGCGTGTCCGTGACCGCCTCGTAGGCGATCCGCAGCCCACCGGACGCGTCCAGCGTGTAGGTCGCCGACACCTCCAGGCGGCCCGGGAAGCCCTCCTCGCCGTGCGGGCTCACCCGGCTCAGCCGTACCCCGTGCTCGACGGGCTCCGCGGCCCACACCCGCTTGTCGAAGCCGGTCCTGCCGCCGTGCAGCGAGTTCGGGCCGTTGTTCGGCTCCAGGGCGAAGACCGCGCCGTCCAGCGGGAAGCGGGCGTGCGCGATCCGGTTGGCGTACCGGCCGATCAGGGCGCCGAGGTACGGCTCCGGGTGGGTGAGATAGCCGTCCAGGTCCGAAAAGCCCAGCACCACGTTCGCGGTCCGGCCCTCCCGGTCCGGCACCTGGACCGACCGCACGATCCCGCCGTACGTCAGGACCTCCACGCGTGTCCCGGCATGCTCCAGCGTCCAGCGGTGGACCTCGGTGCCGTCGGAAAGTGTGCCGAAAAGTTCGCTCATGTGGAAAACAGTAGGCGACGAGTTTCCTAGCCAACCGGATTGGCCGCGGTGATCGTCCGATACGCGATCGCCGCGAGCCGCGCCTGCCCGTCCTTGCTGGGGTGGAACCAGTCCCAGCGGCTGAGCTGGTCGGTGCCGAAGCGGTTGCCGTAGACCGCGCCGCCGTCGAAGCGGCAGCGGCTGTCCTTGGCGCAGACCTCCTTCAGCACCTCGTTGTACTCCACCACCCGTTGCTGCACCCGGTCCCGGCGCAGCATGGCCGCGCTGGTCAGATCGTCCGCGTCGGACAGCATCGACGGGCAGATGCCGAGCTTCCACACCTCCTTGCCCAGCGGATTGGTCCGCCCTTCGGACCACAGCCGCTTCAGGTTCGGCACGCTCGCCACGTACACCTGTGTCCTCGGCGACGCCGCGCGCAGGGTGTGCAGTGCCTCCTCGAAGTCCGCGCGGAAGCCGGCCACCGTGGTCATGGCCCGCGCCGAGGACCGGCAGGCGTCGTTCGCGCCCACCATCACCGTCACCAACTGCGGCTCGCGCGCCGCCGCCTGTGCCATCTGCTCGGGCAGGTCCGCCATCCGGGCGCCGGTCACCGCGTAGTTCCAGCTGCGCTCCGCCGCGCCCGCGACCCCGAGCAGCCGCACCGCCAAGCTGTCCACCCCGGCGTCGCTGCCGGTCGCCCAGGACACCTCGGGGCAGTCCGACAGCACCGTGCACGCGTCGAAGCCGCGGGTGATGGAGTCGCCGACCGCGGCGATCGAGTCGGGGCTGCGGTTCCACACCGGCGCGGGTCTGGCCGCGTGCGCCTCGGTGCCCTCCGGCGCGGGCGCACTCCCGGCGCCGGTGTCGCACCCGGCGACGCCCAGCACCGCGGCCGCCACGAGGCTGAGAGCGGCACGCGTACGGCTGCTCGGCTTCCCCATCCCCAGCTGATCCCCTCGTCGTCGAACCCGGCGCCTCCGGGTCGTGGTCTGTGCTCCCTCCCATAACAACGCGCGAGGGTTCCCGACCGGGCACCCTGGAACGGAGCACCCCTGTACAAGCGTCCCCCTGGGTGAATGACGGAGGTTTCCTGACGCCGGGACCGACGGTACGTCACACTCCTTGCACCGCCGCAGGGTAGCCTCGCCATCAACGCGGCCGTCGTGCCGCTGCCGCCAGCCAGTCCGCAAGATGTCCCGCTCTGCCCGGAGGTTCCGGTGACGACACGTGGAGTTCTGTACGTGCACTCCGCGCCGCGCGCGCTGTGCCCGCACGTCGAGTGGGCCGTCGCCGGGGTGCTCGGCACGCGCGTCAACCTCGACTGGATCCGGCAGCCCGCGGCCCCCGGCACCTGGCGCTCGGAGTTCTCCTGGCAGGGCGAGGCCGGTACGGCCTCCAAGCTGGCCTCGGCCCTGCGCGGCTGGCACCTGCTCCGCTTCGAGGTCACCGCCGAACCCTGCCCGACCGCCGAGGGCGAGCGCTACAGCTGCACCCCCGGCCTCGGCATCTTCCACGCCGTCACCGGCATCCACGGCGACATCCTCATCCCCGAGGACCGCCTGCGCGCGGCCCTGATCCGCGCCCAGCGCGGCGAGACCGACCTGGAAGCAGAGATCGCCAAGCTCCTGGGCAAGCCGTGGGACGACGAACTGGAACCGTTCAGGTACGCCGGCGAGGGCGCGCCGGTGCGCTGGTTGCACCAGGTGGTGTGAGTTTTCCTGCCTGGATCTTCCGTGTCCGGGCATGAGAAAGGGCCCCTGCCGATCGGCAGGGGCCCTCACTCACGTTCTCAGATCGTCCGGAACGCCAGGACCACGTTGTGCCCACCGAACCCGAACGAGTCGTTCAGCACGGCGACACGCCCCTCGGGGAGAACCCGCGCCTCGTCGCGCACGACGTCCGCGTTGACCTCGGGGTCGAGCTCGCCGATGTTGATGGTCGGCGGAGCCGTACGGTTGACCAGCGCCAGGATCGACGCCACGGTCTCGATGCCACCGGCACCACCGAGCAGGTGACCGGTCATCGACTTCGTCGCGGAGATCGCCATGTGGTCGACGTCGTCGCCGAACACCTTGCGCAGCGCCTTGATCTCGGCCACGTCACCCTGCGGCGTCGACGTGGCGTGCGCGTTCACGTGCACGATCTCGGCCGGCTTCAGGTCCGTGTTGTCGAGCAGGTTCTGCAGCGCGTGCGCGATCCCGTTGCCGGACGGCTCCGGCTGCGTGATGTGGTGGCTGTCGGCGGAGATGCCCTGGCCGACGGCCTCGACGTAGATCCGGGCGCCGCGGGCCTTGGCGTGTTCCTCGGACTCCAGGACGATCACACCGGCGCCCTCACCGAGCACGAAGCCGTCACGGCCGGAGTCGTAGGGACGGGAGGCGCCCTGCGGGTCGTCGTTGTTCTTGGACATCGCCATCATGTTGCCGAACGCGGCGATCGGCAGCGGGTGGATGGCGGCCTCGGTACCACCGGCCACGACCACGTCCGCACGCCCGGTGCGGATCATCTCGATCGCGTACCCGATGGCCTCCGCGCCCGAGGCGCAGGCCGAGACCGGAGTGTGCACACCGGCGCGGGCACCCAGCTCGATGCCGACGTTGGCCGCCGGGGAGTTGGGCATGAGCATCGGCACGGTGTGCGGGGAGACGCGGCGTACGCCCTTGTCCTTGAGGATGTCGTACTGGTCCAGGAGCGTCGTCACGCCGCCGATGCCGGAGGCGATGACCGCACCGAGACGGTCGGGGTTCACGGACGCGTCCTCACCGGCCCTGGCGGTGAAGCCGGCGTCCTTCCAGGCCTCCTGAGCGGCGATCAGCGCGAACTGCGCCGAGCGGTCCAGCTTGCGGGCCTGGGGCCGGGGGATGATCTCGCCCGGCTCGACGGCGATCTGCGCTGCGATGCGGACCGGCAGGTCGGCCGCCCACTCCTGCTCCAGAAGGCTGACACCGGACTTGCCGGCGACCAGGGCCTCCCAGAACGAAGCTGCGTCGCCACCCAGCGGTGTGGTTGCGCCGATACCGGTGACGACCACGGTGCGATTGGTCGGGCTCACGGGAATTCTTTCTCCAACGGATGCGGGATTCTACGGCGCCACCGCCGGGTGGCGGGGCCTTGCAGCCAGGGGCCTAAGGGGTGGCTCAGGCCTGGTGCTTAAGGATGTAGTCGGTCGCGTCGCCGACGGTCTTGAGGTTCTTGACGTCCTCGTCCGGGATCTTCACGTCGAAGCGCTCCTCGGCGGCGACGACGACCTCGACCATGGACAGCGAGTCGACGTCCAGGTCGTCGGTGAAGGACTTGTCCAGCTGGACGTCCTCGGTGGGGATCCCGGCGATCTCGTTCACGATCTCGGCGAGACCGGCGACGATCTCTTCCTGAGTGGCGGCCATGTCAGGCGCTCCTTCTTCGATGTTCCAGACGGTTTGTGGCAATTGTTGCCGTGCCCGATCGCAGGATCCGGCACGGAGTGCCTAGGGGAGGGTAACGACCGTTGCGGCGTAGACGAGACCCGCCCCGAATCCGATGACGAGCGCGGTGTCGCCGCTCTTCGCCTCCCCGGTCGCCAGGAGCCGCTCCATCGCGAGCGGAATCGAGGCGGCCGAGGTGTTGCCGGTGGTGCGGATGTCACGGGCGACCGTGACGTGCTCCGGCAGTTTGAGGGTCTTCACCATCGAGTCGATGATCCGCACGTTGGCCTGGTGCGGGATGAAGACGTCCAGCTCTTCCGGGCTGATCCCGGCCGCGTCCAGCGCCTGCTGGGCGACCTTCGCCATCTCGAACACGGCCCAGCGGAACACCGCCTGGCCCTCCTGCGTGATGGCGGGGAACTTGACGTTGCCGTCGCTGTCGAGCGGCAGCTGGGAGACATCGCCGATCCGGAACCGGTCCCAGGGGACGGTCTGCTTGATCGTCTCGGCCTTGTCGCCCTCGGAGCCCCACACGGTCGGGCCGATCGCCGGCTCCTGCGAGGGGCCGACGACGACCGCGCCGGCGCCGTCGCCGAACAGGAAGGCCGTGGCCCGGTCCTCCAGGTCGGTCAGGTCGCTGAGCCGCTCCACACCGATGACGAGCACGTACTCGGCGGAACCTTCCACCACCATGCCCTTGGCGAGGGTCAGGCCGTAGCCGAAGCCCGCGCAGCCGGCCGAGATGTCGAAGGCCGCGGCCTTGTCGGTGCCCAGCTTGTCGGCGATCTCGGTGGCGATGGCCGGGGTCTGGCTGAAGTGCGAGACCGTCGAGACGACCACGGCACCGATCTGCTCGGCGCCGATGCCGGCGGCCGCGATCGCCTTGCCGGAGGCCTCGATCGCCATCGCGGCCACGGTCTCCTCGGGGCCGGCCCAGTGCCGGGTCTCGATGCCGGAGCGCGAGCGGATCCACTCGTCGGAGGAGTCGATCTTCTCGAGGATCACCTCGTTGGGCACCACCCGCGTCGGCCGGTAGCCGCCGACACCGAGGATGCGCGCATACGGGGCGCCCTTGCTGGGCTTGATCTTCGCCATGTACGGCTCCTTCAGGCGCCGGCGTGCTCGATGATGAGCGCGCGGGCCGCGTCGAGATCGTCGGGGGTCTTCAGGGCCAGCGTCGTGACGCCGGGCAGCGCCCGCTTGGCCAGGCCGGTCAGCGTGCCGCCCGGGCACACCTCGATGAGCGCGGTGACGCCCAGCTCCTTGAAGGTCTCCATGCACAGGTCCCAGCGCACGGGGTTGGCGACCTGGCCGACCAGCCGCTCCAGCACCTCGGCGCCGGTGGCGACGGCCCGGCCGTCCTTGTTGGAGACGTAACGGACCTTGGGGTCGGCCGGGTTCAGCTCCGCGGCGGCCTTGGCCAGCGTCTCGACGGCGGGTGCCATGTGGTGGGTGTGGAAGGCGCCGGCGACCTTCAGCGCGACGACCTTGCGGACGCCCTCGGGCTTGTCCTCGTCCAGCGCGGCCAGCTGCTCCAGCGTGCCCGCGGCGACGATCTGGCCCGCGCCGTTGATGTTCGCCGGGGTCAGGCCCAGCTTCTCCAGATGCGCCACGGAGGTCTCGGGGTCGCCGCCGAGCAGCGCCGACATGCCGGTCTCGGTGACCGCGGCGGCGTCGGCCATCGCCAGACCCCGCTTGCGGACCAGGCCCAGCGCGGAGGTGTCGTCCAGGATGCCCGCGAAGGCGGCGGCCGTGATCTCGCCCACGCTGTGGCCGGCCACGGCGTCCGGGGCGCCCGCCGCGTCAGCGGCAAAAGGGAACGTACCCAGTGCCGCGGCGGACAGGATCCCGGCGGCGACCAGCAGCGGCTGGGCCACCGCGGTGTCACGGATGGCGTCGGCGTCGGCCTGGGTGCCGTAGTGGACCAGGTCCAGGCCGATGGCGTCCGACCAGGCGGCGACACGGTCGGCGGCGCCGGGCAGTTCGAGCCAGGGAGTCAGGAAGCCGGGCGTCTGGGCGCCCTGGCCGGGAGCGACGAGTACGAGCACTCTCACACTCTCTCTTGGGGACGGGCACAGCCGCCCGTGAGGACAGGGACGAAGAACACGAAGGGCTTTTGTGGGCCCCCGACAAAACCCTATGCCGAGGGTTCGCCGTCGACCAGACGCCCCAGGATGAGCGCGATCCGCAGCGTGAACGCGGATCGTACATCCGATGGCGACCAACCGGTGACGTCCGTCACACGTCGAAGCCGGTAGCGCACGGTGTTCGGGTGAACGAAGAGCATCCGGGCCGCGCCTTCCAGACTGCTCGCCTGCTCCAGATAGACACTCAGGGTTTCCAGCAGTGCCGAGCCGGCCTCTTCGAGAGGTCTGTAGATCTCCTCCACCAACTGCTCGCGGGCGCTCGGATCGCCCGCGATCGCGCGCTCCGGCAGGAGATCGTCCGCCAGCACCGGCCGCGGCGCGTCCTGCCAGGCAGAACACGCCTTCAGGCCCGCGGCGGCGGCCTGCGCGGACCGCGTGGCGGCCAGCAGATCGGGTACGACGGGCCCCGCGACCACCGGCCCGGCGGCGAAGGGCCCGATCAGCGACTTGGCGACGGCGAGCGGATTGGAACTGCCGCCCGCGATGACGACGAGCCGATCCCCGAGCACCCCGGTGAGCACCTGGAGCTTGGCATGCCGCGCGGCCCGCCGGATGGCCTCGACGGTGAGTTCGCTGTCCCCGTCGGGCGCGGTCCCGAGCACGACACACACATGTTCCGGCGAGTTCCAGCCGAGCGCGGCGGCCCGGCTGACGGCCCCTTCGTCCGCCTCCCCGCTCAGCACGGCGTTGACGACCAGCGACTCAAGCCGCGCGTCCCAGGCACCGCGTGCCTCGGCGGCCTGCGCGTACACCTGCGCGGTGGCGAAGGCGATCTCCCGGGCGTACACGAGCAGCGCCTCCCGCAGCACGCTCTCGTCACCGGGCGCGGCCACCTCGTCGATCGCCGACTCCATGACCTCGATGGTGGTCCGCACCATCTCCACGGTCTGCCGCAGCGTGATGGCCCGGGTCAGCTCGCGCGGCGCGGTGCCGAAGACGTCCGTGGAGATCGCCTGGAGTGCGTCCGGGTGCCGGAACCACTCGGTGAAGGCCGCGATGCCCGCCTGGGCCACGAGCCCGATCCAGGAACGGTTCTCCGGGGGCATGGCCCGGTACCACGGCAGGGTCTCGTCCATCCGCGCGATGGCCTGCGCGGCGAGAGACCCGGAGGACTTCTCCAGCCGCCTGAGGGTCGCGGCGTGCGGGTGGACGTCGAGTGCGTGGTGACCGGCGTGGGGCTCGTTGCTGCGGGATTCGGGTTCGGGCACGGGACAAGACTGCCTTATCCGGACGCCGGTGCGTGCCGCCGGGTCGGGCTCAGCCCTTGGGGCGGGGTCTACCGTGGTGCGCGTGATGGACGTACGGCGCGCGGACGAGCGCTACCCAGGGGGCGAGCCGGAGGCCGGGATCGAGTCGTGGCACGCCTTCTCCTTCGGCCCCCACTACGACCCCGGCAACCTCCGCTTCGGCGCGGTCATCGCCTGCAACGAGGAGCGGCTCGCGCCCGGGGCCGGCTTCGGCGAACACCCGCACAGCCACACCGAGATCGTCACCTGGGTCGTCGAGGGCGAACTGACCCACCGCGACTCCACCGGCCACGAGACGACGGTCCGCGCCGGTGACGTCCAGCACCTCAGCGCCGCGGCGGGCGTCCGCCACGTGGAGCGCAACGACGGGTCGTCGCCGCTCACCTTCCTCCAGATGTGGCTGGCCCCACGGGAGCCGGGCGGGGAGCCGTCGTACCAGATCATCCCGGGGATAGCCGACTCCACGCCGTACGCGGTACCGGGGGCGGGAGCGATGCTGCACATACGCCGCCTGACAGCGGGGGAGCGGACGGCGGTCCCGGACGCCGCGTTCGTGTACGTGCACGTGGTGCGGGGTGCCGTCCGGCTGGGCGCGGAACAACTGGCCGCGGGCGACTCGGCACGGATCACCGGGGCTGAGGGCTGGGAGGCGGTGGCAGCCACACCGGCCGAAGTGCTGCTGTGGGAGATGGGGGCGTAGGCAGGAGGGGGCCGGCCGTCGTCCGTCTGCGGCCCGGCGGGGGCTGATCGCGCAGTTCCCCGCGCCCCTCAGGGAACTGCGGTGCCGTCGGCTGCACCCCGGCGGCGCCGGTCCCCAGCCCGCCCCGGCGAACCTCAGCCGCGCAGTTCCGCCAGCACCGCGTCCGTGAACACCGGCCACGTCTCGATCGCCCAGGGCCCGAACGCCCTGTCGGCCAGGGCGACCCCGGCAACTCCCGCATCGGGGTCGATCCACAGGAACGTACCGGACTGCCCGAAGTGACCAAAGGTGCGCGGGGAGGAGGAACTCCCCGTCCAGTGGGGCGACTTGGAGTCGCGGATCTCGAAGCCCAGGCCCCAGTCGTTCGGGTTCTGGTGGCCGTATCCCGGAAGCACACCCTTCGTCCCGGGGTACTGCACGCTCATCGCCTCCGCGACCGTCCGCGGATCCAGCAGCCGCGGCGCCTGCACCTCCGCCGCGAACCGCAGCAGGTCGGCCACCGTGGACACGCCGTCCTTCGCCGGGGAGCCCTCCAACGTCGTCGACGTCATGCCCAGTGGCTCCAGCACCGCCTGCCGCAGATACTCCGCGAACGGAATGTCCGTCGCCTTGGCGATGTGGTCCCCGAGCTGCTCGAACCCGGCGTTGGAGTAGAGACGGCGCTCACCGGGAGGCGCCATCGCCTTGTGCTCGTCGAAGGCCAGCCCGGAGGTGTGCGCGAGGAGGTGGCGGACGGTCGCGCCGGGCGGCCCGGCCGGCTCGTCCAGCTCGATCGCGCCCTCCTCGTACGCGACCAGCGCCGCATACGCGGCCAGCGGCTTGGTGACCGAGGCGAGCGGAAAGCGGTGCCCGACGGGACCGTGCGTCCCGAGGACGGTCCCGTCGGCTCGTACGACACCCGCCGCCGCGGTGGGGACGGGCCAGTTCTCGATCGACGCCAAGCTGGGCAGGCTGTTCAACGACATGCTGCCGAGCCTATGCGGCTCACAGCAGCAGCCGCATCGACGGGTCCGGGTCACGGGTGAAGCCGAGGGAGGCGTACAGCGGCTCGGCCTCCGGGGAGGCGTTCAGCAGGACGTGGCCCGCGCCACGTTCCCGGAACCAGGCCAGCAACTCCTCCATGGCCGCGCGCGCGTACCCGCGCCGCCGGGCGTCGTGGTCGGTCGCGACGCTGAAGACGTGCCCGACCCGCCCGTGCGGATTCCCGGCCTTCCCGATGCGGTACTCCAGCGTTCCGGCCACCAGCGCGGCCAGCGCCCCGGGCCGGTCCGGATGGTCCACGACGAAGGCGACGAAGTCACCGTCCGGCTCGGCCAGCCGCTTCCGCAGCGTCGGCAGCGACTCGGCATGCCAGTCCGTCGGCCCGCCGCCTCCCGCGCTCCACAGAGAGTCGATCATCACCTGCCGCAGACGCAGCAGTTCTTCGGCATCCTCGGGCAGCGCCCGGCGTGCAAGACTCATGAGCCGCACGTTAGCCAGGCGCCCCGGCCCGCGTCCCGGGGATTTCTTACCGAATCCGCTTGCTTGGAGTGCACTCCAACCCCATAGCGTGGAGGCCATGACGGTGATGCAGACCACGCCAGCGGACACCGCACCCACGGCCCCCGCAGACATCTGCTCCGCCCCGCCCAGACGCCATCCACGCCCCGACGGCGAGGACCGCTACACGATCAGCGAGGTCGTCGCCTTCACCGGCCTCACCGCGCAC
Organism: Streptomyces sp. NPDC052107; assembly: GCF_040680215.1. Classification (NCBI taxonomy): domain Bacteria; kingdom Bacillati; phylum Actinomycetota; class Actinomycetes; order Kitasatosporales; family Streptomycetaceae; genus Streptomyces; species Streptomyces sp. NPDC052107. The sequence goes on from NZ_JBFAWG010000010.1 coordinate 116,395, forward strand.
ACCCTGCGCTGGTACGAGCGGATCGGCCTGATGCCGCACGTCGACCGCTCGCACACCGGTCAGCGGCGCTACAGCAACCGCGACCTGGACTGGCTGGACTTCGTGACCAAGCTGCGGCTGACCGGCATGCCGGTGGCGGACATGGTCCGGTACGCGGAACTGGTCCGGGAGGGCGAGAGCACCTACGGGGAACGGCGGGAGCTGCTGGAGTCGACCCGCCGGGACGTCCTGAACCGGATCGCCGAGCTGCGGGACACGCTCGCCGTACTCGACCGCAAGATCAGCTTCTACGCGATGGAGGGCACCGCGCGATGACCGACGTCAGGATTCCGACCGTACGGCTCGGCGAGGACGGACCGGAGGTCGGCGTACAGGGCCTCGGCTGCATGGGCATGAGCTTCGCGTACGGCCCCACGGACGCCGGCCAGGCGCGCGCCGCGCTGGAGCGGGCGCTGGAGCTGGGCGTGACCCTGTACGACACGGCGGACGCCTACGGCGCGGGTGAGAACGAGCGATTCCTCTCCCCCTTCTTCAAGGCGCACCGGGACGAGGTGGTCATCGCCACCAAGTTCGCCCTGTCGATCCCCGAGGACGACCCGACCAGGCGGATCATCCGCAACGACGCGCCGTACATCCGCGAGGCCGTCGAGGCCAGCCTGAAGCGGCTCGACGTCGACGTGATCGACCTGTACTACATGCACCGCCGCGATGTGAACGTCCCCATCGAGGAGACCGTCGGCACGATGGCGGAGCTGGTCCGCGAGGGCAAGGTCAAGCACCTCGGGCTGAGCGAGGTCACCGCCGACGAGCTGCGCGCCGCGCACACCGTGCACCCGATCGCGGCCGTGCAGTCGGAGTGGTCCCTGTTCAGCCGGGACATCGAGGCGAAGGTCGTACCGGCAGCGCGGGACCTGGGCGTGACCCTGGTGCCATACTCGCCGCTCGGCCGCGGCTTCCTCACCGGCTCCTTCACCAACGCCGAACAGGAGCTCACGGCCGACGACTTCCGCCGCCGGCAGCCCCGCTTCACCGGCGCCAACGCGGCCGCCAACGCCGCCCTCCTGGAGCCGATCCGCGCGATCGCCGAGGCCCACGACGCCACTCTCGGCCAGATCGCCCTGGCCTGGGTACAGCAGCGGGCGACGGTCGACGCCCTCCCGGTGGTTCCCATCCCGGGCACCCGCAAGCCGAACCGGGTGGAGGAGAACGTGGCGGCGACGGCGATCGTCCTGACGGACGAGGAAGTGTCCCAACTGGAGCCCATCGCGGCCAAGGTGGCGGGCGGGCGCTACGCGGACATGACGTTCACCTCTGCGGGCCGGGAGTAGCTCAGAGCTCCGCCAGGAGTTCGGCCTTCTTCGAGGAGAACTCCTCGTCGGTGACCAACCCGGCCTGATGCAACTCCCCGAGATGCCGGATCCGTTCGGCGATGTCCGCGGGGTCGCGCCGTGACGGGGCCGGTACCCCGGGTACCGGCCCCCGCGTGCGTACGGCCGCCAGGACCGCCGCGGCGAACGGCAGCGACTCGTGCACCGGGCCGTACCCCAGCCCGAAGACGACGGTCGCCGGATCCTGATCGGGCTGCACGGCGGCCGACTCGGCCGAGCGCCGGACCAGCCGCAGATGTCCCTCGAACACCTCGGGTGACCGCCACTCCACCCCGCTCAGCTGTGTGACCGGAAAGCTCTGGTCGCCGGCCTTCCACTTCGCCGAGGACGCGCCCGTCCAGGACCAGCGGAACTGCACGGCCGTACCGTCGAAGCTCGCCTTCCCGTCGTACGCCTTGAACGACAGCGGCGCCTCGGGCGCGGTCACCAGGTGGCCGTCGGCGGGCCCGGACTCGGTCAACAGGCACTTCAGTTCGTCGGCGTAGTACTCGGCGAGGGTCTCCCGCTCGGCCGGCAGCACCAGCCGGTACGGATCGGAGCCCTCCTTCAGCTGCCCGGCCGCCGCCTCCATCAGCGGATCCGCGCCGGCGCGCGGCAGCAGTCGGAGCACGACGGTGCCGCGCCTGCCCGGGGAGAGCGTCAAACCCTCGACCGCGGACAGCGGGATCCGCCGTTCCCCGAGTGCCTGGAACAGCTTCGGTGTTCGAATCCCCCGTTCGTAACGGATGAGCACGGAGTCGGACTCGAACTCCCAGACGGCATGAAAACCCGCCAGTACGTCACCCATGCGGCTCATCGTATGCGGCACGTGCTCCTCCGTCGCCACCCGCGCAGACCGCACTTCCTGCTGTTTCTACGCGCGTCCGGCCGTGGTGGTGCCGGGCACACCGGCCTGGCACAGCTCGTTCTCGCGTGCGCACGTCACCGCGTCGTACGCCCCGACCGCCACGTCGGCGAGGTTGCGCAGGCTGTCCGTGCCCGGCTGGAAATAGCCGGCGTGGCCCTGCGCGTCCCGGGCGGACAGCACCCGCGCACCGAACGCCGAGGACACCGGGTCGGCCCCGTGCCCGAGCCCGCCGAGCTCCAGATACGGCACGTCCTGGATCCAGTCGCTGGCGTCCCGCATGGCCCACACCCGGGCCGTGGTGCCCAGGTGGGAGGCGCTGGAGACCCGCATGCCGGGGCTCGCGGCCACCGCTATGTCGGTCACCCGGCGCGGCATGGCGTGCGCGGCCACCCCGCAGACCACGGAGCCGTAGCTGTGGCAGACCGTCGTCACCGGGGCACGGCCGGGCAGGCCGCCCAGCAGCGCGTTCAGCCGTACGGCCCCCTCCTCGGCGCGCAGCCCGGTGGCCGCGTCCATGCCGAGGCCGTCGGGGGAGGTGTAGTCGGCCCAGGCGATCACGGCCGTACGGGTCGCGGGGCTCTGTGCGCGCTCCGCCGCGTACAGAGCCTTGGCCATGCCGACCGGGGCGGTGTACTGGCGGTTGGTCTTCTGGAAGGTGAGCAGATTGGTGTCGACGCCGGGGACGATGACCGAGATCCGCTGCGCCTTGTCCAGATTCCCGAACACCTCCGCGATCCGGCCCGAGCCCTCGGGGTCGAAGGCCAGGATCTTCCGGCCGGGGCTCATCAGGTCCTCGTAGCGGTGCATACGACGGCCCGCGTCCTGCTGTCCGGCCGCGCTGAGCCGGCTGTCGTGCATGCGTTTCTTCTCGACCTTGCGTTGCTGCTCCAGCGCGATGTGGTTGGCGCGGTAGCGCAAGGTGACGGGGGCGCCGTTCATGTTGCCGACCGTGAGCGGGTAGCGGCGGGCGAGACGGCTCTGGTCCTCGGGGGAGAGGGACGCGAAGAAACGGCCGAGCAGGGACGGTGCGGCCTTGGGGTCCGGCAGATGGAGGCCGTGGATGCTGCCGTGCTCCCACTTGGCGAGCGAGGCCTGCAGTGCGGTCGACTCCCTGTGGCTGTGCAGGGCGGTCCAGCCGGTGGTCGCGAGCATCACGAACACCACGGCCAGCGCCAGCAGTGCGCGCCAGACGTTCAGTTGCGGGGAGGTGTCGAAGGAAGTCACTGGGAGGACACACTAGGAGAACGGGAGGGTCTCGGGGTAACCGAGTGACAGGTATCACGTTTCGTGAAGCGTCGAACGCGTTGTCAACGATCTCGGTTTGAGCGCCAGTTCCCGGTAAGTGCGGAACCCACCTGATCGAGGTAGGACGCGGTGAGTTGACGGATCGCCACCAGACTGAAGTCGTCGCCCGTGCACCACTGCCGTTCGGTGACCCTTATCACGCCACCGAACACGGCCACGGCCAGCCTCGGTCGAGGGTCGGCGTCCACGTCCACGCCCTCGCGCTCGGCCAGCAGGCGCGCGATCGTCTCCTCCGTGGCCGCCGAGCGGCGCAGATGGGCGGCGAGCAGCGCCGGCGTCGACTCGATCGTCCGGTACATGCGCAGGTACAGCTCGACCGGGACGGCCGACTCGACGGTCTCCCGGATCCCGTCCCAGCCCTCCAGGACCGCCTGCCGCAGGGCCTCCATCGGCGGCTCGTGCGGCGGACGCGCGCGTACGGCCTCGACGAAGCGCGCCTCCGTCATCTCCTGCACGGCGAAGGCCACGTCCTCCTTGCCGGCGAAGTAACGGAAGAAGGTGCGCTGCGAGACGTCGACGGCCTCGGCGATCTCGTCGACGGTCGTGTGCTCGTACCCCTGGGTCGTGAAGAGCTCCAGAGCGGCCCGCAGCAGCGCCTCCCGGGTGCGCTGTTTCTTGCGTTCGCGCAGCGTTTCCATACGTGTCAGTTACTGACGGATGAAACGATTTGTCAATTGTCAGAGACTGTCACTAACCTCGAACGCATGACTAGTCAGACCACGATCGACGCGACGGGGCCGGGGGACGCGGCGCCGGAGGCCTCGCCCGAGTCGCCTCCGGCCGCGGGGCTGCGCGGCCACCCCTGGCTCACCCTGATCACCGTCGCTGTGGGCGTCATGATGGTGGCCCTCGACGGCACCATCGTGGCCATCGCCAACCCGGCGATCCAGAAGGACCTGGGGGCCACCTTCGCCCAGGTGCAGTGGATCACCAACGGCTACTTCCTGGCCCTCGCGGTCTCCCTGATCACCGCGGGCAAGCTCGGTGACCGCTTCGGCCACCGGCAGACCTTCCTCATCGGTGTGACCGGCTTCGCCGCCGCCTCCGGTGCCATCGGCCTGTCCCACAGCATCGCCGCGGTCGTCACCTTCCGTGTCTTCCAGGGTCTGTTCGGCGCGCTGCTGATGCCGGCCGCGCTCGGCCTGCTGCGGGCCACCTTCCCGGCCGAGAAGCTCAACATGGCCATCGGCATCTGGGGCATGGTGATCGGCGCGTCCACCGCGGGCGGCCCGATCCTCGGCGGCGTGCTCGTCGAGCACGTCGACTGGCAGTCGGTGTTCTTCATCAACGTGCCGGTGGGAGCGCTCGCCCTGATCCTGGGCGTGCTGATCCTGCGCGACCACCGTGCCGAGAACGCCCCGCGCTCCTTCGACATCCTCGGCATCGCCCTGCTCTCCGGCGCGATGTTCTGCCTGGTCTGGGCCCTCATCAAGGCCCCGACCTGGGGTTGGGGCGACGGCAAGACATGGATCTTCATCGCCGCGTCCGTGGTCCTCTTCGCCCTGTTCTCCGTCTGGGAGACGAGGGTCAAGGAGCCCCTGATCCCGCTGGGCCTCTTCCGCTCGATTCCGCTCTCGGCGGGTGTGGTGCTGATGGTCCTCATGGCCATCGCGTTCATGGGCGGGCTCTTCTTCGTGACGTTCTACCTCCAGAACGTGCACGGCATGAGCCCCATCGACGCCGGCCTGCACCTGCTGCCGCTCACCGGCATGATGATCGTCGGCTCGCCGCTCGCCGGCGCCGCGATCACCAAGCTCGGCCCGCGCATCCCGCTGGCCGGCGGCATGGCCGCGACCGCGATCGCGATGTACGGCATGTCGACGCTCGAGGCCGACACCGGCAGCGGTGTGATGTCGATCTGGTTCGCGCTGCTCGGCCTCGGTCTCGCACCGGTCATGGTCGGCGCCACCGAGGTCATCGTCGGCAACGCCCCGATGGAACTCTCCGGTGTGGCGGGCGGCCTCCAGCAGGCGGCCATGCAGATCGGCGGCAGCCTCGGTACGGCCGTGCTGGGCGCCGTGATGGCCTCCAAGGTAGACAGCGACCTGCCGGGCAACTGGACCGGCGCCGGGCTGCAGCAGCTGACCCCGGGTCAGCTGGACAAGGCCTCGGAGGCGGTCCAGGTCGGCGTCGCCCCGGTGCCGAAGGGTGTGCCGGACCAGATCGCCGCGAAGATCACCGAGGTCGCCCATCACACGTTCATCTCCGGCATGAGCCTCGCCTCACTGGTCGCCGCGGGCGTGGCGGCGGTCGCCGTCCTCGTCGCGCTGCTCACCAAGCGGGGCGCGAACGCCGAGGCGGGCGCGGGCGCGGGCCACATCTGAGGGACTCTTCTCGGACTCCGCCCGGGCGTCTTCCGGGCGGAGTTCCCCTATCAGGGTGACTTCGCTAAAGATCGCTCGCACCGGGCGCGCGCCGCAGGTCACAGTGGGTCAAGTCCTCCGCAGGACATGGGGACGGCCGGGCCGCGGCGCGCGCTGCCGGAGGGGGGCAGCGCGCGCAGGTCTGCCGGGCCGGAATCGGGGTACTCGCACCGCGAAGCCGAACTGTCCATGGGCCTCAGGGAGTTGATGATGGCAGGCTTCCGGCAAGGAACGCGCGGGTACCCCCGGTCACGTGGCCGGACGTGGCAACGGACCGGGCCGGACCGCGCGACACTCGGCATCATCGGCGCGATCTGTGCCGTGGCCGGCTTCTTCGCACTGGGCATTGTCCTGGGCCCGGTGGCGATGGTCTGCGGCTGGCGGTCCATGGGCCGCAAATGGTCGAACGACCGCGACATCCCAGCGCTGGTGGCGTTGATCCTCGGCGCGATAGACACGGTGCTCGCCGTCGTCGCCCTGGCGGGCGCGGCCACGTGGGGCCACGGGCTCCTTTAGCCGACGGTTGTGTCGTGGGGCCCGGGGCCGTCCGCCCGGCGCGGGCGCGGGAGCTGATCGCGCGGTACCCCGCGCCCCTTCCGGTCGCCGCGGCACCTTGCCGGCGCCGGTAAGCGACCCCACCCCGGTCGGCGACGGCACCGGGCAGGGCGTCAACTGCGCTGCTGCTCCCGCTCGTCAGCCAACCGAGCCACCTCCGCCCGCAGCAGGCGAACCTCCTCGGCCAACGTGGCGATCGCTTCCGTCTGCCGCCGCTCCTCCACGTCGTCCTTCTCGAACCGCGCGATGAACCACGCCGCGATGTTCGCGGTCACCACACCGAGCAACGCGATCCCGGACAGCATCAGTCCGACGGCGATCATCCGTCCCAGCCCGGTCGTCGGCGCGTGATCCCCGTACCCCACGGTCGTCATCGTCGTGAACGACCACCACACCGCGTCACCCAGCGTCCGGATGTTCCCGTTCGGTGAGTCCCGCTCCACGGACAGCACCGCCAGCGACCCGAACATCAGCAGCCCGATCACCTACCCGGCGACATACGTCGTGAGCCGGATCTGCGAGGCCATCCGGGCCCGCCGCCCCACCAGCAGCAGCGTCGACACCATCCGCAGCAACCGCAGCGGCTGCAGCAGCGGCAGCACCACCGCGCACAGGTCCACCCAGTGCGTCCGGACGAACTCCCGGCGCCGCGGGGCGAGGGCGAGCCGCATCAGGTAGTCCGCGGCGAACGCCGCCCAGACCACCCACTCGACCACCGCGCACGCGTACGTCAGCGAATGACCCGCGGAGTGGTCCACGATCGGCACGGCATAGGCGATGGTGAACGCCACCGCCAGCGCCAGCAGAGGCCGTTGGGTATGCCGTTCCCAACGCGCCTGCGCCGACTGATCGTTCATGCCCGCAATGGTAAAGAAAAAGCAACGAGGGCGGCGCCCCAGGTACTCCGGGCGCCGCCCTCGCTCAGCAGGTCGAGGCCGAGCGGTGGGGGAGGCTACGCGTCGCCGCCCGCCGCCCCCGGATGCGCCGCCGAGACGTCCAGCAGCTGGTACCGGTCGATGGCCTGCTTCAGCACCGAGCGGTCCACCTTGCCCTCACGGGCCAGTTCGGTCAGCACCGCGACGACGATCGACTGGGCGTCGATGTGGAAGAAGCGCCGCGCCGCACCCCGGGTGTCGGCGAAGCCGAAGCCGTCCGCGCCGAGCGACTGGTACGTGCCCGGCACCCACCGCGCGATCTGGTCCGGAACCGATCGCATCCAGTCGGACACGGCCACGAACGGACCCTCCGCGCCGCTGAGCTTGCGCGTCACATACGGCACCCGCTGCTCCTCCTCCGGGTGCAGCAGATTGTGCTCCTCGCACGCCACCGCCTCGCGGCGCAGCTCGTTCCAGGAGGTGGCCGACCAGACGTCGGCGCGCACGTTCCAGTCCGCGGCGAGGATCCGCTGCGCCTCCAGCGCCCACGGGACCGCCACGCCGGACGCCATGATCTGCGCCGGGATCGAGCCGTCCGTGCCCTCACTGAGCTTGTGGACGCCCTTGAGGATGCCCTCCACGTCCACGTTCGCCGGCTCGGCCGGGTGCTGGATGGGCTCGTTGTAGACGGTCAGGTAGTAGAAGACGTCCTCGCCGTGCGGGTGCTCGGCGTCGCCGCCGTACATGCGGCGCAGGCCGTCCTGGACGATGTGCGCGATCTCGTAGGCGTACGCCGGGTCGTAGGCCACGCACGCCGGGTTGGTCGAGGCGAGCAGCTGCGAGTGGCCGTCCGCGTGCTGCAGGCCCTCACCGGTCAGCGTCGTACGGCCCGCGGTCGCGCCCAGCACGAATCCGCGCGCCAGCTGGTCGGCCATCTGCCAGAACTGGTCGCCGGTGCGCTGGAAACCGAACATCGAGTAGAAGACGTAGACGGGGATCAGCGGCTCGCCGTGCGTGGCGTAGGCCGAGCCCGCCGCGATCAGGGAGGCCGTACAGCCCGCCTCGGAGATGCCGTCGTGCAGCATCTGGCCGGTCGGCGACTCCTTGTAGGCGAGCAGCAGCTCCCGGTCGACAGACTCGTACTGCTGGCCCAGCGGGTTGTAGATCTTCGCGCTCGGGAAGAAGGAGTCCATGCCGAACGTGCGGTACTCGTCCGGCGCGATCAGAACGAACCGCTTGCCGATCTCCTTGTCCCGCATGAGGTCCTTGAGGAGCCGGACAAAGGCCATGGTCGTGGCGATGGACTGCTGGCCCGTGCCCTTCTTCACGGTCGCGTACGTCTTGTCGTCCGGCAGCGGGAGCGGCTTGGAGCGCACGACGCGCGTCGGGACGTACCCGCCGCACTGCTTGCGCATGTCGTGCATGTACTGGATCTCGTCCGTGTCCCGGCCCGGGTGGTAGTACGGCGGCGGGCCGGACTCCAGCTCCTTGTCGGAGATCGGCAGGTGCAGCCGGTCCCGGAAGCGCTTAAGGTCGTCGACCGTCAGCTTCTTCATCTGGTGCGTGGCGTTGCGGCCCTCGAAGTTGGGGCCCAGCGTCCAGCCCTTGACCGTCTTGGCCAGGATGACCGTCGGCTGGCCCTTGTGCTCCTTGGCCGCCTTGAAGGCCGCGTAGATCTTGCGGTGGTCGTGACCGCCGCGGCCCAGGTGCAGGATCTGGTCGTCGGTCATGTTCTCGACCATCGCGCGCAGCCGGTGGTCGTCGCCGAAGAAGTGCTCGCGGATGTACGCCCCCGACTCCGTGGCGTACGTCTGGAACTGGCCGTCCGGGGTCGTGTTCATCTTGTTGACGAGGATGCCGTCCCGGTCCTGCGCGAGCAGCGGGTCCCAGCTGCGGTCCCAGATCAGCTTGATCACGTTCCAGCCGGCGCCCCGGAAGATCGACTCCAGCTCCTGGATGATCTTGCCGTTGCCGCGCACCGGGCCGTCGAGCCGCTGCAGGTTGCAGTTGACGACGAAGGTCAGGTTGTCCAGGCCCTCGCGGGCCGCGATGGACAGCTGGCCGAGCGACTCCGGCTCGTCCATCTCGCCGTCGCCGAGGAACGCCCACACGTGCGACGTGGAGGTGTCGGCGATGCCGCGCGCCTGCATGTAGCGGTTCATCCGCGCCTGGAAGATCGCGGCCAGCGGGCCGAGGCCCATGGAGACCGTGGGGAACTCCCAGAAGTCCGGCATCGAGCGCGGGTGCGGGTAGCTGGACAGGCCGTCCGGGTACTTCGACTTCTCCTGGCGGAAGCCGTCCAGCTGGTCCGCGCTGAGCCGGTCGAGCAGGTACGCGCGCGCGTAGATGCCAGGGGAGGCGTGGCCCTGGAAGAAGACCTGGTCGCCGCCGTCGCCCTGGTCCTTGCCGCGGAAGAAGTGGTTGAAGCCGACGTCGTACAGCGAGGCGGAGGAGGCGAAGGTGGCGATGTGGCCGCCGACGCCGATGCCGGGGCGCTGGGCGCGCGAGACCATCACGGCCGCGTTCCAGCGGGTCGCGTTGAGGATCCTGCGCTCGATCTCCTCGTTGCCCGGGAAGAACGGCTCGCTCTTGGTGGGGATCGTGTTGACGTAGTCCGTGCTGCGCATCTCGGGCACGGCCACGCGCCGCTCGCGGGCCCGCTCGATCAGCCGGAGCATGAGGTAGCGGGCCCTCTCCCGGCCGCGCTCGTCCACGGCGGCGTCGAGGGAGTCGAGCCACTCCTGGGTTTCTTCGGGATCGAAGTCAGGAACCTGACTCGGAAGGCCGCCAATGATGATCGGATTGCGATCGGATCCGGAAGCCACGCTGTTCCTTACCTGTCAGAGGGCCAGTTTTCGCACCTGCCTACACCGTCCCCCATCGTGTACCTCGGGACGGCGTAACGTCATCTCCTTCGTGTCCGCACTGTGTCCGCACGGGTCAAAACGCAACGATACGCCCGGGGTGTGACGTGCTCGGCAAAGGTGTTCGAGGGGCGTATCGCCGGATGATTCTGAGATGATTCCGAACGGCACAAACCGGGCACATCGGTGTGATGTGGGTCATGCGGAAACGGGATACGGTGCCAGGAGTTGCGGCGACACGGCCGGGATCGTCACCGTTTAGGCGGTCCGGACGGCCGGGTACTTGCGCGATCCGCCCCGCCCGTGTGGACTACGGCCAATGCTTCGCGCACGCGCGTGGCTGAGATACTCAACAAGACATGATCAGGAGGCAACCCGTGAGCGCGACCGCGGACCACGCGGAGGAGCGGACGAACCCTGCCGCCAGGCTGGGGTTCCAGCCCGGGCAGGTGGTCCAGGAGATCGGCTACGACGACGACGTCGATCAGGAGCTCCGTGAGGCCATCGAGGAAGTCATCGAGGGCGACCTGATGGACGAGGACTACGACGACGTGGCCGACGCCGTTGTGCTGTGGTTCCGTGATGACGACGGCGACCTGACGGATGCGCTGGTGGACGCCACCACGTACATCGAAGAGGGCGGCGCGATTCTGCTCCTGACGCCGAAGACCGGCCGTTCGGGGTACGTGGAGCCGAGCGACATCCAGGACGCCGCCACGACGGCCGGACTTACGGCGTCGAAGAGCGTCAGCGTGGGCAAGGACTGGAGTGGCTCGCGGCTTGCCACGCCGAAGGCGGCCAAGTCCAAGAAGTGATCTCCTCTCCCCCCACCGGACGGGCTGGGATTCGCCCCAGCCCGTCCGGAAGACCCCGGTGATCGCTGCGTAGGGTGGACCCGAGCGTGTGCTGTGCGCTCACCCGAACGGCCCACCGAAGGGATGCACGACGATGGCGATCCAGGTCGGCGACAAAGCGCCCGACTTCGAGCTCAAGGACAACCACGGCCGGACCGTGAGGCTCTCGGACTTCCGCGGCGAGAAGAACGTGGTCCTGCTCTTCTACCCCTTCGCCTTCACCGGCGTGTGCACCGGCGAGCTGTGCGAGCTGCGCGACAACCTGCCGAAGTTCGAAGGCCGCGACACCCGGCTGCTCGCCGTCTCCAACGACTCCATCCACACCCTGCGCGTCTTCGCCGAGCAGGAGGGCCTGGAGTACCCGCTGCTCAGCGACTTCTGGCCGCACGGCAACGTCTCGCGCGCATACGGCGTCTTCGACGAGGACAAGGGATGCGCCGTCCGGGGCACCTTCATCGTCGACAAGGAGGGCGTCGTGCGGTGGACCGTGATCAACGGCTTGCCGGACGCGCGCGACCTGAACGACTACGTGAAGGCGCTCGACACCCTGTAGGCCGACCGTGGCCGACACCTGTGATTCTCCGGGTCCAGGGTCTGCGGGGGCCGGGAACCCGTCACTAGGATCGGCTCGTTGATCCCATATCCGAAGCACGACGGGGCTCCCCGCCCCTGGACACCACATGGAGGACCCGTGGGAGTCAGCCTCAGCAAGGGCGGCAACGTATCGCTGACGAAGGAGGCCCCGGGCCTGACCGCCGTCATCGTCGGCCTGGGGTGGGACGTGCGGACCACGACCGGCACGGACTTCGACCTCGACGCGAGCGCACTGCTGCTGAACAACACCGGCAAGGTCGCGAGCGACCAGCACTTCGTCTTCTTCAACAACCTCAAGAGCCCCGACGGCTCGGTCGAGCACACCGGTGACAACATCACCGGTGAGGGCGAGGGCGACGACGAACAGATCAAGATCAACCTGGCCGGCGTCCCGGCCGACATCGAGAAGATCGTCTTCCCGGTGTCGATCTACGACGCCGAGAACCGCCAGCAGTCCTTCGGCCAGGTCCGCAACGCGTTCATCCGCGTCGTGAACCAGGCGGGCGAGCAGGAGATCGCCCGCTACGACCTCAGCGAGGACGCCTCCACCGAGACCGCCATGGTCTTCGGTGAGCTGTACCGGCACGGGGCGGAGTGGAAGTTCCGCGCCATCGGTCAGGGCTACGCCTCGGGCCTGCGCGGCATCGCGCAGGACTTCGGCGTCAACGTCTGATCCCGGCAGGGTTACGACACCTGCACCCGTCCGGCGCCGCACCGTTTACGGTCGGCGCCGGACGCGCAGGACAACCAGGGAAGCACCACTAGGGGAGGACCAGCATCATGGGCGTCACGCTCGCCAAGGGAGGCAATGTCTCCCTCTCCAAAGCCGCACCGAACCTCACCAACGTCATGATCGGGCTCGGCTGGGACGCGCGGTCCACCACCGGCGCCCCCTTCGACCTGGACGCCAGCGCACTGCTGTGCGGCGCCGGCAACCGCGTCCTGGGCGACGAGTGGTTCGTCTTCTACAACCAGCTCAAGAGCCCCGACGGCTCGGTCGAGCACACCGGTGACAACCTCACCGGTGAGGGCGAGGGCGACGACGAGTCCATCCTGGTGGACCTCGCCAAGGTGCCCGCGCACTGCGAGAAGATCGTCTTCCCGGTCTCCATCCACATGGCGGACGAGCGCGGCCAGACTTTCGGCCAGGTCTCCAACGCCTTCATCCGGGTCGTGAACCAGGCCGACGGCCAGGAACTGGCCCGCTACGACCTCAGCGAGGACGCCTCCACCGAGACCGCCATGATCTTCGGCGAGCTGTACCGCTACCAGGGAGAATGGAAGTTCCGCGCCGTCGGTCAGGGCTATGCGTCGGGCCTGCGCGGCATCGCCCTCGACTTCGGGGTGAACGTCTCCTAGCCGAGCACCCTCCCAGGGGGCCCGTGCTGTGGCTTTCCGGTGAGGGTTGCCCTGGACGGTACCGCCGGTAGGGTGCACCTCTAGACTCGGGGTCAACATTTAGCAAAGCCGAGTACGGCGCGGGGGAGCCCCTCACCCAGACTTCGTCTGGGAGGGACCCCCAGACACGATTGGGTAGCCAGTGCTTCTGAAAACCTTCGGCTGGTCGTTCGCGGTCACCGCGCTCGGCCTCGTCGCCGCGGTCTTCTACGGGGGGTGGGAAGCCTTCGGTGTCGTGGCGATCCTGGCCATCCTCGAGATCTCGCTGTCGTTCGACAACGCGGTGGTCAACGCCGGCATCCTGAAGAAGATGAACGCCTTCTGGCAGAAGATCTTCCTCACGGTCGGCGTTCTCATCGCGGTGTTCGGCATGCGGCTGGTCTTCCCCGTCGTGATCGTCGCCCTCACCGCCAAGCTCAACCCCTACGACGCGGTCCACCTGGCCCTCACCGACAAGGACCGCTACCAGCAGCTGGTCACCGACGCCCACCCGGCGATCGCCGCGTTCGGCGGAATGTTCCTGCTGATGATCTTCCTGGACTTCATCTTCGAGGACCGGGACATCCAGTGGCTGCGCTGGATCGAGCGCCCGCTGGCCAAGCTCGGCAAGGTCGACATGCTGGCGGTCTGCATCGCCCTGATCGTCCTGCTGATCACCTCCTTCACCTTCGCCACCCACGCCCACCAGCACGGCGGCGCCCACGTCGACAAGGCGCAGACGGTCCTGATCGCCGGTATCGCCGGCCTGATCACCTACATGATCGTCGGCGGCCTGTCCGGCTACTTCGAGGACCGGCTGGAGGAAGAGGAGGAGCGCGAGCACGAGGAGGAGGAAGAGGCCGCCCGCACCGGCAAAAAGAAGCCGGCGGTGATGCTGGCCGGCCAGGCCGCGTTCTTCATGTTCCTCTACCTGGAGGTCCTGGACGCGTCCTTCTCCTTCGACGGCGTGATCGGCGCCTTCGCCATCACCAACGACATCGTGATGATGGCCCTCGGCCTCGGCATCGGCGCCATGTACGTCCGGTCCCTCACGGTCTACCTGGTCCGCCAGGGCACCCTCGACGACTACGTCTACCTGGAGCACGGCGCCCACTACGCCATCGGTGCCCTGGCGGTGATCCTCATGGTCACCATCCAGCACGAGATCAACGAGGTCATCACCGGTCTCGTCGGCGTCGTCCTGATCGCCCTCTCCTTCTGGTCCTCCGTCCGCCGCAACCGCGCACTGGCGGCCGAGGGCGAGGGGACCGACGAGAAGGCCGAGGTCTCCTCAGGGGTGTGAGCCGGGTCCCCTACGGGTCAGATCCGGGCCGTGACGGGGTGTGACACCCCGCCCGGCGAGGAACGCTCTGAATCGGGGCGGCCGACGTGGTCGGCCGCCCCGACGGCGTTTGTTGAACGAGTACGTGACCACACCTGGGGGCGGGAATGGGTTTCTTCGACGGGCTGCGGGGCGCCAGCGCCGCCGACTTCGACGCGGGCAACGCCTCGACGAACTCCATCGAACTGACCAGGCGGCATCAGACGGTGTCCCTCACCAAGCAGGACGCGGCCACCGGCCATCTGCGCATCAACCTCGCCTGGCGGATGCGCACCTCCGACTTCGACAGCAACCAGCGCACCAGCCTCTTCCGGCACCCCTTCAGGGCCCTCAAGCCACCGGAGGTCCTCGGCCACGGCCAGAGCATGGTCAACGTCGACCTCGACCTGGGCTGCCTGTACGAACTGACCGACGGCACCAAGGGCGTCGTCCAGCCGCTGGGCAACTACCTCGGCGACGTCAACGCACCGCCGTACATCAAGCTCAGCGGCGACGACCGCTTCGGCTCGGCGTCCGGCGAGACGATGTACGTCAACCTCGACCACCGCGACGCCATCAAGCGCCTGCTGGTCTTCGTCTACATCTACGACCAGACCCCCGCCTTCGACCGCACCCACGCCATCGTCACCCTCTACCCCAGCAACGGCCCCCGCATCGAGATAGGCCTCGACGAACGCCACCCCCAGGCCCGCTCATGCGCGGTCGTCATGATCGAGAACGTGAAGGGCGAGCTGGTCGTCCGCCGCGAGGTGAAGTTCGTGTACGGCTTCCAGGGGGAGCTGGACCGGTTGTACGGGTGGGGACTGCAGTGGGGGCGGGGCTACAAGACCAAAGTGGAACGTTGAGCCGGTAGGCGCACTCACCGCCCGATGAACTGCGGCCCCTGCGGAGGCAACCGGAAGTTCGGATCCACCGGCCCCACAGCCACCGGCACCGGCACCGGCTGAGGGTACCCATACGCAGGCTGCGGATAGCCATACGCAGGCTGTGCCGGCACCGCGGACGTCGGCTGCTCCGGAGGAACGGGCTGCTCCGGAGGCAACGGCTGGGAAACGCTCGGATCCTCCGCCACCTCGGACTCGTCCACCGAGATACCGAAGTCCGTGGCGAGCCCCTTCAGCCCGTTGGAGTAGCCCTCGCCCAGCGCGCGGAACTTCCAGCCCTCCCCGCGCCGGTACAGCTCACCGCAGATCAGCGCCGTCTCCGCGCCCGTCTCCGGCTTGATCTCGAACCGGGCCAGCGGCTCGGCGTCGGCGACCGCGGCGTCGTACAGCAGGATGCACAGCGCGGGCACCCGGTCGAAGGTGATCCCGTCCGCGGACGCGACCAGCAGGATCCGGCCGACGTCCGGCTGGACGCCGGGCAGGTCCGTCTGGATCGTGTCGGTCAGCCCCTCGGCGATGCGCTTCTTGCCCAGCCGCCACACCTTTCCGGAGGGGTGCCGGGGCTGGTTGTAGAAGACGAAGTCCTCGTCGGAGCGTACGCGGCCGTCGGGGCCCAGCAGCAGCGCCGAGGCGTCCACGTCCGGGACCCCCTGCCCGGGCGTCCAGCGCAGCACGGCGCGCACCGTGTCGGCTTCCAGCGGGACGTTCGACCCCTTCAGCATCGCGTGCGTCATGCGGTCATCCTGCCTTCTCGGTCCTGGCCACGACAATGCGGGGGTGGAGTCCCAGTGCGCCGCCGACATGGGCGAGTTACCGGAAATTCATGCCCGCAGGGAACCTCTGACATAGATCCCTACGTACTATTACCGGCCACCCTTTACCGAACACTGAGACTCGGGCTCATCGCCCTGGGGGAGTTCTATGCGTCATTTCGGGCACATCGCCCCCGAGGTGCGGCAGCGCCTCTTCCACCGGGAGCCGTGCGCGTTCACCGCCGACTCTCCGGCCCGGCTGCTCGCCGCCGCCCTCGGCGCCACCCTGTACAGCCCGGCCACCCGGCCGCGGCTCGCCGACGACATCGTCAAGCAGGCCGGGAACGGCGTGGTCTCGATGGTGCTGTGCCTGGAGGACTCGATCGACGACGCGGACGTCGTGGCCGGCGAGGAGAACCTCGTCCGCCAGTTCGCCGACCTGGCCGCCCGGCCCGGTGTCGAGCCGCCGCTGCTCTTCATCCGGGTGCGCACCCCCGGACAGATCCCCGACCTCGTACGGCGCCTCGGCCCGTCGTCCGTGCGGCTGCTGTCCGGCTTCGTGCTGCCGAAGTTCACCGAGGAGCGCGGCATCCCCTTCCTGGAGGCCCTGACGGCCGCGGAGGCGCTCAGCGGGCGCCGGCTGTTCGCCATGCCCGTCCTGGAGTCCCCGGAGCTGCTCTACCGCGAGTCCCGCGTGGACACCCTGGAGGGCATCGCCCGCGCGGTCGACAAGTACCGCGACCGGGTGCTGGCGCTGCGCCTCGGCGTGACCGACTTCTGCTCCTCCTACGGCCTGCGCCGCGCCCCCGACATGACCGCCTACGACGTGCAGATCGTCGCCTCGGTGATCGCCGACGTCGTGAACATGCTGGGCCGCGCCGACGGCACCGGATTCACCGTGACCGGGCCTGTGTGGGAGTACTTCCGGGTCTCCGAGCGCATGTTCAAGCCGCAGCTGAGGCAGAGCCCCTTCCTGGAGGTGCAGGCCGTCGAGCTGCGCGAGACGCTGATCGAGCACGCCATGGACGGACTGCTGCGGGAGATCTCCCTCGACCAGGCCAACGGCCTGCTCGGCAAGACCTGCATCCACCCCTCCCACGTGCTGCCGGTCCACGCGCTGTCCGTGGTCAGCCACGAGGAGTACAGCGACGCCCAGGACATCCTGCGGCCGGAACGCGGCGGCGGGGGTGTACTTCGCTCGGCCTACACGAACAAGATGAACGAGGTGAAGCCGCACCGCGCCTGGGCCGAGCGGACGCTGCTGCGCGCCGAGGTCTTCGGCGTGGCCCACGAGGAGGTCGGCTTCGTGGAGCTGCTCGCCGCGGGAATGAACGCATGAGGAACGCAGTGAACGACGGGGTCTGGTCCGGCAGCTGGGTCGCCGAGCGGCTCGGGGTCGAACTCGTGGGGGACGACGGCCTGCGGGCCCTGCTCGGCCTCGCCCTGCGCCGTAACCCCAAGCGGGCCCATCTGCTGGTGTCGAACGTGCTCGGCAAGCATGTGCCGCAGTCGCCGACGGTGGTGTACGGCCATGGGTTCCGGCTCGGTCGTAAGGTCGCCGAGCTGCTCTCCGAGGCCGAGGCGCGGAACGCAGTGGTCCTGGGTTACGCGGAGACCGCGACCGGGCTGGGCCACGCGGTGGCCGACGGTCTGGGCACGGCGCCGTATCTGCACTCCACGCGTCGGCCGGTGGCCGGGGTTGCCCGTGCCGGCGGCTTCGAGGAGTCGCACTCGCACGCCACGTCGCATTTGTTGCTGCCGGAGGATCCCGCGCTGCTGGCCGGGGACGGTCCGCTGGTGCTCGTCGACGATGAGTTCTCCACCGGTAACACGGTGTTGAACACCATCCGTGACCTGCACGAACGGTATCCGCGGGGGCGGTATGTGGTCGTTGCGCTGGTCGATATGCGCTCGGCTGAGGACTCCGCCCGGATGGAACGGTTCGCCTCCGAGATCGGGGCGCGGGTGGATCTGGTTGCCGCCGCGTCCGGGGCGGTGCGTCTGCCGTCGGATGTGCTGGCGAAGGGGCAGCGACTGGTGGCTCGCCATGAGTCCGCCGGGTGCGGGTCCGTAGTGGTTGATCGCGCCCACGCGGCGGCAGCCGCGGATCGGACACAGCCCCGCGCCCCTGGAGGGGGGCACCAGCCCAGGCGAATAGATCTCCACTGGCCCTCACGCCTCCCCGACGGCGGGCGCCACGGTTTCACGCCCGCCCACCGGGCCCGCCTGGAGTCAGCGCTGCCCGCCATGGCCGCCCGAACAGCCGACGCCCTGCCCGCCGGCGCCCGGCGCGTCCTCGTCCTCGGCTTCGAAGAGCTGATGTACGCCCCCCTGCGCCTGGCCCGTGAGCTGGAACAGGTCATAGCGGCCGAGGTGCGGTTCTCCACCACCACCCGCTCGCCCGTCCTCGCGCTGGACGACCCGGGGTATGCGATCCGTACCCGCCTGGTCTTCCCCGCCCACGACGACCCGGCCGACGGGCCCGGCGAGAGGTACGCCTACAACGTCGCAGGTGGCGGCTTCGACGCCGTCGTCGCCGTGGTCGACTCCGTCGCCGACACCCCGGCCCTGCACGCGCCGGACGGCCTGCTGGCCCAGCTCGCCGCGCACACCCCGCACGTCCTGCTCGCGGTCGTCCCGTCGTACGTACCGCACGCTTCCGAAAGGCCGGCCATGCTGCCCGAGCCCCTCCGTGGCCCCGCATTCTCCAGTTACGCGCCCGAGGAGGTCGGCTGGCTGCTCCAGGACCTCTCCGACGTCACGCTGGAGGCGCCGACCGAGGAGCGGGAGGAGGCCATCCAGAGCGGCGGCGCGCACTACGCCGAGTCGCTGCCGGTGGAGTACCAGCCGAGCGAGCAGTACCAGGACCTCTTCCACACGGCGCTCGACGCCTCCGCCGCCCGGATCGCGCAGGCGGTCGGGGTGGTGACCGAGGCCGTCATCGCCGAGCGGTCGCCGCGCCCGGTGCTGGTCTCGCTCGCCCGCGCGGGCACGCCGGTCGGCATCCTCATGCGCCGCTGGGCCCAGTTCCGGTACGGCCTCGACCTGCCGCACTACGCGGTGTCGATCGTGCGCGGCCGGGGTATCGACGCCAACGCGCTGCGCTGGCTCGCCGCCCACCACGACCCGCGGGACGTCGTGTTCGTCGACGGCTGGACCGGCA
Source organism: Streptomyces sp. NPDC052107 (assembly GCF_040680215.1). Classification (NCBI taxonomy): domain Bacteria; kingdom Bacillati; phylum Actinomycetota; class Actinomycetes; order Kitasatosporales; family Streptomycetaceae; genus Streptomyces; species Streptomyces sp. NPDC052107. The sequence goes on from NZ_JBFAWG010000010.1 coordinate 135,558, forward strand.
AGGGCGCCATCACCCTCGAACTCACCCAGGCCGTCGAGGAGTTCGAGGCGGAGGAGGGAATCAGCGGCTTCGACCCGGAGATCGCCGTACTCGCCGACCCGGGCTCCTGTGTGCGCACCTACGGCACCCGCGAGGACTTCCTCATACCCTCCGCGTGCCTCAACTCGACCGTCTCCGGGCTGATATCGCGGACCGTACTGCGCGCCGACCTGGTCGGCCCGGGCGACTTCCACGGCGCGAAGTTCTACCGCGAACTCGCCGGCGCCGACGTCTCCGTGGCCTTCCTCGACGCAGTCTCCGCCCGCTTCCCGGAGGTCGCCGACACCGTCGACACCGCGGTCAAGGAGCTGATGGCCGAGGACCGCGCCCCGACCTGGGCCGGCTGGCGGGCCGTGGAGCGGATCAGCGAGGAGTACGGCATCCACGACGTGAACCTCGTCAAGCCCGGCGTCGGCGAGACCACCCGGGTGCTGCTGCGCCGGGTGCCGTGGAAGATCCTGGCCCGCGCAGGGGCCGGCGCCGACCTCGACCACGTCCGCCTGCTCGCCGAGCAACGGGGCGTCCCCGTCGAGGAGGTCGGTGAACTGCCGTACACCTGCGTCGGTTTGATCCACCCCAAGTACACGCGCGGTGCCACGGGCGCCGACGGCAAGGCGGTGAACGTCTGATGCCGGTGCTGGTGGCGAGCGACCTAGACCGTACGCTGATCTACTCCTCGGCGGCCCTCGCGCTGACCATGCCGGACGCGCGGGCGCCCCGGCTGCTGTGCGTGGAGGTGCACGAGGCCAAGCCGCTCTCCTACATGACGGAGACGGCGGCCCAGCTGCTCACCGACCTCGGTGACACGGCCGTCTTCGTGCCGACGACGACCCGGACGCGCAAGCAGTACCAGCGGATCAACCTGCCCGGGCCGCCCCCGAAGTACGCGATCTGCGCCAACGGCGGCCATCTGCTGGTCGACGGCGTGACGGACGCCGACTGGCATGCGAGTGTGCTCGCCCGTCTCGCGGACGAGTGCGCGCCGCTGGCCGAGGTCCACGACCATCTGATGCGCTCGGCGGATCCGGCCTGGGTGCGCAAGCACCGCATCGCCGAGGACCTGTTCACCTACCTCGTGGTCGAGCGCGAGCTGCTGCCCGAGGACTGGGTGAAGGAGCTGGCGGTGTGGGCGGAGAACCGCGGCTGGACCGTCTCGCTCCAGGGCCGCAAGATCTACGCCGTCCCGAAGCCGCTCACCAAGAGCGCGGCCGTCCACGAGCTCGCCCGCCGCACCGGCGCGGACCTGACCCTGGCCGCGGGCGACTCCCTCCTGGACACCGACCTCCTCCTCGCCGCCGACCGCGGCTGGCGCCCGGGGCACGGAGAACTGGCCGACACGGGCTGGACAGCACCGGAGGTCAGCGTGCTGCCGGAGCGGGGGGTGCTGGCGGGGGAGCGGATCGTACGGGAGTTTCTGCGGGCGGCACGACAGCGCCCCTGAAAGGGGCGCGGGACGGCGTTTCATGTGCGGCTACCGCCGCGCGGGCGCGACTAACCGCAACAGCCCCCACCACAACAACCCCCACCGCCGCCGGGCGCCGGGGCGGACGCCCCGGCCTTCCCACCCACCGCCACCGTCGACAACAGCTTCACCGTGTCGCCATGCCCTGAAGGGCACGTCGCGGGGGCAGCCGACTCGGCCATGGGACGGCTCAGTTCGAACGTGTCGCCGCAGGTACGGCAGCGGTACTCATAGCGAGGCATGCGCACAGATTAACCGGCGCCCCGGGTGGACGGACCGGCTCCGAGCTCACGCTGCTCGCTCTCCATCGCGTCGGGATGGCGGGCCCGCCAGTACGGATTGTCGTGCGGCAGGGTCGAGCCGACCCGGCCGTACATGCCGAAGGTCATCAGCAGCAGGCCCACGATGAAGCTGAAGAACACGTTCTGGATCTTGAACGCCAGGAAGTTGTTCGGGGTGTCCAGCAGGGCGAGGTTCAGGAAGCCGTTCAGCAGGAACAGCACCCCGAACACCATGTTCAGCGTGGACGCCACGTTTCCGCCGATCGCCATCCCGGCGAGCAGGATCGCCCCGACGACGATCGACAGCACGCTCAGCGTCCCGTTGGTGTTCAGCCCGGCGACCGTGGAACCGCCGGTGTCGAAGAAGCCGATGTGGTTGATCAGACCCAGGATGCCGAAGACGACGAGGAACGCACCGATCAGGGCCGCACCGATCCGGTAGACCGTGCTCAGCCGGTGGTCGACGGGCAGGTGCTCGTCGAACCGGATCCGCCGTCGCTCCTTCGCGTGCACCGCGTGTGTGGCCATATCCGCCTCCCTCGGGCGCTAGCGGAGGCCATCCGTCCATCCAATATCCGCCGACCCCGGGGCGCACTGCAACCGGCACACAGCCCGCACTACCACGGCGGGCCCCCGTTCAGTGCCCCCCGCGGTCTTCCCGAATCTGCGCCACCACCCGCGCCGCCGTCTGCCGGACGGCCTCCGTCTCGGTCAGGAAGTGCCAGTAGTCGGGGTGCCTGCCGGTCTCCAGCGAGCCGATCGCCCGCTCCAGCCGCCCCACAGCGTCGTCCAGCGGCCGGGCATGCCGGGGATCGGGGGTCGTACGGCCGGTCATGGCCAGCCGCTGGGCGTCGCGGATGGCGAACCGGGTCCGCTCGATCTCCGCCTGCGGATCCTTCTGCACCTCGTTCAGCCGCCGCAGCCGGTCACCCGCGGCCGACACGGCCTCGTCGGTGGTGTTGAGCAGGGCCCGTACCGTCGACAAAAGCGAGGTGGCGTCCGGCCAGCGCTGGGCGTCGCGCGCCGCCTGGGCCTCGCGGAGCTTGAGCTCGGCCTGCCGTACGTTCTCCGCGGCCTGCTCGGGGACGTGCTGCAGGTCCTGCCAGCACGCGGCCGCGAACCGGCGCCGCAGCTCGCTCAGCACCGGCTCCACCTGTCCGGCCCTGGTGGTGAGCGCCTGGGCCCGGGTGCGCAGGCTGACCAGCCGGTGGTCGAGCTCGGCGGCCTTCTCCGGCAGCCGCTCGGCCTCGGCCCGGATCGCCCCGGCCTCCCGCTGCACGCGCTCGGCCCGCTCCACGGTCTGTGCCACGCCGTGCTGCCCGGCGCCCTGGTTCAGCTTGGTCAGCTCGGGGGAGAGGGCCGCGAGCCGCCCGGCGAGGTCGTCGGCCCGCAGTCCCTGTTCCCGTACGGCGTCCAGGGCGTTGCTCGCGCCGAGCAGGGCCTGCCGGGCCCGTTCCACGGCGGGCGCCAGCCGGGCCAGCTGAGTCTCGGCCTTGCCGAGCAGCGGCCCGAGCGAGCTGCCGAAACGCTCCAGCTCCTGCTTTACCCGGACCAGCTCGTCCTTGGCGGACGTCAGCTCCGAACGCGCTCGGGCGGCCGCGGCGGCCTCCAGACCGTCCCGGTCCAGGTCATGGGCGTCGACGGCCTGGATGTAGCGCTGGCTGGCCTCGTCGATGCGCTGCCCGAGCGCCGCGAAGTCGGTGACGGCACGGCGGGCGGCGGGGGAGTCGTCCACGGCCGTGATGGTCTCGATGGAGATCCGCAGGTCGCGCTGGGCGGTGTCCAGTTCGTAGAACGCGGCCGCCGCGGCGTCCTTCGCGGCCTGCGCCTCGGCCCGCTGGCTCTCGGCCCGGCCGCCGAACCAGCGCCGGGTGCCGCCGCCGGCGAACGCGGCGGGCAGGGCGAGCGCGGCCAGCACCGGCAGGCCGAGCAGGGTCAGGGTGTCGCGCAGGGCCGTGGACCCGGACCGGGCCCGTACGGTCGACGGCGGGTACGACCGCGTCGCTGGCGTGCCCGGTGTCGCCGTCACATCCCTCTCCCGTGCTGTGGTCCGCCGTGAGTGGTGTCATTCTCCCACCCGTTGTAGACGAAACACACGGGCCGTTCAGTTCGCGCTCGGCGCTCTCACTTTCCCGTGCGGACCGTGACCGTTCCGTCCGAGGAGTGGGCCGACACCCGGTGCGGGCTGCGGTCGTCACGGGGCACGGACACCGACACCACGCCGTTGCCGGAACCGGCCGACACCCGGTACGCGCCCTTGGGCACGGCGACCGTCACCGAGCCGACGGTGCTGGAGGCGTCCACCAGGTCAGGCACACCGGAGAGCAGGACCTGCACGGAGCCGTCGGTGGAGCGGGCCTTCACCCGGCGCGAGGAGACGTCCGCGCGGACCGAACCGTTGGTCGACTGCAGATCGAGCGGCCCGCTGGAGTCGGTGACGCGTACGGAGCCGTTGGCGGTCTCGACACTGAGCGGATCCCGGAACCCTTGTGCCCGCACGTCGCCGTCCGTGTTGTCGACCTTCACGCTGATCCCGCGCGGCACCTCGATCCGGTGCCGGGCCGAGCAGTCGGCGATGAAGTCCGAGCAGTGCACCCGCAGCACCAGGCGGTCGTCCTGGAAGGACCAGCGCAGCGTGGGACTGTGGCCGGCGACGACGGACCCCTGGAACCACCGGGTGACCTCGACCGTGCCGGCCTTGGCGGAGTCGGTGGCGACGACCTCCAGGGCGGAGTTGTCGGAGTCGATCGTGAGGGTGCGGCCGTGCAGGGCGAAGGACCGGTGGTCCGGGTGCGTGTCGTCGGCGGCGGAGGCGCCGCAGGCAGTGACCGTGGCGACCAGCACACCGGTGACGACTGCCAGGGCGGCGGCACGGACAGGCACGGAACGGGTCATGCGGGAACTCCCACTCCCCTGAGATTCGGTCTGCAAGTACCGTAAGGGAGCCGGGGTGGGGGGGCGATTTGGACGGCTCCCGGACCGGGGGTGGGGATGACCCCCGCACACGGGGCGTTACGGGTTTGCCGTGCACTGGTTCCGGCAAGGTACGCTGTCGACTCGTCCTGGGCGCGCAGCCCGGGGTGTCCGGGTGCGTAGCTCAGGGGTAGAGCGCCTGCCTTACAAGCAGGATGTCGGCGGTTCGAAACCGTCCGCGCCCACCGATGGAGCCCCCAGCCAACGCGGCCGGGGGCTCTTCTCATTCCTCTCCTGACGGCTGCTGCTTGTGTGCGTGCTTCAGCCCGGTGCGGGCGTCCATGCGGTCCGCTGCCGCGACCTCGGCCCAGAAGCGGTGTGTGGTGACGAAGACCGCGAGTTCGTGCTCGCGGCGGCGCAGCTTCTCCACCTCGGCCTGTTCGTCCGCCGTCCAGCCCGGGGACGCGGGCCGCTCCACCTTCCGCCAGCCGGTGTCGTCGCTGAAGCCGTCCATCGGCTCGACCGACCAGGGCAGGCGCTTGAGCAGGGCCGACAGCTCGGCCCGGACCTGATGCAGCTCCTCCTGACCGGCGAGGAGGTCACTGGGGAATTCATAGGTCGTAGCCACACATCAATGCTACGCCTGTTCGATTTTGGGGGGCGAGTTCGGTTGTGAGGTTCACGCGAACGGGTGGGCCGGGCCCCGGCCCGGCCCACCGACCGGTCCGGTCAGTCGGTCGGCAGGCCCGCCCGCGCGGCCAGGCTTCCCAGGGCCGTGTGCAGTGCCTGTCGTTCGGACTCGCCCAGGTGGGCGGTCAGTTCGGCGTCCAGGGCCCTGGCCTCGGCCGTGCAGGCGGCCAGGAGTTCGTGGCCCCGGTCGGTGAGGGTGAGCGCCTGGCGGCGGCGGTCCCGTGGGTCCCGCACCCGCCGCACCGCGCCGAGGGTCTCCAGGTGGTCGGCGAGCGACACCACCAGGCTGGGGGCCACGCCGAGTTGGCCCGCCAGGTCCTGCTGCGAGGCGAACGAGCCCTGGCCCAGAGCCGTGAGCAGGCCGACGTGCTTGGGCTTGAGCCGGTGGCGCTCGATGCGCTCGGCGAAGCGATCGCTCATCGTCGCGCCCAGCGTGCCGAGCCGGAACACCAGGGTGCCCGGCAGTCCTGCGGAACCCTTGACTTCGTTCATGCCGAGGATGGTACCTTAAAAGAAATCATTCAGAATCAGAATGATTCTTGCCGTGATTGATGATGGGGTCATTACTCGGAAGGGCCAGGTGGGGGACATGTCCATAGCGACCGTGCACATGGTGATCGGCCTGTTCAACGCGCTCGTCGCGCTCGTCTCGGGGGTCTCGGCAGCCGTTGGGGTGGCCCGGCCCGCCGTGGGTCTCGCGGCCGGGGAGTCCGTCACCTCGGGAGTGGTCCTCTACGCCCGCGCCTACGCCGTACGGGCCGTCCCGCTCAGCGTGGTCGTGCTGGCGCTGCTCGCCGCCGGCTCCTGGAGCTCCCTCGGGCCCGTGCTGATCGTCGCGGGCCTGGCGCAGCTGGGCGACGCCGCGATCGGCGCCGCCCGCCGCGACACCGGCATGCTGATCACCGCGGGCGCACTCGCCGCGGTGCATCTGGTGTCGGCCCAGTGGCTGCTGACCCACTGAGCCGACGGAGGGTCTCAGTGGCCGGCGGCCCGCAGTTCGTCCACCAGGCGGGCCGTGACGGGCACCGGCACGCCGTGCCGGTCCGCCGCGCGCAGCAACGCCCCGCCGATGGCGTCGAGTTCGAGCGGGCGGCCCGCCTCGGCGTCGCGCTGCATGGACGACTTGGCGCCGGGCGGGAAGGCGTCGTACCGGGCCAGCGCCCGGGCCGGATCGGCGGGGGCGCCGCAGGCGCGGCTGACCGCGGCGGTCTCGGCGACCAGGGACTCCAGCTCCTCGCGGTGCCGGGTGCGGGCCTCGCCGAGTGGGAGGCCGTACCGCGTGGTGAGCAGGGCGAACGGGGCGAGGAACGCCATCTTCGCCCAGAGGGCCGCCGTCTCGTCCTCGACCACGCGGGCCGTCACACCGGCGGAGACGAGGGTGACCGCGAGGTCGTCGAGAAGGGCGCGGGGTACGGCGTCCCCGGCCAGGTCGACCTCCGTGAACGGGCTGCCGTGTTCGATCACCCCCGGGGCGACGCGGGTGGACTCCACACGGATCACGGCGGGCGCCACGCGGTCGGCGCGGTAGCGGGCGCGCAGGGCGTCGGGGTGTTCGACGCCGTTCAGGAGCGGGACGACGAGGGCGTCGCCCAGCGCCTCCGGCGGCACCCGGGAGAGCGCGGCGTCCAGGGCGGTGTGCTTGACGGCGATCAGGCAGGCGTCCACCGGTTCGCGCAGTTCGGTGTCCGCCTCGACGGGGGCGGTGAACTCGCCGAACTGCGGGCTGCGGACCGTGATTCCGGTACGGCGCAGGGTGTCGGCCGTGCGGTCCTGGGCCAGGCAGACGACGCGGTGTCCGGAGCGGGAGAGCAGGGCGGCGAGGAGGCCGCCGGTGCCGCCGGGGCCGAGGACGGCCACGGTGTGCTCGGTGGTCATGAGGAGGTTCCTCTCGTCGCTCGGCCCCGGGAGTCGGTGGCCGCCTTCGACGTGATCCTCGCACCGGGGTGCGGTGTGCGTGAGACTGGGGTCATGTGCCGGAGTATCAAGACGCTGCGTCCGCCCGTGCTGCCCAGTGAGGCCACGGAGGAGGACATCCACGCCGCCGCGCTGCAGTACGTGCGGAAGGTTTCGGGGTTCCGGGCCCCCGCCGCGCACAACCGCGAGGTCTTCGACCGAGCGGTGGCCGCGGTGGCCGAGGCCACGGCGGAACTGCTCGGGGGGTTGGAAGTGCGGGGGCAGTCGGTGCGAAGCGCCCCATAGGACGCGGAGCTGCCTTGTGCGTTTGCCTTGCGGCTTCGCCGCGTGGGCGCGAGCGACCACGACGCAGCCGCACTCCGACGAATCCCCGCACCCCCCATAATCCCGCATGACGCGCAACTCGGGTTAGCTGCCCGGACCACTGGGCCCGAGCCTGGCCTGCGCAACGAGATACGGCTGGTGGTCGACCACGGCGGGCTGAGCGGTGCCTCCCGGCGTGCGGACCTGGACCACTGGTGCACGCCGCTCAACGCCTTTCTGTCCATCGGTCCGCCCCGGCGCCGCATCGAGGAACCCGCGGCCCTGCTGGAGGCGGGCGTGGTGGAGGTGCTCGGGCCGCGCCTCGGGGTCAGAGGGGAAGAGCAGGCCTGGGTGGCGTCCTCGCCGGACGTGCCGGGCTCCGCCGTCCGCGTGACGACTCTCATAGAGGCGCGGCTGCCGGAACCCGATCTGCGGCGCACGGCCGACGAGTTGCTCGCCGGGGCTGCTCACGGAGGGTGGTTACCGGCCGCATTTGGTGGACGGTTACGAGACCGGGGGGCTCGATGTGACCCAGCGGCCGCATCGCCTGATGGTTCGTCAAGGCGACGTCCCAGCAAGGAGGTTCGCTTTCGGTGTGCCCACGGAAGGCGCGCACCGGGTGACCGCTGCGGAGGCCCGGCCGGGTGTGGATTCGGTCACGCTTTCGGACGCCGACGCGGTCGCGCGGGCCGCCCTGCGTGCCGCTTCTGCCGAAGCGGAGCCGCGAACGGAACCGGACTCATGGCCGAATGTTGAACTTGCAAGCATTGATTAGGCAGCCCTAACCTGGGTCCCTCGTTCGGTACCGCCGCACCCCCCGCGACCGGCCTCTTGTACGTCCCCGGCCGGTCCGACCGTCACCGAAGAGGAGAACCCCCTCATGACCGCACGCCTCAACTCCGCTCAGCCCTATGCCCTCGGGCTCTTCCGCATCGTCGTAGGCCTGCTCTTCGCCGTGCACGGCGCCGCGTCCCTCTTCGGCGTCCTCGGCGGTGCCGTCGGCACCCAGGGCGGCACGATCCCGACGGGTACCTGGCCCGGCTGGTACGCGGCCGTGATCCAGCTGGTCGCCGGCGGCCTGGTGCTCCTCGGCCTCGGCACCCGCGGAGCCGCGCTGCTCGCCTCGGGCTCGATGGCGTACGCCTACTTCGACGTGCACCAGCAGGCCGCGCTGTGGCCCGTCCAAAACGGCGGCGAGCTGTCGGTCCTGTTCTGCTGGGCCTTCTTCCTGCTGGTCTTCACCGGGTCCGGCGCCTTCGGGCTCGACCGGCTCGTCGCCCGCCGCACCGCCGCGGACGGCCGGGCCACCACCGAGCGCACCCCGATAGCCGCCTGACCCGGGGCGGCGCCCTTCCCCGCCACGAGAGGGAAGGGCGCCAGGCGGTCTCCGGCCGGCTACGACTTCCCGCCGAACGGCACGGTGACGCAGGCCACCCGGCTGCCCTTGGAGCCGGGCTCGCTGTGGATCACCACCGAGCCCGCCTGACCCTTGCGGAAGGCCCAGGCGTGCTTGGCGGTGGCGCCGCCGATCCCGCTCGCGTTGGACTTGAAGTCCAGCCAGACCTCGTTGTCCGCGTTGACGTGCGCGGCGTCCGTGCCGGACTGGTTCTGGTAGTGCCTGCCGGCGGCGGCGGGGTCGGCGCCGCAGGCCTTCTGGTGGACGTGGACCCCGAAGAGATGGTTGGGCTTGACGCCGGCCACCCACAGCTCGACGGTCGTGGCACCGCTCGGCTGGGTGTTCTGGCGGACCTGGACCAGGGAGCCCGCCGGGACGAGGCTCTGGTCGTACACCACCGCGTTCGACTTGACGGTCGCGTTCGGAGGGAAGAACACGCCGTAGGTCTCCAGCGCGGTGCTCTGGGCGGTGCTTGCGGTCCCGGACGCGAACAGGGCTGCGGCGAGGGTGCCCGCGTATATGGCTACTGCCACCATGATGTGCACCTTCTTCTGCGCTTATGCGCCATTTCGTTCGGATGTGTGCCTGGTAATTCGGGACAGGCCTCTACCCATTGCTACGGACGCGGCAGGGCTCCGCCGCACAGCGTGCGCTGTTCGGGTGACAGAGCGTGTCGGACGCCCCGGAAACTCGCCTGAGTCCTTGTCCGCCCCCCTAACCCCTTCTGTCACACCCCCCGCGTACGCTGTCTGGCTGTCAACGGGGGAGCAACGGGAGTTGTGGTGTTCGAGAATGTGGGGGCTTTGGCCGCCGGACCGTGGATCTATGCCGCGGTCGTCATGTCCGTGCTGCTCGACGTGTTCGTGCCGGTGCTGCCGAGCGGCGTGCTCGTCATCACGGCGGGTACGGCAGCGGCGGCGGGCTCGGGCGCGGCGGCCGGCCGGGTCCCGCACAACGTGCCGGACCTCCTGGTCCTGATCCTCGCCGCGGCGACCGCCTCGGTCCTCGGCGATCTGGTGGCGTACCGCCTGGCCTGGCGGGGCGGTGCGCGGCTGGACCGGGCGATAGCGCGCTCCCGGCGGCTGACCACCGCGCAGGAACGTCTCGGCGAGGCGTTGGCCCGGGGCGGCGGCGCGCTGGTCGTGCTCGCCCGGTTCGCCCCGGCGGGCCGCTCGGTCGTCTCCTTCTGTGCCGGTGCAGCCCACCGCCGAGCCCGCGACTTCGTCCCCTGGTCCGCCCTGGCCGGCCTCTCCTGGGCCGCCTACAGCGTCGCCCTCGGCTACTACGGCGCCCAGTGGCTCGGCGCGACATGGCTGGCCACGGCCGTCTCGTTCGCGGCCCTTTTCGCGGCGGGCTCGGCGGCGGGGTACCTGATGCGGCGCCGCGCCGTTTAGGCCGTCGGCTGTTCGGGCCCCCGGGCGCGCGATGCGGGTGCCGGTCGCGGCAGCCCCCCGGGGGTGGGGAACTGCGCGACCGGCCACGACGGGCGCGCCGTCGCCGTAGGGTCTCAAGCCCTGCGGCGATGTGAAACTCAGCAGCCCGCCAGGTAGTTCGTCAGCGCCGACTTCTCCGCGGAGTCGACCGAGAGGTCGTAGTAGTACTTCACCTGCACCCAGGCACGGACGTAGGTGCAGAGGTAGGCGGAGCGGGACGGGACCCAGGTCGCCGGGTCCTGGTCGCCCTTGGCCTGGTTCACGTTGTCGGTGACGGCGAGGAGCTGGGGACGGGTGACGTCGTTGGCGAAGGCCTGCCGCTGCGCGGTGGTCCACTTGCTCGCGCCGGAGTCCCAGGCCTCGGCGAGCGGGACGAGGTGGTCGATGTCGACGTCGGAGGGGGAGGTCCAGGTGGCCCCGTCGTAGGGGGAGTACCAACTGCCGCTGGTGGCGACGCAGGAGGAGTCGGTGACGACGTTCGAGCCGTCCCGCTTGAGGATCCACTCACGGGTGTTGCAGGTGCCGGAGATGGTGATCCAGGTCGGGAACAGGGAGCGCTGGTACCCGGTGCGGTTCTCGGTGGCCACGGTGAGCTGGGAGAGGTAGCTGCGGGCGGTGGCGGCGCTGACCGGCGTGGGCAGGGCGGCGGAGGCGCTCGGGGAGTCGAACAGGGCGACGGAGGCTATGAGACCGGTAAGAGCGGCGAGTATGCTCAGCCGTCGACGCGCGTAGAGCCTGGGCATGCGTGAACTCCCTTGTGGAGTGAGGTCATTGGGCGCGAGCCAGGGAATGCTCGCGAGGCCGTGTTGCCGTGGGGTGAGCGTTCGGTAAGAAAATAGTGACGCGTTCATGTCATAACAAGGTGCATGACAACAGTCGCCGCTCAACCTTCACATCCCTTACGATGGGGGGCGCAGAAGGGGAGTAGCTCTTCGCTGGACCGTCGACATACTGCTCAGCCAGTCTGAGCCGGCGCCCGGAGGCGGCTTCGCGTAGGCCGCCAGCGAGACCTTCGGCAAGCAGTGCACGTCCGTGTCCCCGCGACACGGACGCCGAGTGTGCTGCCGTGCCGAGGTGTCATCGTGTGACGTACCGCACTCTCGGTGGGGCAGCCCCGACCGATTGAGGAACCTTGATCAGCATCACCGTGACGGCGCTCGTCTTCGGCGTCATCTTCCTCGCCGAACTGCCGGACAAGACCGCGCTCGCCGGCCTCGTCCTCGGCACCCGCTATCGCGCGAGCTACGTCTTCGCGGGCGTCGCCGCCGCCTTCCTGCTGCACGTCGTGCTGGCCGTCGCGGCCGGCAGCGTGCTGACCCTGCTGCCCCAGCAGATCGTGCACGCTCTCACCGGCGTCCTCTTCCTCGGCGGCGCCGCGGTACTGCTGCTGAAGAAGGACGAGGGCGAGGAGGAGATCAAGAAGCCCGCCGACCAGTCCTTCTGGAGGGTCGCGACTACGGGCTTCATGCTGATCCTCGTCGCCGAGTTCGGCGATCTCACCCAGATCATGACCGCCAACCTCGCGGCCCGCTACGACGACCCGATCTCCGTCGGCCTCGGCGCCGTGCTCGGCCTGTGGGCCGTCGCCGGACTCGGCATCGTCGGCGGAAAGGCCCTGATGAAGAAGGTGCCGCTGCGGCTGATCACACAGATCGCGGCACTGCTGATGCTCGCGCTCGGCGTATGGAGCTTGTACGAGGCGGTGGCGGGCTGAGCCTCGGTCGGGGTGGGGGCTGAGTTCCGGTCAGAGAGGCGGGCTGAGTCCTGGTCGTGGTGGCGGGTTGTGGCCCGGTCGCGGTGGCCGGCCGAGCCCTGGTCGGGGTGGAGGGCTCGGCCCCGGTCGGGATGGCGGGTTGAGCTCTGATCGCGGTGGCGGGCTGAGTCCCGGTCGGGGTGGATGGTTGAGTCCCGGTCGCCGTGGCTGGTCGAGTCCCGGTCGGGGAGGTGGGCTCAGGCCTGGTCGTGGTGGCGGGCTGAGTCCTGGTCGGGGTGGATGGTTGAGTCCCGGTCGCTGTGGCTGGTCGAGTCCCGGTCGGGTGGCGGGTTGCATTCCGCTCGCCGTGGCTGGTCGAGCCTCGGTCGCGGCGGCAGGTTGCGTCCCGGTCGCCGTGGCTGGTCGAGTCCCGGTCGGGGTGGGGGGCTCGGCCCCAGTCGGGGAGGTGGGCTCAGTCCCGGGCGCGGTGGCCGGCTGAGCCCCGTCCTGGATCACGGCCGAGCTGAACGGTCGGTGAACCCTTTCCGGATGCGGTGGCGGGATCCGCCCCGGGTTTTGTACCGTGGGGGAACAAAGTGGCTCCCGCCCGTTTTCCCTGACCGGCGGGCGGGGCCGCCTTGTCCCTCCCCTCGGGGCCTTTTTCGTTCCTGGAGCTGCCGATGACGGCCACCGCCACGCCCACCGTCCTCACCGCCCGCGCCCTCCTGCTCGACATGGACGGCACCCTCCTCAACTCGGACGCCGTCGTCGAGCGCATCTGGCGCCGCTGGGCCGAGCGGCACGGGCTGGACGGCGACGAGGTGATGAAGGTCGTCCACGGCAGGCAGGGGCACGCCTCCATGGCCGTACTGCTGCCCGACCGGCCCAGGGAGCAGAACCTCGCCGACAACGCCCGCATGCTCGCCGAGGAGACCGCCGACACCGACGGCGTGGTCGCGATCCCCGGTGCGAGCGCCTTCCTCGCCTCCCTGCGCGGCCTCCCCCACGCACTGGTGACCTCCGCCGACGTGGCGCTGTCCACCGCGCGCATGAACGCCGCCGGGCTGCCGCTGCCGGAGGTCCGCGTCACCGCCGAGTCGGTCGGCGCGAGCAAGCCCGATCCCGAGGGCTTTCTGAAGGGCGCCGCCGAGCTGGGCGTGGATCCGGCGGACTGCGTCGTCTTCGAGGACTCCGGTGCGGGGATCGCGGCGGGGCGCTCCGCGGGGATGACGGTGGTCGGGGTCGGCCCCCGCGCCGGTCTCCACGCTCCCGACGTGACCGTGCCCGACCTGACGCGGGTGCGCGTCGAGGCGACGGGTGACGGGACGATCCGGCTGCACATCGGCTGACGGGGCGTTCTGGGCTGCGCTTCGGCTGGCGGGGGTGTTGCGACCGCGCGTCGCGGCGGGGTGCTGTCGCGGGAGACCCGCCCCCGCCGCCCCTGCCCTTCCCCTGCTCCAGGGAGCTCCGCCTTTTCGACCCCGCCAGGGAGCTCCGCCCCCTGGACCCCCGATCGGCCCGAACGGCCTCGTCCTCAAACTCCCCCAGAGGGGGCACCCCCAGACGGCTGAAACGCGTCGCCCGCCCTCACGGCTCCGACGTCTCCCCCTCCAGGCTCTCCCGCGTCGCCGGCCCGTACACGCCGAGGGTGTCGCCCCGGATGCCGCGAGCCAGCTGGTAGGTGCGTACGGCGTCCTCCACGGGGCGGGTGAAGTTGCCGTTGATCTGGTCGCCGTAGAGGTTCAACTGCCGCAGCCGCTCCTGGAGTTCGGTCACCTCCGCGCCATGGTCGCCGCGTTGCAGCACAGGGGCTACGGCGGGGCTGGCCCGCGTGGTGGCGGAGGCGGTGGGGGAGGCCGTGCGGGTCGTCGCGGTGGACGGGGTCGGCGTCTGTGACGTGGCCGGCGTCGCCGGTGGGCTCGAGGGGCTCGCCGAAGCGGCGGGCGGCGGCACCGGCGAGCGGGGCACGGCGGGGGAGGCGGGTGGTGTCGTCGGTGACGCCGGGCGCGATGTGCTCACCTCCGGGACGCTCGCCCTGACCTCCCGGGCCGCCCGGTCCCGGGACTGCGCGTGATACGAGAGCAGCCCGCCCGCGAACCCGGCCGCCGCGACCGCTCCCGCGACGGACAGCAGGACGGTACGGCGAGCGCTTCGCCGGTTCGGCCGCGATGGGTCGTCGTTCGGCTGCCGCGCCGTCGCGGGAGCGATCGCGGCGGAGTCGTACGTCGAGGCACGGTCCCGCGCCCCTTCAGGGCGCCGCATCCGCAGGTCGGCCGTACTCGGCGGCGGCTGCGCCGACGGCCGCAGGGGCAGCGTCGTCTCGACGGCCTCGACCTTCACATACGGCCGTATCCGCAGCGGATCGAAGTCCTCCGCCGCTGCCGCCTCGGCCGTACGACTCTCGCGCAGGGCCTCGGCCGCCCGCTCGGTGCAGTCGCAGGACGGGCTCAGGTCCGGGCCTCTCGGCGCTCCGCACTCCGGACAGTTGCGACCCTTGGATTCACTCACGTGTTCGCCCCTCCCCTCCCCTCACGAACTACAGACCCTATGCGCAACTTCTTCGCATCCGCCGCCGGAAACGCGGGACTCAACAGGCCATAAACGGTGACACCGACCACGATGGAAGTGGTGTATCTGGCCCCGGGAGGTCTCCATGGCCCTGGACGCGCACGGCACGCAGAACAAGATCAAGACCGCCGAGCAGGTCTCCGGCAGCGTGTTCGTCTCGATCGGCGCCCTGCTCCTCGGGCTGCTGCTCGCCGCGCTCGACCAGACGATCGTGTCGACCGCGCTGCCCACCATCGTCAGCGACCTCGGCGGCCTGGAGCACCTGTCCTGGGTGGTCACCGCGTATCTGCTGGCCTCGACCGCCGCGACCCCGCTGTGGGGCAAGCTCGGCGACCAGTACGGGCGGAAGCGGCTGTTCCAGACCGCCATCGTGATCTTCCTCGTTGGCTCGGCGCTGTGCGGCATGGCGCAGAACATGGGCGAGCTGATCGGGTTCCGGGCGCTGCAGGGCCTGGGCGGCGGCGGGTTGATGGTGCTGTCGATGGCGATCGTCGGCGACGTCGTGCCACCCCGTGAACGCGGCCGTTACCAGGGGTTGTTCGGGGCCGTGTTCGGCGCGACCAGTGTGCTCGGACCGCTGCTCGGCGGGCTGTTCACCCAGCATCTGAGCTGGCGCTGGGTGTTCTACGTCAACCTGCCCGTCGGTGTCGTCGCGCTCGCCGTGATCGCCACCGCCCTGCACATCCCGCGCCGTACCGCGCACCATGTCATCGACTACCTCGGCACCCTCCTGATCGCCTCCGTCGCCACCTGCCTGGTCCTCGTCGCCTCGCTCGGCGGCACGACCTGGGCCTGGGGCTCGGCACAGATCATCGGGCTCGCCGTGCTGGGCGTGCTGCTGGCCGTGGCGTTCGTGGCTGTCGAGCGGAGGGCCGCCGAACCGGTGCTGCCGCTGAAGCTGTTCGGCATCCGCACCTTCAGCCTCGCCGCCGTCATCAGCTTCATCGTCGGCTTCGCCATGTTCGGCGCGATGACCTATCTGCCGACCTTCCTGCAGGTCGTGCACGGCATCTCGCCGACCCTGTCCGGCGTGCACATGCTGCCCATGGTGGTCGGCCTGCTGCTGTCCTCCACGATCTCCGGGCAGATCGTCAGCCGCACCGGCCGCTGGAAGGTCTTCCCGGTCACCGGCACCGCCGTCACCGCCATCGGCCTGCTCCTCCTCCACCGGCTCGACGAGCACAGCCCGACCGCCGAGATGAGCGCCTGCTTCTTCGTGTTCGGCCTCGGACTGGGCCTGGTCATGCAGGTCCTCGTCCTCATCGTGCAGAACGCGGTCTCCTACGAGGACCTGGGCGTCGCCACCTCCGGCGCGACCTTCTTCCGCTCCATCGGCGCCTCCTTCGGCGTGGCGATCTTCGGCACGGTGTTCGCGAGCCGCCTCGGCGACAAGCTCGCCGCCGCCTTCCGGGGCGTCAGCCTGCCGCCCGGCGTCAGCGCCAACGCCCTCAAGTCCGACCCGCGCGGCATCGCCGCCCTGCCGCCCACCCTGCGCCCGGCGGCCCTGCACGCGTACGCGTCCGCCATCACCGACGTCTTCCTCTACGCCGCCCCCGTCGCCCTCCTCGGCTTCCTGTTGGCCTGGTTCCTGAAGGAGGACCGGCTGCGCGGCTCGGTCACCGCGCCGGACGCCTCCGAGACCATCCCGCCCAACCCGGTCGAGCGGTCCTCCTACGACGAGTGCTCCCGCGCCCTGTCCCTGCTCGGCACCCGTGAGGGCCGCCGCGAGGTCTACCAGAAGATCACCGAACGGGCCGGGTACGACCTGCTGCCCGCCACCAGCTGGGTGCTGCTGCGCATCCGCAAGTACGGCTCGGTCGAGCCGGGCGTGCTCGCCGAGCGCAGCCCCGTCCCGCTGGAGGCCGTCCTCGCCGCCGCCCGCCAGGTCGAGGAACGGCACCTGGCCGAACGCCGGGGCCTGGACCTGTACTTGACCGAGTCCGGCCGCGAGGTCGCCGAACACCTCGCCAAGGCCCGTGAGGAGTCCCTCGCCGAGCTCCTCGGCGACTGGTGGGGACCCGGCCGTTCCACCGACCTGACCCAGCTCGTCCGGCAGCTCACCGCCGAGCTGTGCGGAACCGACGGCGAGCGGCCGCACAACGTGACGAAGACCGAGGTCAGTTGAGGGCCAGCTGCTTGCGGAACCAGTGCTCGGCGTAGATGTCGTCGTTGTGCGGGTCGGTCTCCGTGTAGCCGAGGCGGGCGTACAGGGCGCGGGCCTCGACCAGGTCGCCGCGGGTGTCCAGGATCAGCCGCCGGGCGCCGAGGGCGCGGGCGGCCTCCTCGGCGGCGGTCACCAGCAACGGGGCCCCGCCCTTGCCGCGCAGCCGCTCGTGCACGAACACCCGGGTCAGTTCCGCCGTGTCCGGCTCCAGCAGCCGTACGCCCGCCGAACCGGCCGGCTCGCCGTCGTACCGGCCGATGAGCAACTGCCCGGTGGGGGGCGCGAGTTCGGATCCGGTCGTGGCCGCGATCTCCCGCTCCAGCTCGTCGGGGTCGGTACGCCGGCCCTCGTGCAGCAGATACCAGCGGTCGCTGACCTCCGTGTAGTACGCCCGCCAGAGCTCGGCGGCGACCGGGGAGTCGTACGGTTCCGGGCTGATCGTCCACGTCATGCCGGCCATTGTCGGCGGCCGTCGCCGCGCCGCCGAGCGAATTTCCGCAGACTGTCTGCCGTGAACCGCACCGACCGTCTCTACGCCCTCGTCGAGGAGTTGCGCGCCGCCGCTCCCCGCCCCCGCAGCGCCCGTTCGCTCGCCCGGCGCTTCGAGGTCAGTGTCCGCACGATCGAGCGGGACCTGGCCGCGTTGCAGCAGTCCGGGGTGCCCATCCACGCCGAGCCGGGCCGCAGCGGCGGGTACGTGCTCGACAAGGAGCGGACGCTGCCGCCGCTGACCATCACCCCGGCCGAGGCGACCGCCCTCGCCGTCGGTCTGCACGTGCTGGCCGGGACGCCGTTCGCGGCGGACGCGCGCAGCGCGCTGCACAAGGTGCTCGCCGTGATGCCGGAACGGGAGCGCAGGGCGGCGGCCGAGCTGACCGAGCGGGTACGGCTGCTCGTCCCGGCGGCCCGCGCGGAGCGGCCCGCCGGCCCCGCGGTGCCCGGCGCGCTGCGGGAGGCGCTGACCGCGGGCCGGGTGCTGCGGCTGGAGTATGAGGACGCCGCCGGCCGGGTCACCGCGCGGGACGTGGAACCGCTCGGCTTCCTCGGCGGGACGGAGCACTGGTATCTGGCGGCCTGGTGCCGGCTGCGGGACGCACCGCGCGGCTTCCGGCTGGACCGGGTCCGCACGGCGACGGCCCTGGACGAGCGGGCCCCGCACCGCACGGTCGACCTCGCCGCCCTCGACACGCTCGGCTCCGACGTCGTACCGCTCGACGCGGCGACGGTGATGTGACGGCAATCACCGACAGGGGGTTGTCGTGGACGGGGCGCAGGCTGATGCCCATGACATCGACATCGACATCCCTGACGAGCGGCACCGATCTCACCCCCGCCACCGGCATCGCCCTCTTCGACCGCTGGACCGCGCTGTGGAACGGCGACTTCAGCGACCCGGAGGCGTTCCTCGCGCCCGGCTTCCGCATCCGTCTCGGCAACGATCCCGAGCGGGGCGCGACCACCGACGCGGTGCACGGCCCGGCCGGGATCCTCGGGCTGGTCTCCGCGTTCCGCGAGGAGAAGCCCGGACTGCGCTTCACCGTCGACGGGACATCGGTGGTGGACGGCGAGTCGGGCCGGGCCGCCTGCTGCTGGTACGTGACCCTGCCGGACGGCACCCAGAAGAGCGGGATCGACCTGCTGGAGGTGGTGGACGGGCGCATCGCCGCCGTCTGGTCGGTGACCGGACTGCGCCGCTTCGCGGACTGACCACCGTTTGTGGCTCCCCCACCGGGTCACCCGGAGGGGGAGCCGACCAGTGGGGCCGGCCCGATCGGAAGGCAACCATGTCCACAGGCGTGATCGTGTTGACCGTGATCGTGGCGGTAGTGATCATCGCCGCGGCCACCGCCCCGATCCTGCGCGGCCGCGGACGGTACGGCGGGCCCGGTCTGAAGCGGCGCTTCGGACCCGAGTACGAGCGGGCCGTGGCCCTGCACGACGGGGATACCAGGGCCGCCGAACAGGAGCTGGCTGAGCGCGTCCAACGCCACGGCCACCTGCGGGAACGGCCACTGGACCGGGCCGGGCGTGAGCACTACGCGGCTCGCTGGACGGCCGTGCAGGAACACTTCGTCGAGTCGCCGCGGCAGGCGGTGGCCGAGGCCGACCAGTTGCTCGCGGACCTCGCCGCCGCGCGCGGCTACCCGAACGGCGGGCGCTACGAGGAGCAGCTCGCCGCGCTGTCCGTGCACCACGCCGCGCACGTCGACGGCTATCGGCAGGTGCACCGGGTGGCCCGTGCCGGGGCGCGCGACGGGCTGACCGAGGCCGGTTCCGGGACCGAGGAGATGCGTACGGCGCTCGTCGGCGCCCGCGCCCTCTTCGACGATCTGACCCACCCCTCCCGGGAAACCGGCCGCCACCGGGCGACCCACGCCGGCACCAGCCACTCGAAGGAGGGTTGAGCATCATGTCGGACAGGACGAGCGGACCCGGCGACGAGCGTTCCACCGGCCGCTTCCGTCGGCCGCCGGACGAGGACTGGCCCCCGGAGGACATGCCTCTGGGCGGCCGCACCCCGAGGGACCCCCTGCCGGAGGAACGACTCCCGGGCGAACCCCCGCCCACAGGGGGCACATCCCGCCTCCCCGGATCGATCGGCCCCGGCCGAAACGGCCTGACAGCCGACGACCTCACGCCAGAGGACACACCCCCACACCCCCCGGGCCCCACAGACCTCCACCCCACGAGCCCCCGACCGCCCACCGAGGAGCGGGTAGGGGACGGGGGTGGCATGCCGGGCGAGGGCCGGACGCCTGGTGTCGGCGGCATGGCTGGCGAGGGCCGGATGCCCGGCGAGAGCGGGATGTCCGGCGAGAGGGGCATGCCGCTGGGTGAGGGTCGCATGTCCGGCGAGAGCAGGACGCCGATCGAACCCGGGATGCCGCACGAGGGTCGCGTGCCGGGCGAGGGCGCCATGCCGGCTGAGGGTCGGATGTCCCGTGGGAGCGGGATGCCGGTCGAGGCGGGGATTCCGGTCGAGCCCGTGACGCCGCCGGAGGGTCGGATGTCCGATGAGAGGGGTGTGCCGCCGGGCGAGGGACGCATGCCCGGTGGGACCGGGCTGCCGAGCGAGCGCGGGACGCCGGTCGAGGGGCGTATGCCGGACGAGCTCGGGACGTCGCACGAGGGCTGGCTGCCGAGCGAGCGCGCGACGCGACACGAGAGCCGCACGGCCGGCGAGAGTGGTGCGGCGAGCGAGAGTCCGATGCCGGACGACGGGCTCGGGGTTCCGTCCCCCGGCGATGTGAGCGGGCGTGACGCGCACACCAGCGAGTCCACGGAACGGGACGCATGGCCGACGGCACCGGGCGGCACCGGGGCCTCCCGAGGTGGGTCCGCCGTCGGCGACACGGCACCCGCTTCCTCCGGCACCGGCGCCCCCCTGCTGTCCCACGACGAGACCGACCTCTGGGAGCAGCGGATGCGGCAGCTGGCCGTCGGGTTCGTGGACGAGCCTCTGGGCGCGGTCGAGCAGGCCGATCACGTGCTGGAGGAGATCGCGGGGCGGTTCGAGGAGGCCGTGGAGCGGCGGCGCCGCACGCTGCGGCGCTCCTGGGAGGCCTCCGAGGACCGTGGACCGGGCTCGGACACCGACACCGAGCAGCTCAGGCTGGCTCTGCGCGACTACCAGGAGCTGGCCGGGCGCCTGCTACACATCTGACGGTCGCCCCGGAGTCCGCAGCTCGCCCTTGGCGGCAGCCCTGCGCTGCCGCCACTCGCGTACGACCTCCGCGACGTCGTACGGCTTCTTGCCCAGCGGAGGCCCGGGCGGCGGCTTGAACATCATGTCCTTGATCTTGACGTTGACGTCCTCGATGATCTTCCGCGCGATCCGCTCGGAGGGCGCCGCGTAGGCCGCCGCGAGCGCGTCCTCGGCCTCCTTGCGCAGGGCGAGGGCGGGCGGCAGCACGGACAGGCCCTCGCGCGCCATCTTCCGCTTGATCCACCACAGTTCGTCGTAGCCGGAGTCGAGGTCGGCGGGCAACGGCTCACCCGTGCCCGGCAGCCGCTCGAACTCCCCCCGACCCTGCGCGTCGCGGATCTGCTTGTCGACCCAGGACTCGAACGGCACGCCCGGTGGCTTTCGCTCGGTCATGAACCCATTGTGCCGGACGCGGTCCGGCCGGGCGTTTTATCATGCGGCGGCGGTACACCGATCCGGCCCAATCCGGCCGCCGTACAAGGACGTCACCGACGTCGAGGGGGAAACGCTCGTGCTCGAACTCACCATGGCCACCGTCTCCGGTGCCGACGCGGGCGTCACGGCCGGCATGACGATGGCCGACGCGCCGAGCGAGCCGGGCGCCGTGCTCCGGGTCGGCCGGGACGCGTCCGTGTGCCGGCTGGCCACCCCGGAGGACTGGCTGTTCGTCTCCCGTGTGCACCTGGAGTTCCGGTGCGGCCCGGACGGCGGCTGGCAGTTGACCTGGTTGCGCGGTTCGCAGGCCGAGCCGTCGTCCGAAGTGCGGCTGATGGTCGGGGAGTACGCGCAGCCCCTCGGCTACGGCGCGACCGTACCGCTGCCGCACGGCGGGTCCGGCGAGATCGTCGTCCAGGACCGCACCGAGCCGCGCAGCGTCAACGTCGGCTTCTACCACGAGGTCTGAGCCCCGGCCGGGTGGCGCCGGAGCGGCTCAGTCCAGTACCCGGGCCAGCGCGAAGCCGTCGTGGCCCTTGCTGCCGACCGTCTGGATGGCGGTGCCGGTCAGCCTCGGATGCGTGGCGATCAGTTCGATCGCGGCGCGCGTGCCCACGACGTCGGGCTCGGTGCTGCTCTCGTCGACGACCCGGCCGCCGCGCACCACGTTGTCCACGACGATCAGGCTGCCGGTGCGGGTGAGCCGCAGCGCCCACTCCACGTAGTGCGCGTTGTTGGCCTTGTCGGCGTCGATGAACACCAGGTCGAACGGGGCCGGATTCTCGTCGGCGAGCTTGGGCAGCGACTCCAGGGCGGGGCCCACCCGCACCTCCGCGATCCGGTCCAGGCCGGCCCGGGCGAGGTTCCGGGTGGCCACCTCGGCGTGCTTGGCGTTGTACTCCAGCGACACGAGCCTGCCGTCCTCGGGCAGGGCCCGGGCCAGCCAGATCGTGCTGTAGCCGCCGAGTGTGCCGATCTCCAGGATGTGCCGCGCGCCCTGGACCTGGGCGAGCAGCTGGAGGAACTTGCCCTGCGCCGCCGTGACGGCGATGTGCGGCAGACCGGCTGCGTCGTTCTCCCGCAGGGCCGCCCGCAGCGCCTCGTCATCGGGGGCGAGCCGGCTGGTGAAGTAGTCGTCGACGTCGTCCCAGAGCTGGGAGTCGCTCATGCTCCTGCTGCCTTTCCCGAGTGCCTGCCCTTCCCACCGACATCGTCTCAGCCGACGGGCGCCGACGGCGTGATCACCGACGGATTCACCGGCGCCGGGAGCGCCGTACGACGATCACGGCGACGGCGGCCGCGACCGCCAGGAGCACGCCGCCCATGGTGAACAGCCGGACCGGAACCCCACCGAGCCTCGCGCAGCCGACAGTCGTAGATCACCCGCTGGACCGGGGTGTCGGTGCCGGCCGGGGATTGGGCCGCTTACCGCCGCGGGCAAGGTGCCTCCCCCGGAGCGGGTACCGCCAGCGCCCACCCGTGCCGCCCCAGCGGCACCACTTCCCGCAGCTACGGCGCTTCCAGGCCGCGTCGGCTGCAACTCCCCAGGGGCGCGGGGAACTGCGCGATCAACCCCCACGCACCCGCACCCGGCACACGACCCGCACCCCTACGGCGCTTGGCGACCCTCCACCGAAGGCGCCGAACCAGGCAACGGCCGCCCCGCAGACTCGGACATCCGCCACACAGCGAACCCGCCCACGACAGCCGCGGCCATCATGTAATACGCGGGCATCATCATGTTCCCCGTCGCCCCGATCAGCGCGGTCACCACCAGCGGAGTCGTCCCGCCGAACAGCGACACCGACACGTTGAACCCGATGGACAGCGACCCGTACCGCACCCGCGTCGGGAAGAGAGCGGGCAGCGCGGCCGGCATGGCCGCCGTGAAGCACACGAGGAGCAGACCCAGGGCGCCCATGCCCAGCCCCACGGCCGGCAGACCTCCCTCGCGGATCAGCAGCACGGCGGGGATGGACAGGAACAGGAAGCCCGCGCAGCCCGCCGCGATCACCGGACGCCGGCCGATCCGGTCGGTCAGCGCGCCTGCGAGCGGCTGGACGATCATCATCAGGGCCATCACTCCGAGCACGACCAGCAGACCGTGCGTCTCGTCGTACTTCAGCTCACTGGTGAGGTAGCTCGGCATGTACGACAGCAGCATGTAGTCGGTGACGTTGAAGACCAGCACCAGACCCATGCACAGCAGCAGGGCCTTCCACTGGCCCGCGATCATCTCTCGCAGCGGCACCTTGGGCCGGGCGGCCTCCGCCTTCTCCACCTCGGCGGCGAACGCCGGGGTCTCCTCCAGCCGCATCCGCAGATACAGACCGATGATGCCCATCGGGCCCGCGATCAGGAACGGGATGCGCCAGCCCCAGGACAGCAGGTCCTGCGACGACAGCAGTGCCGTCATCAACGTCACCAGACCCGCGCCGCCGATATAGCCGGCCAGCGTGCCGAACTCCAGCCAGCTGCCGAAGAAGCCGCGCCTCTTGTCGGGGGCGTACTCGGCGATGAAGGTCGACGCGCCGGCGTACTCACCACCGGTCGAGAAGCCCTGCACCAGCCGGGCGGCCAGAAGCAGCAGCGGCGCGCCCACGCCGATCGAGGCGTACGACGGGATCAGGCCGATCGCGAACGTGCCCGCCGCCATCATGATCATCGTGAGGGCGAGAACCTTCTGACGGCCCACGCGGTCGCCCAGCGGACCGAAGACCATGCCACCGAGCGGCCGGACCAGGAAGGCCGCCGCGAAGGCGCCGAAGGTCGACAGCAGCTGTGCGGTCGGGTTGCCGGACGGGAAGAAGACCTTGCCCAGCGTGACCGCGATGTAGCTGTAGACACCGAAGTCGAACCACTCCATCGCGTTGCCGAGCGCGGCCGCCTTCACGGCGCGCTTGACCAGCGCGGGGTCGGTGACGGTGACGTCACGGGCCCTGGCGGCCCGCCGGGTCTTCGGAAGGGACGGGGAGACTGCTGCGGCGGTCGCCAAAACGGGGCTCGCCTACCTTTCGACGGGGACAGGGACGCGGTCCGTACGGCGACGCTGCCGGGGCACGGGCCGAAAAGCGACCATAGGCGGACCTCGGCCCCTTACGCCCCGTATGCAGTTAGCTGCACGCTGCAGCTAAACCGTGTGTACCCAGGTACGTCCGCCCGCTCGTGATCAGGCAGTCCGGTCCCGCGCTGTGATCCTTGTCGCGCCCCGGACGGACAACCGGACGTACTGCGGACTATCGTCATCATCCGGACAAAAGGGGGGCAACGGCAGGTGAAGTTTTCACAGGGTTCGCGGAAGAACCCGGCCTGACCGGTGCCGGGACCGGGCGGGGCGGGAGGCCGACGAGGCGTGGCGAACGTGGAGCACAGCGGGCGACCGGCGGACGCCTTCGGCAGGGCCCCGGCCGAGGCGCGGCTGCGCACGGCCCGGCTCGCCCTGTGGGCGGCGGCCGCGATCCTCGCGGTACGGCAGCTGGCCGTCGGCCTCACCACGCCGAGCGGCTCACCGACCTGGAGACCTGGGTCGGCCCCCACGGCGTGCTGCATGTGAACGGTTCGATCTACGACTCGACCCGGTTCACCGGCACCCCCTTGGGCGATCTGGTGCTCAAACCCCTCACCCGTTCGGCGCAGGCCGCCCTCGGCTGGGGCTGGACCTTCGTCACCCTGCTGCTGGTCGTCGCCCTCGGCCTGGTGGCCGCCCGCGCGCTGCCCCAGCCGGTGGGCCGCCGCACCTCCCCGCTGGCCGCGCCGGTCGCGATCAGCCTGCTCATGCTGTCGCTGCCGGTCCGCGACGCCCTGCGGCTCGGCCAGACCAGCATCATCCCGGTCCTGTTCGCCTGCTCGGCTGCTTCACCGTGCGAAGCCGGCGGGAGGGCGGGCTGTGCATCGGTCTTGCCGCCGCTCCGCAGCCGACCATGCTGCTCTTCGCCCCGCTGCTGTGGTTCACCGGCCGCCGCCGGGCCGCCGCCACGGCCGGTACCTTCGCCGCCTGCACCGCGCTCGCCTGGGCGGCGCTCCCGCACGACTCGTACACGTACTGGGTGCACCACATGGCCGGGACGGGCCCCGGCGGCAAGGCCGACGCCCTCGGCAA
The DNA here is from genome assembly GCF_040680215.1 of Streptomyces sp. NPDC052107. Taxonomy (NCBI): domain Bacteria; kingdom Bacillati; phylum Actinomycetota; class Actinomycetes; order Kitasatosporales; family Streptomycetaceae; genus Streptomyces; species Streptomyces sp. NPDC052107. The sequence goes on from NZ_JBFAWG010000010.1 coordinate 160,654, forward strand.
CCAGTCCCTGCACGGCGCCCTGCTCCGCCTGGGCCTGACCGGACCGCTGGAGATCGCCCTCTTCCTGGTGCTCGGCGCCGCCGTCGGCGCGTTAGCCCTGCGCCGCGCCGTCCGTTACGCCCACGACGGCCAGCTGCTGCTCGCCGTGGCCGTCACCGGCTGTGCCGTCGTCGCCGTCTCTCCCACCGCCTGGCAGTACCAGCTGCTGTGGGTGCTGCTCGCCATGGTCGGCCGGGTCGGCAGCCGGGCCTCCGACCGGTACGTCTGGCCGGTCGCGATGATCTGACGTACAAGCTCAGCCGCTACGGCGGCCAGCTCGTCAAGGTCCCCGTCCCGAACACCTCCCGACGCTGCTCAGCATGCGGATTCACCGTCCCCGGCAGCAGGGAAGACCAGGCCACGTTCATTTGCAAGAACCCCGACTGCGACTTCCAGTGCAACGCCGACTGGAACGCAGCCCAGAACATCTTGCACCTGTACCGGATCGGCCACGTCATAGTGGAGGCCCCGGCCGCCGGAAGGCGCGGTCGTAAGGCGGCTACAACCGTCAAGCCCGTCGCCGCAAGGTAGACGGGAATCCCCTTCCTGAGCTTGCGAAGGGAGGGAAGAACTTCAAAACCGCTGAATGATCGTCCCGGTAGCCAGCCCACCGCCCGCGCACATGGTGATCAGCGCGAACTCCTTGTCCACGCGCTCCAGTTCGTGCAGGGCGGTGGTGATCAGGCGGGCGCCCGTCGCCCCCACCGGGTGACCCAGCGCAATCGCACCGCCGTTGACGTTGACCTTGTCCAGGTCCTGTTCGAAGACCTGGGCCCAGCTCAACACGACCGACGCGAACGCCTCGTTGATCTCGACCAGGTCGATGTCCTTCAGGGACATCCCCGCCTTGCCCAGCACCGCGCGCGTCGCGTCGATCGGGCCGTCCAGGTGGAAGTGCGGGTTGGCGCCGACCAGGGCCTGGGCGACGATCCGCGCCCGGGGCTTCAGCTTCAGCGCCCGCGCCATCCGCTTCGATGCCCACATGATGGCCGCCGCGCCGTCGGAGATCTGGGACGAGTTGCCCGCCGTGTGGACGGCCGTCGGCATCACCGGCTTCAACTTCGCCAGCGCCTCCACGGACGTGTCCCGCAGGCCCTCGTCCTTGTCCACGAGCCGCCACATGCCCTGACCGGCGTACTGCTCCTCCTCGGTGGTCGGCACCTGCACGGCGAAGGTCTCGCGCTTGAAGCGTTCCTCCGCCCAGGCCAGGGCCGCCCGCTGCTGGGAGAGCAGGCCCAGCGCGTCCACGTTCTCCCGCGTCAAACCCCGGTGGCGGGCGATGCGTTCGGCCGCCTCGAACTGGTTGGGGAGGTCGACGTTCCACTCGTCCGGGAACGGCTTGCCGGGACCGTGCTTCGAACCCGACCCCAGCGGGACCCGGCTCATCGCCTCGACACCGCAGCTGATCCCGACGTCGATCACGCCCCCGGCGACCATGTTGGCCACCATGTGCGAGGCCTGCTGGGAGGAGCCGCACTGGCAGTCGACGGTCGTGGCGGCCGTCTCGTAGGGGAGGCCCATGGTCAGCCAGGCCGTGCGCGCGGGGTTCATGGACTGTTCGCCGGCGTGGGTGACCGTGCCGCCGACGATCTGCTCGACCGCGTCGGCGGGGATGCCGGTGCGGCCGAGGAGTTCACGGTAGGTCTCGCCCAGGAGATAGGCGGGGTGCAGATTGGCGAGCGCGCCGCCGCGCTTGCCGATCGGGGTGCGGACGGCTTCGACGATCACGGGTTCGGCGGCCATGGGTGCGGGTCCTCTCCGAGAGGGCTCTCCTCCAGAACTAGTACGCGTTCTAGTTCTGCCCAGCAGTCTGCTGACGTGATGTCCATCACCGCAAGGGTCTTGCAGGTGCCGAAGCCGCGATCTGCACGAATTCCGCACGGATTGGGGCTGCCGTACCTCTTGCGAGTTGTAGAACCCGTTACTACGTTCACCGCACTCGCTGATGGGCCGTCAGAACTTCACGACGGGAGCCGCCGATGCACTGCCCCGCGCTGCCCGACGGGTTCGACTTCACCGACCCCGACCTGCTGCACCACCGTGTGCCCCTCCCGGAGTTCGCCGAGCTGCGCCGCACCGAGCCGGTCCGCTGGATCCCGCAGCCGCACGGCATCGCGGGCTTCGCCGACGACGGCTACTGGGCCGTGACCCGGCACGCGGACGTCAAGTACGTCTCCACGCACCCGGAACTCTTCTCCTCCACCGTCAACACCGCGATCATCCGCTTCAACGAGCACATCGAGCGCGACGCGATCGACGCACAGCGGCTGATCCTGCTCAACATGGATCCTCCGGAACATACGCGGGTACGGCAGATCGTGCAGCGCGGCTTCACGCCACGTTCCATCCGCGCCCTGGAGGACCGGCTCCGGGCGCGCGCCGAGGCGATCGTCGCGAGTGCCCGCGCCCGCTCCGGACCCTTCGACTTCGTCACCGAGGTCGCCTGCGAACTGCCCCTGCAGGCCATCGCCGAGCTGATCGGGGTCCCGCAGGAGGACCGGTCCAAGATCTTCGACTGGTCCAACAGGATGATCGCCTACGACGATCCCGAGTACGCCATCACCGAGGAGGTCGGCGCGGAGTCGGCCGCCGAGATCATCGCCTACGCCATGAACATGGCCGCCGAACGCAAGAAGTGCCCGGCCCGTGACATCGTGACGACGCTCGTCGCGGCGGAGGACGAGGGCAACCTGAACTCCGACGAGTTCGGCTTCTTCGTGCTGATGCTGGCGGTGGCCGGGAACGAGACGACCCGGAACGCCATCACCCACGGCATGCACGCCTTCCTCACCCACCCCGAGCAGTGGGAGCTGTTCAAGCGGGAGCGGCCCGGGACGACGGCAGAGGAGATCGTGCGCTGGGCGACCCCGGTCAACGCCTTTCAGCGGACGGCCGCACAGGACACGGAACTGGGCGGGGTCCAGATCAAGAAGGGCGATCGCGTCGGGCTGTTCTACGCCTCCGCCAACCACGACCCCGAGGTCTTCACCGACCCCGACGCCTTCGACATCACCCGCGACCCCAACCCCCACCTCGGCTTCGGCGGTGGCGGGCCCCACTACTGCCTCGGCAAGTCCCTGGCGATCCTGGAGATCGACCTGATCTTCAACGCGATCGCCGACGCGATGCCCGGCCTGCGCTCGGCCGACGAGCCCCGGCGACTGCGCTCGGCCTGGATCAACGGCGTCAAGGAACTTCAGGTCACCACCGGCTGACCCGCGGGTCGGCCCACCCCGAGGGAGGCAGGAGCACCCCTACCCCAACGCCCCGTTCCTGCCTCCCCCGAGGTCGGCAGGTTCACTCCCTGCCGGACGCCACCACCGCCAGCACGCCCGAGGCGAGGGCCGCGACAAGCAGCGGGATGCCCAGGCCGTGATGGAGGACCAGCCACGCGCCCAGGCAGGCGCCGGCCAACATGGCGATCACCGAGGCCGTGCGGCGCGGCGAGCGGTGGCCGGGGGCGCCGCCGAGGCGGGACTCGGCGGCCAGACCGGTCAGGGTCATGGTCAGCACGGTGGTGGTGCTGATGGCGGCGACGCCCAGTTTGCGGACGGTCGCGTTGCGCAGGCCCATCGCGTACCCCGTGAGGGCGATCACGGCGTAGACCGTGCCGGTGGCGTGCGGCCGGGTGAAGGCGACCGCCGCCGACAGGGCCAGCAGGACCGCTTCGGCGGTCAGGGTGAGGCGGGTCCAGGTGCGGCGCGACCCCTTGCCGACGCGGATGGCGAGCCGGCCGCCGGTCACCGCGCCCAGCAGAAAACACCCCAGCGAGGTCGCCGTGTGCCGCACGGAGAAGCCGGGCGCACCGGCCGCCGCGAAGCCGAGCACGACCACGTTGCCGGTCATGTTGGCGGTGAAGACCCGGCCGAGCCCCAGATAGCTGACGGCGTCGATCAGCCCGCTCACCACGGTCAGGACCAGCAGCACGAACACCAGCCGGAGCCCGCGCTCCTCCAGGTCGTACGGTTCCTTTGCCGATGCGTCTTCCGCTGCGCTCACCGCCCCAGTTGACCATGTGGGGATGCGGGAAACGCCGAAGGCGGCGGCCCGGGGATCGGGGGCCGCCGCCTTCAGCGGCTTCGGGGCGCGCTGCGGATGGCTCAGTACCAGCCGTTGGCCTGCCAGAAGTTCCAGGCCTTCACGGGGCTGCCGTAGCGCGACTTCATGTAGTCCAGGCCCCACTTGATCTGGGTGGCCGGGTTGGTCTTCCAGTCGGAACCGGCGGAGGCCATCTTCGAGCCCGGCAGGGCCTGGACCAGGCCGTAGGCGCCGGAGGAGCTGTTGGTGGCCGACGGGTTCCAACCGCTCTCATGCGAGACGATCTTGCTGAACGCGTTGAACTGCGCGGCGTCCGGGATCATCTTGTGCGCGATCGCCTGAGCGGAGGAGGCCGAGGTCGGGGCGGCCTGGGCGGGCGCCGCGGACAGTGCCATGCCGGCGGTGGCGGCGGCCACGGCGGCAACGGTGAGGGCCTTCTTCGGGGAAGCGATGCGGCGGATGAAGGAGACGGACACGGAGTACCTCTTGCGTCGGGGACAGGGGGATCGCCCGCATGGGACGGGCCACGCGATGTGGCCGTGTGCGTCGGCGCCTCGGCCCGGGTGGGCTTGTGGCGCCTGGCGACGTCGTCCAGAGAAGCAGCCCGGAAAGCCGTCCGCAATGACCCCTTTTACTAGTTGTGGCCGGATAGACGGGAAACGCCGACTCTGTGGCGTGGGTCTCAAAGTGCAGGTCGGAAGGGGTGCACTAAAGGGCATATCGGACATCTCGGACTACGGTCCCGCCTCGTAGGTGACGTGCGTCATGTGGGGCGCTTCACCGTCTCGCTCGCAGACCGGATACGAGACCTCACACAGCGAGGCCGTACGCTGTGCCGCCCGTCACGCCGCGGGGCCGTCGAATGTGACCGCGGTCTCGAAGGCGGCCCGCCGGGTGGCCCGGCGCAGCGCGCGCAGCACGGCCGGACCGAGGACGAGGGTCAGCACCACCGTGCACAGGGCCCGGCCCAGGTCCCAGCCGAGCGAGGTGGCCAGGCAGTAGGCCATGAAACGGGCCAGGTTGGCGGGGACGGAGGCATGGGCGTCGAAGGAGATGTTCGAGGCGGCGGCTCCCATGAACGGCCAGCCGGCCAGGTCCATGACCGTGCCGTAGGCGAAGGCGGCGAGGAAGCCGTAGACCGCGAGGAGCAGCAACTCGAACCGGCCGCGCAGCCGGACCGGGCCCGGGAGCAGCCCGGCGCCCATCGTGAACCAGCCCATCGACAGCATCTGGAACGGCAGCCACGGTCCGACCCCGCCCGTGAGCAGGGCGGACGCGAACATGGTCACCGAGCCCAGGGTGAAGCCGAAGCCGGGGCCCAGCACCCGGCCGCTGAGCACCATCAGGAAGAACATCGGCTCGATGCCCGCCGTGCCCGCGCCGATCGGACGCAGCGCGGCCCCCGTCGCGGCCAGCACGCCCAGCATGGCCACGGCCTTCGGCCCGAGATCCGACTCCGAGATCGTCGCCGCCACGACCGCGACCAGGAGGATGAGCAGGCCCGCGAAGAGCCAGGGCGCGTCCTGGGCGTGGGCACTCAGCTGCGAGCTGGGCGGAGCGAGGAAGGGCCACCCGAAGCCGACCGCACCGACCGCGCTGACCAGGGCCAGCGCGGCGAGCGAGCGGGGGCCCAGACGGATGGCGTGGAGGCGGGCGGGGCTGGTGCCGGGGGTTTTCGTGGTTCGGCTGCGGATGTGCGGGGACGCGCTCATGCCAGGGCCTCTCGTACCTCGGCCACGGTGAGCCACTGCTGTGGGGCCAGGATCTTCGTCACCTGCGGGGCGAAGGACGGTGAGGAGACGACGATGTGCGCGGTCGGTCCGTCGGCTATGACGTCCCCCTCGGCGAGCAGTACCACCCGGTGCGCGATCTCGGCCGCCAGCTCCACGTCATGCGTGGCCAGCACGATCGCGTGCCCCTCGGCGGCGAGGCCGCGCAGTACGGTCACCAGGCGGGCCTTGGCCGCGTAGTCCAGGCCGCGGGTCGGCTCGTCCAGCAGGAGGAGGGGCGGGCGGGCGGTCAGCACCACGGCCAGGGCGAGCGCCAGACACTGCCCCTCGGACAGGTCGCGGGGGTGGGTGTCGTCCGTGATCCCCGGCAACAGCTCGGACACCAGCGCCCGGCAGGTCCCCGGCTCGGCTCCCGCGTCCCGGTCGGCCGCCGCGCACTCCTCGGCGACCGTGTCGGCGTACAGGAGATCCCGTGGTTCCTGTGGGACCAGGCCGACGCGGCGTACGAGGTCGGGGGGTGCGGTGCGGTGGGGCTCGACTCCGCCGACCCGGACGCTTCCGGCGCTGGGTGCCACCAGGCCGACGAGTGAGTGGAGAAGGGTGGACTTTCCGGCGCCGTTGCGGCCCATGAGGGCGAGGGTCTCGCCGGGGGCGACGGTGAGGTCGATGTGCCGCAGGGCGTCGACGCGGGCCCGGCGGACGGAGAGGGAGCGGACTTCGGCGATGTGCGGTTGCTCGGGTTCGGGGGTGGGGGAGGCGGGGCGGCGACGGGAGAGGAACCGGCGGGTGGGTTCGGCGGGTCCGGGGTGCTGCGGCTGGGCGGGGGCAGGTTTCGCTTGCCCGCGCCGGTGGGACGCCTCCCCCACGCTCACGCGTGCCGCCCCTGGCGGCACGACTGCCCGCAGCGGCGGCTGCACTTCGCGGCGGGCGGTGCCGCAACTCCCCAGGAGCGCGGGGAACTGTGCGACCAGCCCCCTCGCACCCGCAGCCGCAGTGCCGCGCGTACCCGCGGCTGCGGATGCGGCCAGGCGTTCTCGCAGGGGACCGGCGCGCCGGCGGGCGTCTCGGACGGTGAGGGGAAGGGGGGACCAGCCCGCAAGGCGGCCCAGGGCGACCACCGGCGGGTAGACCGGGGAGACCGCCAGCACCTCGGGCAGGGAGCCGACGATCGGGGCCTCGCCGGGACCGGGCAGGAGGACGGCTCGGTCGGCGTAGTGGATCACGCGCTCCAGACGGTGTTCGGCCATCAGGATCGTCGTGCCGAGGTCGTGCACCAGGCGCTGGAGTACCGCCAGGACCTCCTCCGCGGCGGCCGGGTCCAGCGCCGAGGTCGGCTCGTCCAGGACCAGTACCCGGGGATGCGGGGTGAGGACCGAGCCGATCGCGACCCGCTGCCGCTGGCCACCGGAGAGCGTGGCGATCGGGCGGTCGCGCAGTGCGGCCAGCCCCAGCAGGTCGAGGGTCTCCTCCACCCGGCGCCGCATGACCTCCGGGGCGAGGCCCAACGACTCCATGCCGTAGGCGAGTTCGTCCTCCACGGTGTCGGTCACGAAGTGGGCGAGCGGGTCCTGCCCCACCGTGCCGACCACGTCGGCGAGTTCGCGCGGCTTGTGGGTACGGGTGTCCCGGCCCGCCACCGTGACGCGGCCGCGCAGGGTGCCGCCGGTGAAGTGCGGCACGAGACCGCTGACCGCGCCGAGCACGGTCGACTTGCCGACCCCGGACGGCCCGAGGAGCAGCACGAGTTCGCCCTCCGGCACCTCGAAGTCGACGCCCTGGACGGCGGGTCCGGCCGCACCGTCGTACGTCACGCTGACATCCTCGAAGCGGATCACGACGGCTCCTTGGGGTCCTGGGGGACGACGAAGGCGGGGAGGAGGGCGAGGAGGATCGCGGCGGCCGGCCACAGGGGGAGAGTGGGAGCGACGAGGGGTACGACCCCGGGGTGCAGTGCCTCGGGGTCGCGGGCGGAGGCCAGGCTGAGCAGCGCGGCGACCGCGGCGCCGGAGCCGGTGACCAGCCAGGCCCGGGTGCCCCACGGGTCCGGGCGGTACCGGGTGCGCAGCGAACGGCGGCTGCCGAGGCGCAGCCCCGCGAGCGCGGCGACGGCACCGGCGAGGAGGAGCGGGACGCCGTAGGTGCCGCCCTCGGCGGTGAGCAGACCGTACGTCCCCGCGCACACGCCGAGCAGGCCGCCGAGGGTGAGCGCGGCCGTCGTACGGCGGATGCGCGCGGGGACCTCGACCGTACGGCCGTAGCCTCGGGCCTCCATCGCGGCGGCGAGTGCCACCGAGCGCTCCAACGCGCCCTCCAGTACCGGCAGTCCGACCTGGAGCAGGCCCCGCAGACCCCGGTCCGGGCGGCCGCGCAGCCGGCGGGCGGCGCGCAGGCGCCGGACGTCGGCGATGAGATGCGGGGCGAAGGTGAGCGCGACGACGACGGCGACGCCGGTCTCGTACAGGGCGCCGGGCAGGGACTTGAGGAGGCGGGCGGGGCTCGCGAGCGCGTTCGCCGCGCCGACACAGATCAGGAGGGTGGCCAGCTTCAGCCCGTCGTAGGCGGCGAAGACGAGCGCCTCCGCCGTGACCTTTCCGCCCAGGCGGATGCCCTGCGCCCAGTGGGGGAGGGGGACCTCGGGGAGCGTGAGGAGGGTGTGGGTGCCGGGGATGGGGGAGCCCAGCGCCACCGCGAAGAGGAGACGGATGAGGAGGACGGCGAGGGCGAGCTTGGCGAAGGCGGTGTAGGCGTGGGCGGTGGGGGTGCCGGTGTTGCCGCGGTGCGTTGCCACGACGTAGGCGGAGATGGATACGAGGAGTGCGAGGAGCAGGGGGTTGGTGGTGCGGGTGGCGGCGGTACCGAGGGAGAGCGACCAGAGCCACCAGGCACCGGGGTGAACAGTGGCCCGGCGCGGGCGCGCCCCGTAAGGGGCGTGGGCCGCATCGATGTGTGGCTCCGCCGTGTGGGCGCGATCAGCCCCCACCGGCCCGCGGTCAGACGGAGTCATCGCGTCGCCGTCGGTACTGCCACACCGTCGCGCCCGCCAGCACGGCGACGACTCCCGCACCGATCGGCAGCCCCAGGGACGGCCCGCTGCTCGAACCACCGCTCTTCTCCGGCGTCTTCTTGCCCGAGGACGCCGAAACCTGCTCCCCGCACCCCTTCTTCGGATACCCGGAGATCGCGCACAGCAGGGCGTTGGTGTCGTAGCGCAGGGGTGGTGCGACGGCCGCCAGGGCGTCGGCGGTCGTCGCGTCCGCCGGGACCCGCGCGCACGCCGTGCGGCGGGCCGGTGGTGTCTCGGCGGACGGCGCGTCCGCCGGGGTGCCGAAGTCGAGGACGAGTGCCACCCGCTTCGTACCGGACTTGGCGGGTGTACCCGCGCAGATCGTGCCGAAGTCCGCCGCCCCGCGCGGCCGGCTCGCGTCCGCCGAGTCCGCGCTCACCGCGAAGCGGAAGCCCTCCACGGCGCCGTCGTCGGGACGGGCGGTCGACGGGCCCTGCGTGGCGTACGTCCAGTGGTCGCCGTCGCGCTCCCAGAACGACCAGTAGCGGTAGCCGGTGGCCTGCGCCTGGCCCGCCGCCCCGGCCAGCAGGACGAGCGCGGCGCACAGCAGGCTCGCGGCGCGGCGGACGGCGGTCACGGCTGTCGCTTCTTCCGGCCGCTGAGCAGGAAGCCGACGCCGATGCCCGCGACGAGGCAGACGCCGACGAACCACCAGACGCCGAGGCCTGAGCCGCTGTCGGACTTCTCCGACTGCCCGGCCTTCCTGGTCCCGTGCGCGGCGGAGTCCATGGCTGGGGCCGGGCCGAGCTCGTTGAGGGACGTGACCAGGCTGGTTCCGTCGAAGTCACCGGGCTGCGCGCCGACCGCGTGCGCGGCGAGGATCAGCTGGGCGTACGCCGCCGGACCGCTCTGCGCCGCCCAGCGCCCGGCGTTCTTCTCCAGCCAGCCGTACGCCTTCCTCGCCTGCTCGGTCCGGCCGTCCGCGGCGAGCGCGACGACCGTGTCCGCGGTGTTGCCGAAGTCCGGCTGGGCCTTGGCGCCGGGGAGGGCGGACTGCAGGTGCCCGGTCCTGCCGACGGCGGCCGCCAGATAGGCGCCGGCGTTGTCGGCGACCTGGGCCGGGGTGGGACGGTCGGCCTTGGCGCACGCGTCCTGCGCGGGCGCCTTGCCGGCCTGGACCACGAACCCCTTGCCGAGGGCGCCGAGCACACCGGCCGCCGTGGCGTCCGCGTTGGCGGGCAACTTGCCCTTCTTGTCCGGCTGGTAGGCGAGGGCGCCGCCGCCGTCCTGGTCGCAGGCGAGGGACATGGCGGCGAGGAGGTCGTAGGGGGACTTGCCCGCCTTGCCGAGGGTCGCCGGATCCGTACCCGCCGCCGCGAGCGCGCCGATGACGACGGAGGTGGAGTTGGTGTCGCTGGGCCCGCCCGGCGCGTAGCCCCAGCCGCCGTCCTTGTTCTGCACGGACTTCAGCCAGGTCACGGCCTTGCCGACGGCGTCGTCGTGCCCGCCGGCCGCCTTCAGGGCCTGGACCGCGGCGGCCGTGCTGTTGGTGTCCACCATGACCTTGCCGTCGCAGGCCTTGGCGGGGGCGGCGCGGAACGCGGCGAAGGCGCCGTTCGCGCACTGCTGACCGGCGAGCCAGTCCACGGCCTTCGCCGCCGGCCGGTAGCCGAGGGTCCGCTGGGCGATGAGCGTCAGCGACTGGCGCCACACGCCGTCGTAGGTCGGGTCGGAGGTGCCGTACAGCCCGGACGGGATCGCGACCTTCGGGGAGGGAGACGGGGACTGGCCGGCGGCCGTGGCGGGCGCGGCGGCGGCCAGCACGCCTATGGCGGCGAGAGCCGCGGCACTGCGGCGGACGTTCATGGTCGGCGACTGCCTCTCCTTTGGGGAACCGGCAGCACGGGAGACACCCCGGGCGGCTCGGCTCCGTAAACCTCGACGGTGCCGTGCGCGGCGGACCGCCGACGCACGCGAGCCGGTCAACGTCCCGCCCGGGGCGGTCCGGCTCACCGCCTCACGGCGGCTCACGGATGGGGGTGCCCTTGGCTCGAGCGAAGCCGAGAGTTGGCGGAGGGTCAGCGCCGGAATTGCACCGGCTTTCCCCCGTACGGGTGTGATGACGACCCCGCCACTTTACCGGCAGCCCTGAGCGGCCTGAGGAGTGGCTGTGCACACGGGGGTGCGGTGACCAGGGTCACGGTCGTGACAGAGACGGGGAGACTGCTGGGTGGGGGCTGCTCGGCCGACGTGTACGAGAGCGACGACGCCTGGGTGTTGCGCCGCGACCGGGACGGTTGGGGGGACGCCGCCGCCGAGGGGGCCGTGATGGCGTACGTCCGGCAGCACGGCTGTCCGGCACCCCGGGCAAGGCCCACCGGCTCACGCACCGGCCTGGTGCCGGAACGAGTGTCCGGCCCGACCCTGCTGACCGCCCTCACCGAGGGGCGGGCCGACGCGGCGGAGGCGGGCACCCTGCTCGCCTCCCTGCTGCGGCAACTGCACGCCGTACCGGGCCGGAACCCGGCCGACCCGCGAGCCCGCGTACTCCACCTCGACCTGCACCCCGACAACGTGATGCTCACCCCGGACGGCCCCCGCGTGATCGACTGGTCCAACACCGAGGACGGTCACCCCGGCCTGGACTGTGCATGTCGGCGGTGATCCTCGCCCAGGTCGCCGTGGACGACACCCCGCCGGCCGGTCCGGCCCACGACATGTTCGCGGCATTGCCGGCCGACCCGTCGGACCTCACGGAGGAGGGGCTGACGGAGGCGCGAGGGCGCAGGGCGGCCAATGCGACGATGACGGCCCGCGAGGTCGAACTCCTCGCGGGCGCCGAGCTGTTGGTACCCGGGGTGGCGCAATGGCGCACCATCCGCTAGCCGACCCTCGGGGTGTCGCCGCCGAAGGGCAGGTGCAGGGTGCGGGAGGCGATCAGCCACTTGCCGTCGACCCGGCGGAAGGTGTCCTCGTAGTGACCCACCTGGACGGGCGGCCCGGCGGGAATGGGGTCGCCTCCCTCGTATCCGTCGACGCGGTACGTCGTGAAGTATGACGTGGCGCCCGCCGAGTCCGGGCCGGTGATCGTGACCAGCACATTGGACATCAGACGGCGGGAGAGCCGGTCGGCGGGGCGGGAGCCGAAGTACGCGCGCAGCGCCTCCCGGCCCTCGATCCGGCGCCCGTCCCCCGGCGGAGGCCACTCCCAGACGCCGTCCTCGGTGAACAGGTCGGCCACGTCGGCCGGTTCACCCAGGTCGAGGCGGCGGACGAAGTGCAGGACGACGTGTTCGCAGGCGTGCTGGGCGAGAAGTGCGTCGACGAGGTTCATGAGCCTGTGTAACAGGGCCGCCGCGCACAAAGCGACTCATTTAGACCGCTAGACCGCTAGACCGCGTCACACCGCCACGTACGCCACCGGCTCGCTCCCCGCCACCGGTTCCGTCCGGCCCTGCTTCACCAGGCGGCGCAGATGGGCCTCGGCCTCCGAGATGGCGATGTTCCGGGAGCCGTAGGGGATCTCGGCCCAGGGGCGGTTCCACTCCATGCGCTCGGCCAGCTGCCACGGCGTGAGCGGCTCGGCGAGCAGGGCGAGCAGGCCGGCCAGGCGCTCCTCATGATGGGCGAGCAACTCCCGTACCCGGCCCGGCGCGTCGGTGAAGGCGTGCTGGTGCGCGGGGAGGACCTCGGCGGGGGCGAGGCGGCCGATGCGTTCCAGGGAGTCGAGGTAGTCGCCGAGGGGGTCGGTGACGGTCGCGTCGTCCGGGTCCTCGTACAGGCCGATGTGCGGGGTGATCCGGGGCAGCAGGTGGTCACCGCTGAACAGCCGCCCGTGCCCCGGAAGCCGGTGGTCGGGATGCTCCTCCTCCAGGTGCAGGCAGACGTGGCCCGGTGTGTGGCCCGGGGTCCAGATCGCGCGCAGCCTGCGGCCGGGCAGGTCGAGGAGCTCGCCGGGGACGATCTCCCGGTCCGGCAGGGCGGGGGAGAGGCCGGGCAGGGTGCGGGGGGTGCGGGGAGTGAGGAGCGGCGCCAGGTGTTCCTCGGGCGCGCCGGCGGCCGCGAGTTTGGCGCGCATGTAGCCGAACCAGCGCTCCGGCCGGACCTCCCGGGTGCGCCGTACGACCGCGGTGTCGGCGGCGTGCATCGCCACCCAGGCGCCGGAGGCCTCGCGCACCCGGGCCGACAGGCCGTGGTGGTCCGGGTGGTGATGCGTGATGACGACGCCGTACACCTCAGCCACCGCCGTACCGCACGCGGCCAGCCCCGCCACGAGCGTGTCCCAGGACGCCGGGTCGTCCCACCCGGTGTCGACCAGCACCGGACCACGGTCGCTCTCCACGACGTAGACCAGCGTGTGACCGAGAGGATTGTCCGGGATGGGCACCGCCACCGACCGTACGCCCCCACCGCGCTCGAACGTCGTCACCATCGCCCCTCCACCCCTCCACCCGCCGGCCCATGGCCCACTATAACTAGAACTGATTACACGTCAGATACTGGTGAGCGTCCGCTTTGTTGTCCGAAGGCTTTCATGCGGCCGCCGGGACGGGTCCTCTGGGCCGTCTGCGGGAAAGCGGCCCCTCGTCTGCTCGTGCCTGCGGTCCGGCTTCCTCACCGCGCTGAACAATCGCCTGGGCATAGCGTATGTACGCGTTTCGGCGGATTGAGGGGAACGACCGATGGCCGCAGCGGAACACCCGAATCGCAGGGCTCTGCTCGCTGGTGGACTCGCAGTCTCCACGGCCGTACTTGCGGGGTGCTCATCGAGGAGTGCCACCCTGATGACGGCCAGTGCTTCACCGGAAGCGAGCCCGGCAACGCCCGCCGCGGCCTTCGCGAGGCTGATGGACGGCAACAAGCGGTGGGTGAGCGGGGACCTTCAACACCCCGACCGGGATCCGAACCGGCGCCAGTTCGTAGCCCAGGGGCAGAAGCCGTTCGGGGCGATCCTCGCCTGCATCGACTCCCGGGTGGCGCCCGAACTCATCTTCGACACCGGGCTGGGTGACCTGTACGTGATGCGCACCGGCGGGGAGGCGGTGGGGCCGGTGGTCACGGGTTCCGTGGAGTACGGGCCCATGACGAGTGGCACTCCGCTCATCGTGGTCCTGGGGCATCAGCGGTGTGGCGCCATCGAGGCGGCGTACAAGTCCCTCCACGGCGGCAAGCCGCTGCCGGGGAATCTCGAAGCGATCGCCAGGGCTCTGCGTCCGGCGTACGAACAGGCGGTCAAGGAAGGCGGTGCCGACCCGGTCGAGACCATGGCCCGTGCGCAGGCCAAGCTGACCGCGGCCGACCTGCGCTCGAACCGGGACCTGGCCCCACTCGTAAGAAAGGGCAGCCTTGCCGTGGTCGGCGCCTACTACTCCCTCGACACCGGCAAGGTGGACGTTCTGGCGGGCGCGCCTTCCTGACCGGTCAACCGGGACGGACATGCCCTGTGAGCGGCCTCGGACGGCCCAGAGACGGCCCAGACGGCATGACGGCGCCCGCGCCAGTGGCAAATCCGCTGGTGCGGGCCTGTTCGGTGCTGGGCATTGCCCCCTATAACTAGAACTGATATCAGTTCTGAAACAGCGTCAGAAACGTGCGATGCGGTGGGAGGCAGCCGGCCATGACCGAGCTCGTGGAACACGGACAGCTGTTCATCGGCGGGGAGTTGACCGAGCCCCTGGGCAAGGACGTCATCGAGGTGATCTCCCCGCACACCGAGGAGGTCATCGGCCGGGTGCCGCACGCCTCCCGGCAGGACGTGGACCGGGCCGTGGCCGTCGCGCGCCGCGCCTTCGACGAGGGGCCGTGGCCGCGGGCGACGCTGGAGGAGCGGATCCAGGTCGTCACCCGCATCAAGGACGGCATCGCGGCCCGGCACGAGGAGATCGCCCGGGTGATCTCCGCCCAGAACGGCTCCCCGTACTCCTGGAGCGTCCTCGCCCAGGCGCTCGGCGCGATGTTGGTGTGGGACGCCGCGATCAGGGTCGCGCGGGACTACACGTACGAGGAGCGCCGGGACGGTGTCCTCGGCCCGATCCTCGTCCGCCGTGAGCCGGTCGGTGTGGTCGCGGCCGTGGTCCCCTGGAACGTCCCGCAGTTCGTCGCCGCCGCCAAGCTCGCGCCCGCGCTGCTGGCCGGCTGCACGGTCGTACTGAAGCCGTCCCCGGAGTCCCCGCTCGACGCGTATCTCCTGGGGGAGATCGCGCGGGAGGCCGGTCTCCCCGAGGGCGTGCTCTCCATCCTGCCCGCCGACCGCGAGGTCAGCGAGTACCTGGTCGGCCACCCCGGCATCGACAAGATCTCCTTCACCGGCTCGGTCGCGGCCGGCAAGCGCGTGATGGAGGTCGCCGCCCGCAATCTCACCCGGGTCACGCTGGAGCTGGGCGGGAAGTCGGCGGCGGTCGTGCTGCCCGACGCGGACGTGCAGACGGCCGTGGCCGGGATCGTCCCGGCGGCCTGGATGAACAACGGGCAGGCGTGCGTGGCCCAGACCCGCATCCTCGTCCCGCGCGCCCGCTACGACGAGTTCGCCGACGCCTTCGCGGCGGCGGCCGGCGCGCTGAAGGTCGGCGACCCGCTGGACCCGGCGACCCAGGTCGGCCCGCTGGTCGCCCGCCGCCAGCAGCAGCGCAACCTCGACTACATCCGGATCGGCCAGGAGGAGGGCGCCAAGATCCTCACCGGCGGCGGCCGGCCGCCGGGACTCGACCGCGGCTGGTACGTCGAACCGACCCTCTTCGGAGACGTGGACAACTCCATGCGGATCGCCCGCGAGGAGATCTTCGGCCCGGTCATCTGCCTGCTCCCGTACGGCGACGAGACCGAGGCCGTGAAGATCGCCGACGACTCGGACTACGGACTGTCCGGCAGCGTGTGGACGGCCGACGTCGAGCACGGCATCGACGTGGCGCGGCGGGTCCGCACCGGCACCTACTCGGTCAACACCTTCAGCCTGGACATGCTGGGCCCGTTCGGCGGCTACAAGAACTCCGGGCTGGGGCGGGAGTTCGGTCCCGAGGGGTACGGCGCATACCTCGAGCACAAGATGATCCACCTGCCGGCGGGGGCGTAGGCCATGGGCGACCGCTGGCACGTCGAGGTCGACCGGTCGCTGTGCATCGGCTCGGCCCAGTGCCTCCACCACGCCCCGCACGCCTTCCGCCTCGACCTGGCCCGCCAGTCCCACCCGGTGGACCCGGACACCGACGCCGCCGAACCCGTCCTGGAGGCGGCCGAGAGCTGCCCGGTGGAGGCGATCGTGATCACGCTGCTGGAGAGCGGGGAGGCGGTGTTCCCGCCCGAGGAGTAGGCGTGTCCGTGCCTCGGGTTACCCTCCTGCGGTCTCGACGGAACGAACAGGGGCGGGGAAGCGTGGACAGGTCCGAGGCGGTCGAGCTGATCAAGCGGGCGCGGGAGGAGTGGCAGGC
Source organism: Streptomyces sp. NPDC052107 (assembly GCF_040680215.1). NCBI lineage: Bacteria > Bacillati > Actinomycetota > Actinomycetes > Kitasatosporales > Streptomycetaceae > Streptomyces > Streptomyces sp. NPDC052107. The sequence goes on from NZ_JBFAWG010000010.1 coordinate 176,889, forward strand.
CGAGGAGTGGCTGCGGGCGGCCGACCTCTACGAGCGTGTGCTCGCGCACTACCCGGACGAGAACCCGAGCGCGGTGTGGTGGTACGACGCCGCGCTCGCCCACAAGTTCCTGCGCAACTGGACCAAGGCGTACGAACTGGGCCGCGAGGCCGCCGCGCGCGCCCCGCGCGGTGAGGGCGACCCGGCGTACTGGAACCTCGGCATCGCGGCCACCATCCAGCGCGACTGGGCGACAGCCCGGGAGGCGTGGGACGGCTTCGGGATCCAACTCCCGGACGGGGTGGGCGAGATCGAGGGCCGGTTCGGGCAGGCGTGCGTCCGTCTCGACACGGGCGGGGAGCGGGAGGTCGTCTGGATCGACCGGCTGTGCCCGACCCGGGGCCGGGTCGTGAACGTACCGGTGACCGCCGGCCGCCGCTTCGGCGAGATCGTCGTCCACGACGGCGAGCCGAAGGGCCGCCGGGTCGTGGACGGCCGTGAATACCCCGTCTTCGACGAACTCCTCCTCTTCGAGGCCTCCGACCTGCCGACGTTCACGGTCACGGTCAACGCGGGCGAGGCCGCCGACATCGAAGCGCTGGTCGAGCTGTTCCTGGCGCAGGGCTACGGCGCCGAGCCGGCGAGCAGCTTCGAGCTGCTGTGCGCCTGCTGCAGCGAGGGCACGCTGGAGCGACGGCGCAGCGTCCACGGGGGCGCCCAGCAGGTCTCCCTGGCGGCCTCGGAGGAGGAGGCACGGCGGTTGCTGGACCAGTGGGTCACACAGACGCCTTCGGGGCGCGCGTGGAGCGGTTTGGCACCGGTCGGCTGAGGATCGGCCGCGCCCAGCTCGCTCCACGGTGAGCCGCGGAGGTCAGGCGCGCCCGCCCGGCTCCGTCAGGTCGATCAGCCGGCACACCGTCTCGATGTCGATCTTCACCTGGGCGATGGAGGCGCGGCCGGAGAGCCAGGTGATCAGGGCCGAGTGCCAGGTGTGCTCGATGACCCGGACCGCCGAGAGCTGCTCGGGGGTGGGGTTCTCCAGGTCCATCGCGTCCAGGATGATCAGGGTCGTCTGACGGGAGACCTGGTCGACCTCCGGCGAGACGCTGCGGTCGGCGAAGGTCAGGGCGCGGACCATCGCGTCGGCCAGGTGTGGCTCGCGCTGCAGGGCACGGAAGGCCCGCATGAGGGTCTCGGCGACCCGCTCGGCGGCCGTGTCACCGGCCGGGGGCTTCTTCCGCAGGGTGCCGTGCATGTGCTCCAGCTGGTCCTGCATCGTCGCCACCAGCAGGTGGACCTTGGAGGGGAAGTAGCGGTACAGGGTGCCGAGGGCCACCTGGGAGGACTCGGCGACCTCGCGCATCTGCACGGCGTCGAAACCGCCCCGGCTGGCCAGCTGGGCGCTCGCGTGCAGGATCCGGCGGCGGCGGGCCTCCTGGCGCTCGGTCAGAGGCGGCGGTGGGGGTCCCGCCGCTCGAGCGAAGCCGAGAGTGGGGGAAGGCCTCGAATCACTGGCTTCCGCAGGCATGGGTCCCGTTCCGTGACAGTCGGTGAAGGCGTCTGTGGGGCACGTGATCAGACAGCATGGCAGGGCGACGCGCCGTGGCGCGAATCACCTGATCCACTGCTCACAGCGCCCCTACCTGCCGGTAGATTCAGAGCCTCTTGAACGATCAAGTCTGAAACTTGTTCTAGATTAGCGTCCCGACGTAGTCTCGCGGGACAGCGCAGGCAGAAGGGGGCACGGAGTGACCGCTGAGGCCCGTGTGGCGGGCGTCGAGCAGGACCCCGCTGCCGACGGCGAGCGACCGCTCGACATCGCGCTCCTCACCTATAAAGGGAACCCGTTCTGCGGCGGCCAGGGCGTCTACGTACGGCATCTCTCGCGTGAGCTGGCCCGGCTCGGGCACCGGGTCGAGGTCATCGGCTCACAGCCGTACCCCGTGCTCGACGAGGGGTGTCCCGGGCTCACGCTGACCGAGCTGCCCAGCCTCGACCTCTACCGCCAGCCCGACCCCTTCCGCACTCCCAGGCGGGACGAGTACCGGGACTGGATCGACACCCTGGAAGTCGCCACGATGTGGACCGGCGGCTTTCCCGAGCCGCTGACCTTCTCCCTGCGTGCGCGCCGCCATCTGCGCGCCCGGCGCGGCGAGTTCGACGTCGTCCACGACAACCAGACCCTCGGATACGGACTGCTCGGCGACATCGGCGCACCCCTGGTGACCACCATCCACCACCCCATCACCGTCGACCGGCAGTTGGAGCTGGACGCGGCCGAGGGCTGGCAGCGCCGCTACTCGGTGCGCCGCTGGTACGCCTTCACCCGGATGCAGAAGCGCGTCTCGCGCCGGCTGCCCTCGGTCCTCACCGTCTCCGGGACCTCCCGGCAGGAGATCGTGGACCATCTCGGCGTCCGCGACGACCGCGTGCACGTGGTCCACATCGGCGCCGACACCGATCTGTTCGCGCCGAATCCGACCGTGCCCGAGGTGCCGGGCCGGATCGTCACCACCTCCAGCGCCGATGTGCCGCTCAAGGGGCTGGTGTTCCTGGTGGAGGCGCTGGCCAAGGTGCGCACCGAGCACCCGGCCGCCCATCTCGTCGTCGTCGGCAAGCGCCCCGAGGAGGGGCCGGTCGCGGCGGCGATCGAGCGGTACGGCCTCGAAGGCGCCGTCGAGTTCGTCAAGGGCATCTCCGACGCCGAACTGGTCGACCTGATCCGCTCGGCCGAGGTCGCCTGCGTGCCCTCGCTGTACGAGGGCTTCTCGCTGCCCGCCGCCGAGGCCATGGCCACCGGCACCCCGCTGGTCGCCACGACCGGCGGCGCGATCCCCGAGGTCGCCGGCCGCGACGGCGAGACCTGCCTGGCCGTGCCGCCTGGCGACGCGGGGGCGCTGGCCGCGGGGCTCGGCCGGCTCCTGGGGGACCGTGAGTTGCGGGTGCGGCTCGGTCGCGCCGGCCGCGAGCGGGTGCTGCGGAAGTTCACCTGGGCCCGCGCCGCGCAGGGCACGGTGGCCCACTACCGCGAGGCCATCGCCCGCTCCGCGGGCGCCCACCGCACCGCGGCGGGCCTCAGCCGGTCCGCGGCCTCACCGAGCGTTGCCGCCGCGACCCCGACGAGTGTCGCCTCCGCGGCCTCGGCAAGTGTTGTCTCTTCCGAAAGCAGGGCCACGTGCTGACCGTCGACTTCTCCCGGTTCCCGCTCGCCCCGGGCGACCGAGTCCTGGACCTCGGCTGCGGGGCCGGCCGGCACGCCTTCGAGTGCTACCGGCGCGGCGCCCAGGTCGTGGCCCTGGACCAGAACGGCGAGGAGATCCGCGAGGTCGCCAGGTGGTTCGCGGCGATGAAGGAGGCCGGGGAGGCACCGGAGGGCGCCACCGCCACGGCCATGGAGGGCGACGCGCTCGCCCTTCCCTTCCCGGACGAGTCCTTCGACGTCGTCATCATCTCCGAGGTGATGGAGCACATCCCCGACGACAAGGGCGTGCTCGCGGAGATGGTCCGCGTGCTCAAGCCGGGCGGCCGTATCGCCATCACCGTGCCGCGCTACGGGCCCGAGAAGGTCTGCTGGGCGCTGTCCGACGCCTACCACGAGGTCGAGGGCGGCCACATCCGCATCTACAAGGCCGACGAACTCGTGGCGAAGATCCGCGAGGCGGGCCTGAAGCCGTACGGCAGCCATCACGCGCACGCGCTGCACTCGCCGTACTGGTGGCTGAAGTGCGCGTTCGGCGTCGACAACGACAAGGCGCTGCCGGTGCGGGCGTACCACAAGCTGCTGGTCTGGGACATCATGAAGAAGCCGCTCGCCACGCGGGTCGCCGAGCAGGCGCTGAACCCGCTGATCGGCAAGAGCTTCGTGGTCTACGCGACCAAGCCGCACCTGCCGCGTCTCGCCGAAGAGGCGGCCGCCGAGTGACCACCCCCCGGACAGAACACCTCGTCCTGCCCGGGGTCCTCACCGCCGGGCAGGCCACCGCGACCGTCCGCGGCATCCTCGCCGCGCAGCGGGAGGACGGCGCGATCCCGTGGTTCCGCGGGCATCACCTGGACCCGTGGGACCACACCGAGGCCGCGATGGCCCTGGACGCGGCCGGCGAACACGAGGCCGCCGAGCGGGCGTACGAATGGCTGGCCCGGCACCAGAACCAGGACGGCTCCTGGCACGCCGCCTACGCCGACGGCGCCCACGACGACGTCACCGACCGGGCCCGCGAGTCGAACTTCGTCGCCTACATAGCCGTGGGCGTGTGGCACCACTATCTCTCCACCGGCGACGACACCTTCCTGGACCGCATGTGGCCCTGCGTCTACGCGGCCATGGAGTGGGTGCTGGCCCTCCAGCAGCCCGGCGGCCAGATCGGCTGGCGCCGCGAGGACGACGGCACGCCCACCGCGGACGCCCTGCTGACCGGCAGTTCCTCGATCCATCACGCGCTGCGCTGTGCGCTCGCCATCGCCGAGCAGCGTGAAGAACCGCAGCCGGACTGGGAGTTGGCGGTCGGGGGACTGCGGCACGCGATCCGCCGGCACCCCGAGCGCTTCCTCGACAAGGACCGCTACTCGATGGACTGGTACTACCCGGTCCTCGGCGGCGCGCTGACCGGCGAGGAGGCCAAGGCCCGCATAGCGGAGTCCTGGGACCGTTTCGTCGTCCCCGGCTTCGGTGTGCGTTGCGTGGTCCCCAACCCGTGGGTCACCGGCGGCGAGTCCAGTGAACTTGCCCTGGCCCTGTGGGCGGTGGGGGAGTCGGACCGCGCCCTGGAGATCCTCCAGTCCATCCAGCACCTGCGCGACCCGGAGAGCGGCCTGTACTGGACGGGCTATGTCTTCGAGGACGACGCGATCTGGCCCCGCGAGCTGACCACGTGGACGGCCGGCTCCCTGCTCCTCGCCGTCGCGGCGCTGGGCGGCCACGAGGCGACGTGCGCTGTCTTCGGCGGGGAACACCTGCCGACGGGGCTCGATCCGGACTGTTGTTAGGCGCTCCGCGGGCTGCCGCGGAGCGCCTGACGGGGCGCTTCAGTGCCGGTGTATGCGATGGGCGATGGCGTGGCCCACGAACAGGTACACGACCGCCGCGAGGCCGTAACCGGCCACGACCCTCGCCCACGCCTCGTCGAAGGTGAACAGGTCGTGGGACCAGCCCGCCAGCCAGGCGGCGGTGTGGTGGATGAACTGGACCAGACTGTTGGCGCGGTTGGCGTCCAATAGGTACATGAGGATCCACAGGCCGAGGATCAGCGCCATGACATCGGCGACGATCGCGATGACCGTCCCGGCCTGATTCGCACTGTTGCGATATCGAGGGGACATACCTTCCGGATTGCCGGGCGGCGAGCGGTGAAACCCGAACGGCGGCGGCCGAGTGGCGTACCCGGCGGTCCTGCGTGAGGCTTCCGGAGGAAGCAGTCCGCTCGGGGAGGACACGTTCGGAGGACCCCGTGCCCGTACCCCTACGGCGCCTCGTCGTGGCGCTCACGCTGAGCTGTGCCCTGCTGGCCGGTGCCACCGCCTGCGGCAGCAGCGAGAAGACCAGTACGAAGGACACCGCGGCGGCCCAGGCCGTCCCGGCCGCCGACACCCCCAGCCCGACGACCTCCGCGCAACGGCAGAAGTTCGCCAAGACCCGGTTCGTGGCGAACGCCGGCCTCGCGGCGGGCGCGACCTACCAGTGGATCGTGAAGCCCTGGAAGGCGGGCAAGTTCAAGAAGGGTGCCAAGGGCCGCAAGATGGTCCTGGTGAAGGCCGGTCTGGCCGGTGCCTTCACCTACAACCGCCTCAAGGCCGCCCAGAAGAACGCCCAGGGCGACCCGAAGCTGTCCAAGGCCCTCGCCCCGCTCAGCGCCGGCATCGACGCCCTGAAGAGCCTGCCGTCCAAGCTCCGCAGCGGCGACACGAACGCGGCCGGCTCCTTCAACGACGTGATCAACAAGGTCAAGGACGCGGGCAGCAGCGCCGGCGCCCCGGTGAAGAATCAGGTGCCGTCGGCGTCCCAGCTCTCCCAGGGCAGCTAGGTCAGTCGGGAGTTCAGCTCCGCCAGCACCCTGAGGGAGTGCGGGTCCGGTGACAGGGCCAGCAGGTCCGTCACCGGGCCCGCGCGCCACAACTCGAGCCGTTCCGCGATGCGTTCACGGGGTCCGACCAGCGAGATCTCGTCGGCGAAGGCGTCCGGCACGGCCAGCACCGCCTCCTCCCGCCGCCCGGCCAGGAACAGTTCCTGGATCCGCCGGGCCTCCTTCTCGTACCCCATGCGCGCCATGAGGTCGGCGTGGAAGTTGCGGGAGGCGTGGCCCATGCCGCCGATGTAGAAGCCGAGCATGGCCTTCACCGGCAGCAGCCCCTCGGCCACGTCGTCGCACACCTTCACCCGGGCCATCGGAGCCACCAGGAACCCCTTGGGCAGCGCCCGCACCACGTCCCCGTACACCCCGGGCCGGCTCGGCGCCCAGTACAGCGGCAGCCAGCCGTCGGCGATGCGGACGGTCTGGGCCACGTTCTTCGGCCCCTCGGCGCCGAGCAGGACGGGCAGGCCGGCCCGCAGGGGATGGGTGATCGGCTTCAGTGGCTTGCCGAGCCCGGTGCCGTCCGGCCCTCGGTAGGGCAGCGGGTGGAAGCGTCCGCCGGAGGCCACCGGGGCCTCCCGCCGCAGCACCTGCCGTACGACGTCCACGTACTCGCGGGTCGCGGTCAGCGGCGACTTCGGGAACGGGCGGCCGTACCAGCCCTCCACCACCTGTGGCCCGGACAGCCCGAGTCCGAGCATCATCCGCCCGCCGGAGAGGTGGTCCAGGGTGAGCGCGTGCATCGCGGTGGTGGTCGGCGAGCGGGCCGCCATCTGGGCAACGGCCGTACCCAGCCTGATCGTTGAGGTCTGTGCGGCGATCCAGGTCAGCGGGGTGAAGGCGTCCGAGCCCCAGGACTCCGCCGTCCACACCGAGTGATAGCCGAGCCGCTCCGCCTCCTGGGCGAGCGGCACATGGCCGGCGTCCGGGCCGCGTCCCCAGTAACCGAGTGCGAGACCGAGCCGCATACGCCTGCCTCCTGACGAATCGTCAGTTCGTTGCCGGGAGGCGACTGTACGACAACGGCCCCGCGCCCGGAAGGGCGAGGGGCCGCGCGCGCCGGTGCGCGGGGCTCAGCCGCGCTGGATGCCGGAGGTGTCCTGCAGGACGCCACGGCGGCCGTCCTGGGTCTGCGCGACCAGCGCGGCACCGCGCTGCTCGACGGCCAAGTACCAGGTGCCGGGCGCCAGTTCGGCGATCGGGGTCGGCGAGCCGTCCTCCGCGAACAGCGGACGGGTCACCGGCACGGCGAACCAGAACGGCGAGAAGTCCCCGGCGGACGGCTGCGGGGCCGCCGGAGCGCCCTGCTGCTGCCCGAACGGCTGGCCCGGCTGCGGCTGGACACCGTACGGCTGCTGCGGCTGGGCACCCGGGTAGCCGTAACCACCGGGCGGCTGGGCGCCGTAGGGCTGCGGGGCGACCGGCTTGGGGGCCGGCATCAGGGCGGCCTGCAGGGGCGGGGAGAGCGGGGTGGCGATGGCGCCGCCCGCGAGAACCAGAGCGGCGATGAGACCGAGGATGAGACCGGCGCCGGCGTCCACACCGTCCGGCATGTCGATCAGCGTCCACAGCAGCGTCCAGGCCGCCAGGACCGGGAACGCGGCGCCGACCTGGCCGACGTCGAGCCCGAGCACCTTGCGGGGCTGCGGCAGGCAGCGGTTGACGACGATGAGGACGGCACCGATGACCGCGCCCATGTAGATACCCAGGCCCATGCCCAGGTCGTCCCACGCGTTCCGGCTGGCCGAGGAGCCGAACGCGGAGTAGCTCTGGAAGGTGAGGAACGACGCGATGAACAGCACCACCGCTGCTCCGATCACCACGCCATCGCCTCTAGTGAGGGAGCGGATATTCACTTCAGGTCCTTCGTGAGTCGTCTCGTCGTCGGTAGACACTACCGTCCGCAAGATCCGGCTGTCCGGCCGGTTCCGCCCGTCGGTCACGAACCGCGCAGGAAACTCACGATTCCCTCAGAGATCCCTTGCGCCGCCTTCTGCCGCCAGGCGCCGCTGGTCAGCAGTGCCGCGTCCTTGCTATCGCGCATGTTGCCGCACTCGATGAACACCTTGGGAACCGTTGACAGATTGAGACCGCCCAGGTCCGTACGTGTGACGAGACCGGTACCGTCGCCGAGGTAGTTGGACGGCGGCTCGCCGGTGTCGCGCAGGTAGTTCCCGGCGATGCGCACACCGAGGTCGTGCGAGGGTCCGACGATGCGGCGGGTGTCCGCGGCACCGGTGTGCACCGAGCCCGGCAGGATGACATGGAAGCCGCGGTTGCCCTGCGCCGAGCCGTCGGCGTGGATGGAGATCGCCGCGTCGGCGTGTGCGTCGTTGCCGGTCCGGGCCCGCTGGTCCACGCACGGCCCCCAGGCCGGGCCGTCGCCGTCATGGGTCAGCTTCACCGTGGCGCCCTGCTTCTCCAGCAGCGTGCGCAGCCGGTGGGCGACGTCGAGGGTGAACCGGGCCTCGGTGTAACCGTCGTTGGTGGACGTCCCGGTGGTGTCGCACTCCTTGCGGTTCGTGCCGATGTCCACCTTGCGGTTGATCTCGGCCGTGTGCTGGAAGTTGCCCGGGTTGTGCCCGGGGTCGATGACGACGACCTTGCCCTTGAGGGTGCCGGACGCGGAACCACCCGAGGGCCGCTTGCCGTCGTCCGTCGCGGAAGCGGTGGGGGAAGCCGAGCGATCGGACGGGGAGGGCGCGGCGGACGCACCGGACGCCGGAGCGGCGGAGGCGGTACGCACGCCGCCGTCACCGCTGCCGCCGCCCACCGCCTCGTACACCACCCAGCCGAGTAGCGCACCGGGCACGAGCGCCGCGAGCGCCACGGTCAGCGGGCCACGCCGGGGCCGGCGCGGCTGCGGGGGATCGAACTCCGGGCCTAGGTACGACACGTCTGTGACTCTAACCGGGGACTCAGATCCCCGTCCCCGTTCGCCGCAGGACACGCAGGGAGCCGGTCACCGAGACCTCCGTGAACGCCCCGGACTCAAGTGCCCGCAGGTACACGCGGTACGGAGCCTGCCCGGTGAACTCGTCCTCGGGCTCAGGAAAGACGTCGTGAACGACCAGCAGTCCGCCCTCGGCCACATGGGGCGCCCAGCCCTCGTAGTCGGCGCCCGCGTGCTCGTCGGTGTGGCCGCCGTCGACGAAGACGAGACCGAGCGGCGAGTTCCAGATCGCGGCGATCTGCGGCGAGCGCCCCACGAGGGCGACCACGTGCTCCTCCAGACCCGCCCTGAACAGCGTCCGCCGGAAGGCCGGCAGGGTGTCCATCAGCCCGACCTCGGGGTCGACGGTCTCGGGGTCGTGGTAATCCCACCCGGGCTGCTGCTCCTCGCTGCCCCGGTGATGGTCCACGGTCAGCGCCGTGACCCCGGCCGCACGGGCCGCGTCGGCGAGCAGCACGGTGGACCGCCCGCAGTACGTCCCGACCTCCAGCAACGGCAGCCCCAGCCGCCCCGCCTCCACGGCAGCCCCGTACAACGCCAGCCCCTCATCCACGGGCATGAACCCCTTGGCCGCCTCGAACGCGGCCAGGATCTCGGGCTTGGGGGCGGTCGGCATAGGGGGCCTCTCGGTCGTACGGCTGCTTGGGTGCCCATGCTGCCGCACCCCCCGGTGACTCATCGACGGGGGGTACGCATCCAAGGGGCGCGGGGCTGTATCGATGTGCGGCTCCGCCGCGTGGGCGCGACCAGCCACAACGGCGCCGCAGCCGCAAGCCGGCACACCCCCCGGGCTCTACGCGCTGACAACCTCCCCAGGCAGCGAAAGATCCAGCTCGACGGCCCGCTCCTCCCCGGAATGCGTCGCGGAGGAAGCAAGCGGCCCATGGCCGGAGGCCTTCGCGGCGAGCACGTACGCCCCCTGAGCCGGCACGGCGAGCACATAGCTGCCGTCCTCGTCGGAGACGGCCGCCCCGGCCTGCCGCCCCCGCCGGTCGATCAGCGTGACCTTGGCCCGAGCGACCGGAGCACCGTCGGCACCCAGAACCCGCCCCCGGAATCCCCGCAGGACTTCCTCGGCCCGCTCCAGCATGGCGTCCTCCTCGCTGCTGGCCCGCAGCTGAGCGTGCTGCTGAGCCGGCCGGGAGGCCTTCGGCAGGAACAGCGCCATCAGCAGACCCGCCGCCACCGCGGCCGTGGCGATCAGGAAGGACACCCGGAACCCGTGCATGGTCGGGATCGCGATGCCGCCCGCGTTCTTCGCCGTGTTGGCGAGCACCATGCCGATCACGGCACTCGACACCGAGGTGCCGATGGACCGCATCAGGGTGTTGAGGCCGTTCGCCGCGCCGGTCTCCGAGGCCGGGACCGCCCCGACGATCAGTGCGGGCAGCGAGGAGTAGGCGAGACCGATGCCCGCGCCGAGGACCACGGACGTGATGATCGTCTGCCAGGCCGCGTCCATCAGGCCGAGGCCGCCGCCGTAGCCGAGCGCGATGATCAGCAGGCCGATGATGAGCGTGGTCTTCGGGCCGTACTTGGCGGACAGCCGGGCGTACACCGGCGCGGTGAACATCATCGTCAGGCCCAGCGGGGCCACGCACAGGCCCGCGACGACCATGGACTGGCCGAGGCCGTAGCCGGTGGCCTTGGGCAGCTGGAGCAGCTGGGGCAGGACCAGCGAGACGACGTAGAACGCGACGCCGACCATGATCGACGCGAGGTTGGTGAAGAGGACGGCCGGGCGCGCGGTGGTGCGCAGGTCGACCAGGGGCGCCTTGACCCGCAGCTCGAACAGGCCCCACAGGAGGAGGACCACGAGCGACGCGGCGAACAGACCGAGCGTCGTACCGGACGACCAGCCCCAGTCGCTGCCCTTGGTGATGGGCAGCAGGAGCAGCACCAGGCCGGTCGACAGGCCGAGCGCGCCCAGCAGGTCGAAGGAACCCTCCGCCCGCATCGGGGACTCGGGCACGACCAGGAGGGTCAGGACGATGGACAGCACGCCGAGGCCCGCGGCGCCGTAGAACAGGGCGTGCCAGTTCGTGTGCTGCGCGACCAGGGCCGCGGCGGGCAGCGCGAGGCCGCCGCCGACGCCGATCGAGGAGCTCATCAGGGCCATGGCCGAGCCGAGCCTCTCGCGCGGCAGCATGTCCCGCATCAGGCCGATGCCGAGCGGGATCGCGCCCATGGCGAAGCCCTGCAGCGTACGTCCGACGATCATGGTGAGCAGCTGACTGGTGAGCGCGCTGACCAGGGCGCCGACCACCATCACGGCGAGGCTGAGGATCAGCATCCGCCGCTTGCCGTAGAGGTCGCCGAGCCGGCCCATGATCGGGGTGGCCACGGCGCCGGACAGGAGGGTCGAGGTGAGGACCCAGGTGGCGTTGGAGGGAGCGGTGTCCAGCAGCTGCGGCAGGTCCTTGATGACCGGCACCAGCAGGGTCTGCATCACCGCGACGACGATGCCCGCGAAGGCGAGCACCGGGACCACGGCACCGCCCGCCCTCCGGGCCGGCTGGTCGGTCGTCGTGTGAGTCATGGAGTCGAGGCCTCCCCGTAGTGATGAGTGCCGGGTAAACCTCGTATGCACAGGCAACTATTCCGTTGCTTCGGGCCTCTAACGAATCCTTGACCAGTCCATGGGTTTCTGATCTCGCGTCAGGGGCCGGCGCCCGTCGGGCGGGCTGGTCTCCAAGGGGCATCCGCTCGGTGCGACCGGCCTGGCCCGGACGGCCGAGCTGGTGTGGCGGCTGCGCGGCACGGCGGGGGAGCGGCAGGTGCCGGGCGCGCGGGTGGGGCTCGCGCACACCATCGGGCTGGGTGGCGCGGCGGTGGTGACGGTGCTGCGAGCGGTGTAGGCCGTACGACCTAGGCACCCGTGGTCCGAAATGCTGATGCAAGGACCGTAACCGGGTTGAGAGCATGACACCCATGCTGGAAGCCGCCGACACCACGCCTGTCATATCCCGCCGTACGGCCGTGCCGACCTGGCTGGTGGTGGCGCTCGCCTGTGCCGGACAGTTCCTGGTCGTCCTCGACGTGTCGGTGGTGAACGTCGCCCTGCCGTCCATGCGGTCCGGTCTCGGCCTGACCGCGTCCGGCCTGCAGTGGGTGGTGAACGCGTACGCCATCGCCTTCGCCGGGTTCATGCTGCTCGGCGGCCGGGCCGGCGACCTGTACGGGCGCAAGCGGATGTTCCTCGTCGGCCTCGGCCTGTTCACGCTGGCCTCGCTGGGCGGTGGCCTCGCCCAGGAGGGCTGGCAGCTGCTGCTGGCGCGGGCCATGCAGGGGCTGGGCGCGGCGGTGCTGGCCCCCTCGACGCTGACCCTGCTGACGTCCGCGGTGCCGGAGGGGGCGGCGCGGGCGCGCGCGATCGCCACCTGGACCGCGGTCGGCGCCGGTGGCGGGGCCGCGGGCGGACTGGTCGGCGGGGTGCTCGTCGACGTGCTCTCCTGGCGCTGGGTGCTGCTGATCAACGTGCCGGTGGGCGCGCTGGTGCTGGCCGGCTCGGTGCTCTGGCTCACCGAGCGCCGGGCCGGCGACGGGCGGCGCCTGGACCTGCCGGGCGCGCTGCTGGTCACGGCGGGCCTCGCGACCCTCGCCTACGGCATCTCGCAGACGGAGGCCGAGGGCTGGACGGCCTCCGCCACGCTGCTGCCGCTGCTCGCCGGGCTGCTGCTGATCGGCCTGTTCCTGCTGGTCGAGGCGCGTACGGCGGCCCCGCTGATGCCGCTCGGCCTGCTCCGGCTGCGCTCGGTCGCCTCGGCCAACGCGGCGATGTTCCTCTCCGGCTCGGCCATGTTCTGCATGTGGTACTTCATGACCCTCTACGCCCAGAACGTCCTCGGCTACACACCGTTGGAGGCCGGGGTCGCCCTGGTGCCCAGCTCGCTGTCCGTGGTCGTCGGCTCCAAGCTGGCGCCGCGCCTGATGCGGCTCGCGGGCCCGCGGAACGTGGCGGCGCTGGGCACCCTGGTGGCCGCGGCCGGCTTCGGCTGGCAGTCGACGATGAGCGCGCACGAGGCGTACCTCACCGCGATCATGGTCCCGGGGATCCTGATGATGCTCGGCGCGGGTCTCGCGGCGACCCCGCTCGCCTCCCTGGCCATGTCCGGGGCGGCTCCGGGCGAGGCCGGTGTGGTGTCGGGGCTGATCAACACCTCGCGCACGATGGGCGGTTCGCTCGGGCTCGCCGTGATGTCGACCGTCGCCGCGGCCGGCACGGGCAGCGGGCACGGCCCCGAGGTGCTGACCGACGGCTATGCGCTGGCCTTCCGGGCCAGTACGGCGGTGCTGCTGGGCGGGGCGGTGCTGATGCTGCTGTGGCTGCCGCGGAGAATTTCCTCGACGTGAGGCAACGGTCCGGGCCGCCCATGGTCTCCTTCTGACATCTAGGAGGTGCCCATGGGGGACGGGAAGCAGGCTCGGAACGAGGAGTTCCAGAGCTTCATGGTCGGCCGCTGGCCGCGGCTGATGCGTACGGCATTTCTCCTCACGGGGGAGCAGCACGCCGCCGAGGACCTGGTCCAGTCGACCCTGGAGCGGGTCTATGTGTCCTGGCGCAGGGTCGGCGCCGCCGACGATCCGGAGGCGTACGTACGGCGCGTGATGATCAACCTGCACGCACGCAAACACAGAAGAAGGCTCAAGGAGTTCCTGGCTCCGAAGGACGACTCCGGCCTGGTGCACGAGATCGCCGACACGGGGGACCGGATCGCGCAGGCCGACGACCGCGGCGCGCTGCTCACGGCGCTCGCCCAACTGCCGGTGCGGCAGCGGGAGGCGGTGGTCCTGCGCTACTGGGAGGACCTGACGGAGACCCAGGCGGCGGAGGCGATGGGCTGCTCGGTCGGCACGGTGAAGAGCAACGCGGCCAAGGGGATCGCCAAACTCCGGGCCATACCGGGACTGGCCGAGACGGTGACGCACGGAGGGCGGAAGTGATGAGCGCGGACCGGGAGAGCCACGACATGAACGGGATGACCGACATGACGCAGACCGACATCGCCTTCCTCCTCGCGGACGCCGCGGACGAGGTCGAGATCGGCATAGCCCCCGTCCAGGTGGTCATCCGCGGCGGCCGGCGGCGCAGAGCCCGCCGCTGGGCGGTCGCGGCGGCCACGACACTGGTGCTGGCGGGGTCGACGGGGGCGACGCTGGCGGTCACGGGACTGCCCGGCGGCGGTCACGCGGACCGGCGGACGAACGTGGCGACCGAGCCGCCCTCGCCGGACGCCCGGCATGTGTACGTGCCGCAGCTCACCGAGGTGGCGCGGGGCACGGACCACGGCACGAGCTGGCGCGTCGTCGTGTCCGTCTGGGGAGCACCGCGCGACGCGACGGAGGCCGCCGGACAACTCGCCGCGATGAGAAAGTACGGCATCGTGCCGGCCGCGCTGCCCGACCGGCGGCACCTGGTCGGCAAGTCCTCGCACTACGCGGGCCTGTACTACGGCGACAACCACCTCAGGGTGATCATGTTCGACACGGTCAGGAAGTGGGACCCCCTGTCCGGCACGGATCTGATGTCGGCGGCCCTCCCCCTGGCCAAGCTGGGCACGGACGGCCCCCAGCGGCTCGTGGTGGGCACGGTCGCCACCTCCGCCCGGCAGGTCAAGTGCGGCTGGAAGGATGGCACCAGCACGGTGACCGTGCCCCGGGCGGTGGCCGGTTCCCCGGTGAACTGGTTCGCGTGCACGGCCCCGGCGGGGACGGGCTATGAGACCGCGGAGGTGATCCAGTAGCTCACAGCAATCCAGTGACTCGGAGCCACCCGGGGCGCGACGGCGCCGGATCACGGGCTGATCACAGCCATCCCTGCTGCCGGGCCTCCCGTACCGCTTCCGCCCGGTTGCGGGTGCCCGTCTTGCCGATCGCGGAGGAGAGGTAGTTGCGGACGGTGGACTCGGACAGATGGAGTTTGCCGGCGATGTCGGCGACCGTCGCCCCGTCGACCGACGCCTTCAGTACGTCGCACTCGCGGGCCGTCAGCGGACTGGGCCCGGCGCTGAGCGCGGCGGCGGCGAGCGCGGGATCGACGACGGTCTCCCCGGTGAGCACGCGCCGGATGGCCGCGGCCAGTTCCTCCACGGGCCCGTCCTTGACGAGGAACCCGGCAGCCCCGGCCTCCATGGCCCGGCGCAGATAGCCGGGCCGGCCGAAGGTGGTGAGGATCAGCACCCGGCAGTCGGGCGCCTGTTCGCGCAGCTCGGCCGCCGCGTCCAGCCCGCTGATGCCCGGCAGCTCGATGTCCAGCAGGGCCACGTCCGGCCGGTGGGTGAGCACGGCGTCCACGATGGCGTCGCCCGAGCCCAGTTGGGACACCACCTCGATGTCCTGCTCCATGCCGAGCAGCAGCGCGAGCGCTCCCCGCATCATGCCCTGATCCTCGGCGAGCAGCACCCGAATGGACTTGGTGGTCCTGTGCTCCCGGGGCATCTCGTTCATGGGCTCAGGTTACGGCCGGCAACCCGCCGCGGCGGCCGTCGTACCGGAGCGGCGGTCGCCGCAGAACCGCGCCGAACCAGTCGGCAGTGAAGCCGGCAAGCTCCTCGGCCGAGCCCGTCGCCTTCCGGGGCACGATGTCGGCACGTTTCTCGGTCGGCGTGAGGTCGCAGGCGTGCGGCTGGGTGCACAGGACCGTGTCACCCTCCAGAAGGGCGCCGAGCGTGAGAAAGATGCTCCGCTGGTTGCTCAGGTCGATGACGAGACGCATATGGTCCAGCGGCGGCTCGTCGCCGTCGACTTCGTCGGCGGCCCAGAACAGCGCGTACGTCGACTCCGGCGAGCACGGCCAGTCCCGCGCCCGATCCCGCAGCACACGCAGGAACTCGCGCTGGAACGGCGGGCACACCTCGGCCTCGTCGTCGCCGAACTCGAACCAGGAAACCGTCACGACGGCACCGTACAGTACGTCCAACTGGGTCCGGGCCAGGGCGGCATCCCCTGGCCGATGCCTCAAGAGACAGGTTTCTGCGGGCCGTTGCTCACGGCACGGGCGGCCGCCGTCGATTAAAGACTTGGCATTGGCCGGTGCGGCGGGGGTTGACGGTCTTCGGCGGTACTCAAACAATCGCCCCTGCATTTCCAGGAATCCATGCAATTTCCACCGCCGAATAGGTTCGGTATTTCGATCGAACGACGTCCGATATATCGAACCGGAGAACCCGAGGTGCACCGTGCCCGTGAGATCCCCCCACATCCGCCCCTGGTGGCCGAGAGGCGCCGCCCTGTCCGTGCTCGCCGTCTGCGCGACCCTCGCCGCGCTGCTCCTCGGCGTCGGCGCGCCTCAGGCCGCCGCCGCCAGTTCGCTGCCCTGTGACGTCTACGCCGCCGCGGGCACCCCCTGCGTCGCCGCGCACAGCCTGGTCCGGGCGCTGTACTCGTCGTACAACGGCTCGCTCTACCAGGTGCAGCGGGCCTCGGACAGCGCCACCAGGGACATCGGGCTGCTGGCCGCCGGCGGATTCGCCAACGCGGCCGCCCAGGACTCCTTCTGTTCCGGCACGACCTGCATCATCACCAAGATCTACGACCAGTCCTCCCGCCACAACGACCTCACCGTCGAGGGCGCCGGCGGAGCCGGGAAGGCCGATGTCGGGGCGCCCGCCGACGCCCTGCCGGTGACCGTCGGCGGCCACCAGGTCTACGGCCTGGAGATCTCCGCCGGCATGGGCTACCGGGACAACTCCACCTCCGGCATCGCCACCGACGGCGCCGCCGAGGGGATGTACATGGTGACCTCCGGCACCCACGTCAACGGCGCCTGCTGCTTCGACTACGGCAACGCCGAGACCAACAACAAGGACACCGGCAACGGCCACATGGACGCCATCAACTTCGGCACCGAGTGCTGGTTCTCCCCCTGTTACGGGCAGGGCCCCTGGGTGCAGGCCGACCTGGAGAACGGGCTGTTCCAGTCCGATGCCGGATACAGCAAGAACTCCTCCAACACCGGCACCGGCCCCCTGCCGTTCGTGACCGCGCTGCTCAAGAACAACGGCCAGAACCATTTCGCGCTCAAATGGGGGAATGCGCAATCCGGTGGGCTCACGACCACCTATTCCGGGGGTGAGCCGACCACGAGCGGATACTCGCCGATGCACCAGGAAGGCGCGATCGTCCTCGGCACCGGCGGCGACAACAGCAACGGCTCCATCGGCTCGTTCTTCGAGGGCGTCATGACCTCCGGCATCCCGACGGACGCCGCCGACGACGCCGTCCAGGCCGACATCGTCTCCGTCGGCTACGGCGGCGCGACCGGCAGCACCGGCACGCTGGGCGCCGGCTCGGAGATCTCGCTGCGCGCCACCACCTCCTGCTGCACCGCCGACTACGTCCGCCACCAGAACAACGCCGGCGTCATCTCCGCCATCACCTCCGGCAGCTCCAGCCTGGACAAGAACGACGCCACCTGGATCGTCCGCAAGGGACTCGCCGACAGTTCCTGCGTCTCCTTCGAGTCACGCAACTACCCCGGTGACTATCTGCGCCACTCCAACTTCAAGCTCTACCGGCAGCCCATGGACGGCACCGCCCTGTTCCGGGCCGACGCCACCTTCTGTCCGCAGACCGGCAAGAGCGGCACCGGCACCTCGTTCGCCTCGTACAACTACCCGACGCGATACCTGCGCCACTACAACCACAACCTGTACATAGCGAGCGACGGCGGGTCCAACGACTTCGACAGCAGCACGTCCTGGACCGACGACGTCACCTGGGCGGTCAGCCCGCCCTGGGCGCCGTAGCCACCGCCTCGGCGAACTCCGCCGATTCCACCGGGAGTTCGGCGGTCACCGTGAAACCGCCGCGCGGCGACGGGCCGGCCGTGAGCGAGCCGCCCGCCGCCGCGAGGCGCTCGGTGAGCCCCTTCAGCCCCGTGCCGCCGATGCCCTGCTGGGGCCGGCTGACGGCCCTGCCGCTGCCGTTGTGGGTGACGGTGAGCCGGACCTGCTCGGCGCCGCTGTCGATGGTGATCTCACAGCGGCCCGCGTCGCTGTGCCGGACCACGTTCGTCACCGCCTCGCGCATCACCCAGCTCAGCAGCGCCTCCGTCTGCGGTTCGAGCGGCGCCCCCGACTGCCGTACCACCGGCTCCACACTCGCCGCCGACAGCGCCGAGCGGGCCCGGGTCAGCTCGGTGGCCAGGCTCCCCTCCCGGTAGCCGGTCACCGCCTCACGGATCTCGGTGAGCGCCTGCCGGCCCACCGACTCGATGTCCGTGATCTGGCCCAGCGCCGCGCCCATGTCGCGCGGGGCCAGCCGCCTGGCCGCCTCCGACTTCACCACGATCACCGACAGGGTGTGCCCGAGCAGATCGTGCAGATCCCGCGAGAAACGCAGTCGTTCCTTCTCCACCGCACGCCGGGCCAGCTCCTCGCGGGCGGCGCGCAGTTCCCGCACCGCCTCGGCGAGGCCCAGGATCGCGGCGGTCACCATGCTGGAGAGGAAGGTGCCGTAGGCGATGTTCACCGCGTTCGAGCCGTCGCGGACAGCGGAGATCGCACCCGCGTACGCGGCCAGCAGCACCCCCGTACGGCCGAGCCACGGACCGCGCAGCGCCGCACCCGTCGCCAGCCCCAGCAGCGGGAAGAACATCAGCCAGTTGCCGCCGTAGCCGAGCGCCAGGCCTGTGGTCACGAGGCCCATGACGAGTAGGGCCACCCGGGTGGAGACCGCCTCCCGCTTCTCCCGTTCGAAGGAGCGGAAGGTGACGTAGATGTAGAGGGAGTTGAAGGTCACCAGGCCCAGGCTGCCGATCCACGGGTTCGGGGTCCTGCCCTGGAGGAGATTGGAGAAGGATCCCATCCCCATCAGCAGCCAGGGCAGCAGGGCGAAGCCGGTGGGCGGCGGGCCCGGATGAGCGACGTCCGGCTCCTTGCCCTCCTTCCGGGCGGCCCGTTGCGCGGCCTTGAAGCGCTCGTGCTCGGCCCGCCACTGGCGCCGCTCGGCCCGAAGGGCCTGTAGCTGGCACCGGACTCCCCATACCCACGTCATGTCTGATGTTTCCCCCGGTCAGATGGTCCCCGCCCGACGGCGGTACGACAGCACAGCGTACGAACCGAACAGAGCGAGCCAAGCCGTCAGCACGATGATGGCACCGACCCCCGGCGCGTGCCCCTCCGATACGGCGGTGCCCAGCTGGGCGAACCGATGGGTGGGGGTGTACGCCGACAGGGCCTGCAGCCAGCCGGGGAACAGGCTGATCGGGAACCACAGGCCGCCGATCACCGCGAGCCCCAGATTGCACACCATGTTGACCACCCCGGTGCTCGGCCCGGTCAGCCGGTAGCCGTTGCCGAGGCCGAGCAGGGTGAACGGGACCGAGCCGAGCCACAGCAGCAGCGCGATCGCCACCCAGTGGCCGGCCGGCAGCCGTACGCCGTTGACCAGTCCGCCCGCCGCGAGTACCGCGACGATCGAGGGCAGCACGGTCACCACGCCGGTCAGGGCCCGGCCGATCACCACCTCGCGTGGGGTCATGGGGGTCACGCGCAGTTGGCGCAGCCAGCCGGTCGCGCGGTCCTCGGCGACGGCACCGCCGGTGTTCAGGCCGGAGCCGACGGCGCCGTAGGATGCCATGCCGACCATGGCTGTGGTCTTCCAACTTCCTTCGTTCTCACCGAGGTTGGTGAACAGGAGATACATCATCACCGGCATGGCGATGCCGCCGATGACGAAGCCTGTGTCGCGGAGGGTGCGGCGGATTTCCAGGCGGATGTAGGCGAGCATCAGACCGTGATCCCTCGGGTGCGGGTTGTCCGTGGCTGGTCGTGCCCACGCGGCGGTAGCCGCATATCAGAGACAGCCCCGCGCCCCTCGGGGGCGCCTCCTTCGGCCGTGATGGCCAGGAAAGCGTCGTCCAGTGAAGCCGGAATCACCTCCAGGCCCCGTATCGCCCCAAGCTCCGCCAGCGCGATCACCGTCGCGTCGGAGTCGTCGGTGCGCAGCCGGACCCGGTCGCCCCGCACCTCCACCGAGCGGACCCCGGGCAGCAGGCCGAAGGACTCCGGCTCCCCGCCCGCCAGGTCCACGCAGACCAGGTTGCCGCCCGCCGCGCGCCGTAGTTCCTCGCCCGTGCCGTCGGCGACGATCCGGCCCCGGTCGATGATCACGATCCGGTCGGCGTGGGCGTCCGCCTCCTGAAGGTAGTGGGTGGAGAACAGGACGGTGTGGCCATGGCGGGCGTAGGTCCGCATGGAGTCCCAGAAGGTGTGCCGTGCCTCCACGTCCAGCGCCGCCGTCGGCTCGTCCAGGACCAGCAGCGCCGGGTCCCCGGCCAGCGCGAGGGCGAACCGCACCCGCTGGACCTGCCCGCCGGAGAGCCGGTCCACCCGGCGCCCGGCCAGGTCCGCGATCCCGGCCAGCTCCAGCGCCCGCGCCACCGGTATCGGCGTGGGATAGCGGGAGGCCAGGAAGGTGACCAGCTCGCCCACGGTGACCCGGGGCACCGGCCGGGCGTCCTGGAGCATCGCGCCCACGCGGCCCGCGCGCACCGAGCGCTCGGGCGCCGCGCCGAACAGTTCCACGGCGCCTGCGTCGGGCTCGTACAGCCCGAGCAGCAGGCCGATCGAGGTCGACTTGCCGGCACCGTTGCGGCCCAGCAGGGCCACGGTCTCCCCGCGCCCGATCTCCAGGTCGACCCCGTCCACGGCGCGCACCGCGCCGTACGTCTTGACCGCCCCCGTGAAGGACACGGCGGTGTTCTCCGTCTGTGTCATGCCTACGACGCTAGAAGCGCGGCCCCGCCTCCGGCAGATGCGCATGTACGGACTCGCGCAGTACAAATGTCACTGTCCCCGGGGCTGCCGGCAGCCGAGCTGACACAGCGTCAGGAGCCTTCACAAGTGTGGAGCGCTGGGCTATACAGAGGGCGTCGGACTGGAACGCGTTCTAGGTTCGGCCCGTAGCGACCTCGGTGCGGCCGACGGTGCGGACGTCCGCACCGGGGTCTTGAACCGCCAGTGTCAGGAGCCGTATGCCCATCGACGCAGCGAAAGCCCTCGCGGCCGAACCCCGGACCGGGGAGATCTCCTGGACCACCAAGGACGTCCAGCTCTACCACCTCGGCATCGGCGCGGGAGCCAACCCCGACAAGGACGACCCCGCCACCGACCCCGACGAGCTGCGCTACACCCTGGAGTCCCGGCTGCACGTCCTGCCGAGCTTCGCCACCGTCGCGGGCTCCGGCGCCCCCGGCGTGATCAGCGGGCTGTCCATGCCCGGCGTGGAGGTGGAGCTCGCCAAGGTCCTGCACGGCGGACAGACGCTGGAGATCCACCGCCCCCTTCCGGCCGAGGGCACGGCGACCGCGACCAACCGGCTCGCCGCCGTCTACGACAAGGGCAAGGCCGCCATCCTGGTCCTGCGCACCGAGGTCGCCGACGCCGACGGCCCGCTGTGGACCAACGACGCCCAGATCTTCGTACGCGGGGAAGGCGGGTGGGGCGGCGACCGGGGACCCTCCACCCGGCTCGAACCCCCCGCCGGCGAACCCGACCGGACCGTCGAGCGCCCGGTCCGCGCGGACCAGGCCCTCCTCTACCGCCTCTCCGGCGACTGGAACCCGCTGCACGCCGACCCCGAGTTCGCCAGGCGCGCCGGGTTCGACAAGCCGATCCTGCACGGGCTGTGCACCTACGGCATCACCCTCAAGGCCGTCGTGGACACGCTGCTCGGCGGGGATGTGAGCCGGGTGCGGTCGTACTCCACCCGGTTCGCGGGCGTCGTGTACCCGGGGGAGACCCTGCGCATCCGCCTGTGGCGGCGGGAGGGGAGCGTCCGGGTGGAGGTGAGCTCCGTCGACAGGGACGACGCGCCGGTCCTCGCGGACACCGTCGTAGAGCACTCCTGAAACCAGTTACCGAGGGGAGCCGCACCATGCGCGCAGCCGTACTGCACGAGATCGGCCAGGAGAAGCTGGAGGTCCTCGATGACGTCGAGGCGGTGGGCTTCGGCCCCGGCAAGGTCAGGGTCCGGGTGCGGGCGACCGGGCTGTGCCACTCGGACCTGTCCGCGATGAACGGGGTGCTGCCGCAGCCCGCGCCGTTCGTGCCGGGGCACGAGGGCGCGGGCGAGATCCTCGAAGTGGGGGACGGGGTACGGCACCTGAAGGCCGGCGACCGGGTCGTCATCTGCTGGCTGCCCGCCTGCGGCGTCTGTCCGGCGTGCAAGCGCGGCCAGACCGAGCTGTGCCTGGCCGGGTTCATGAACGCGGGCACCCCCAACTTCGGGCGCTCCGGCGGTGACGTCTTCGGCTTCGCCGGCACCGGCACCTTCGCCGAGGAGGTCGTGGTCGACGCCGGGTGCGCCGTTGCGATCCCGGACGACGTGCCCTTCGACATCGCCGCGCTCATCGGCTGCGGCGTCACCACCGGTCTCGGCGCCGCCCTCAACACCGCCGACGTGGAGGCCGGTTCGTCGGTCGCCGTCATCGGGTGCGGAGGCGTCGGCATCTCGGCGGTGCAGGGGGCGCGGCTGAAGGGTGCCGCCGAGATCGTCGCCGTGGACCCGGTCGCCTCCCGGCGCGAGTCCGCTCTCAAGTTCGGCGCCACGAAGGCCGTTTCGCCGGAGGAGCTGGCCGACGCCAAGCAGCAGGTCACCGGCGGCGAGGGCTTCGACTACGTCTTCGAGGTCGTCGGAAAGTCGGCCACCGCCCGCACCGCCTACGAGAACACCCGGCGCGGCGGCACCCTCGTCGTGGTCGGCGCCGGCGCCATGGACGACTTCCTGCAGCTGAACATGTTCGAGCTGTTCTTCGACGAGAAGCGCATCCTGCCGTCCATGTACGGCGGCGGCGACGTGCTGCGCTCCTACGAGCGCACGATCGCCCTGTGGCGCGCCGGCCGCGTCGACCTCGCGGGCCTGATCACCCACCGGGTCCAACTGGCCGAGATCAACGAGGCGCTGGACCAGATGCGTACCGGGACCGCCCTGCGTACGTGCATCGAGATCTGAGGACGGGGACCGGCATGGCACTGCCATCCGAGGGGCCGTTGAAGGGGCTGTCCGCCGTCGTCACCGGCGCCGGACGCGGGCTCGGCCGGGTCGAGGCCCTGGAGCTCGCCCGGCTCGGCGCGGCCGTCGTCGTCAACGACTACGGGCAGCCCGGTCGGGACGGGTCAGGGACGTCCTCGGCGGGACCGGCCGAACAGGTCGCCGCCGAGATACGCGCACACGGCGGCCGGGCGGTCGTCCACACCGGGGACGTCGCCGACTTCCAACAGGCCCAGCAATTAATACAGTTGGCGATCGACGAGTTCGGCAGGCTCGACATCCTCGTCAACAACGCGGG
This sequence comes from Streptomyces sp. NPDC052107, assembly GCF_040680215.1. NCBI lineage: Bacteria > Bacillati > Actinomycetota > Actinomycetes > Kitasatosporales > Streptomycetaceae > Streptomyces > Streptomyces sp. NPDC052107. The sequence goes on from NZ_JBFAWG010000010.1 coordinate 200,182, forward strand.
CATCCTGCGCGACCGCATGGTCTTCTCCATGACCGAGGACGAGTGGGACTCGGTGATCCGCGTCCACCTCAAGGGCCACTTCAACACCACCCACTTCGCCGCCGCGCACTGGCGGGAGCGGTCCAAGGCGGCCGGGAGAGAGAAGGTGTACGGGCGGATCGTGAACACCTCCTCGGAGGCGTTCCTCGCGGGCTCCGCCGGACAGCCCAACTACGCCGCCGCGAAGGGCGGAATCGTCGGCCTGACCACCTCCACCGCCCTCGCCCTCGCCAAGTACGGCGTCACGGCCAACGCGATCTGCCCGCGCGCCCGGACCCGCATGACCGAGGACGTCTTCGCCGGGTTCGAGCAGCCGGACGAGGGCCTGGACCCGCTGGCCCCCGAGCATGTCGCCCCGCTCGTCGGCTACCTGGCCTCGCCGGCCGCCGCCGGGATCAACGGCCAGCTGCTCGTCGTGCACGGAGGCATGGTCGCGATCGTCGAACGGCCACGGGTCCAGGCGAAGTTCGACAGCAAGCAGGAGACGTTCACGTACGACGAACTCGACGCGCTCCTCACCCCGCACTACGCGGACCGGCCGCCGGGGGAGACCTTCGCGGCGGCGGAGGTGCTGGGACTCGAACGGGGCTGAGGAGACTGCCGAGGAGACTTCCGGACGAGAAGAGGGGGCGCCCGTCGGACGCCCCCTCTTCTTCCGTTACCACCGTCAGGCAGCCGCCTCCGCGGTCTGTTCGGCCGGTTTGCGGTGCCGGCCGTGCGGAGCCGACTCGCTCTCCTGGGCCGCGACCGGGCCCCGGTGCCGGCCGTGGCCGGCAGCCTCCTGAGAGTCGGCAGACAGCTGGTGCCTCGTGCTGGTGTCGCTCATCGGACGTATTCACCCCGTCAACATGATCTTTCGTACAGCCGGGCGAGTGTAACCGGCACACCGCGGGCCGAATCCAGGCGCACACGCCAACCGGCACTAGTTCGTTACAAGACGTCCCAGAGGCGCCTGCTGCAACGGCACCGGACGTGTCGCCGAGGGTTCCGGAGTCCCCGGTTCCACAGATTCCGGAGCGACCGCTTCCGCAGGCCCCGGGATTTCCCACGGCCCGGAGTCCGGGGGGTTCGGCTCCCCGGGCTCCCAAGTCCGTCCCACGGGCTCCCAGGCGGGCCGCATCGCAGGCTTCGAAGCGTGCCGCGTCGCAGGCTCCGAAGCCTGCCGGCTCGCAGGTCCCGGAGGATCCGGTTCCGTCGGCTCCGGTGACGCCCCGAGCGCCCCGGCAGCCGTGCCGTCCCGGACCGGACCCTCCGGGCCCGCATCCCCCCGCGCCGCGGCAGTACTGCTCCCCGCGGCGGTCTCCCCCCTGGGCACCGTCAGCTCCGCCACGCCGCACGGAGTCTCCTCCGTCGCGTACGGCAGCCGCAGCACCCCGTCCCGTGTCCACAGCCCGGCCCCGGACAGCCATCCCGCCGGCGGCGGCAGATGGCTCATCTGCCGTCCCGCCGGCTGCCAGGTGCCCACCCAGCTGTTGCCGAACGGCCCGTCGACACGCAGCGCCACCGCGCAGTTCTCCGGCATCAGCATCTGCCCGGGCTGGATCGCGAACGGCGTCACCGCGCAGTTCGGCACCCTGAGGCTCTCCGGGAAGCGCACCGGCAGCGTGCTGCCGAGCACGCCCCAGCCCAATCGTTCCTGCCCTGGTGAGGGCGCGTCGGAGGAGATGAGTAGCAGCCCGCTGTCGGGGTCGGCGAGCAGCAGCCGGTCGTCGCTCCCGGCCGCGATCTGCAGCAGCGGCGAGACCTCCACGCGCTCCAGGTCCACCACGACCGTCTTGACCGGCCCGCCGCCGAACTCCCGGTCCAGCGCCAGCATCCGCCCTGCGCGGTCCAGCCAGACCCCGCCCGAACAGTGCCCCGGCACCTCGGCGACCCACTCGGGCCCGAACGCCCCTCCCGCCACCAGCCACACCACACTCGACCGCGGCCCGACGGCGAGGGCGTACGCCCGCAGGCCTCCCGGGGCGGGCGGCAACAGGGTGAGCCGGGTGCCGGGCTCGGGGCACTCCACCGCGCCCAGCGGCAGCTCGCCGGTGCCGGGCCCGGTCGGGTACAGCAGCGAGAAGGCGTGCCGGTGCTCGACCAGCCGGTGGATCAGCACCCGGCCGTCGGACAGGGGCTGCACCTCGGTGCCGGGCTCCTCCGGCTGGTTGCCGGGCAACGGCACCGCGTACGGTTCCGGGCCGTCCAGGGTCCAGCGCTCCGGGAACCAGCAGTCGCCGGCCGGGGCGAGCCGGGCGGCGTACGCGCCGTCCGCCGTCACGGCGAACGCCGTCCCCGGCGCACCGTCGGCCCCGCCCGTGGACGGGGGTTCGATCGCACAGGCCGTCATCGTTCGGTCACCTCCGGCGACGAAGCTAGTTTTCGCACGCACAGCCGGGGAACCGGCCGACACCGGCTTCACACATACGGGTGGTGCAGAAGCGATTCACCTGAGGAAAAGGGGACCTTTGTGTTGACGGGGGTCAGAGCAGTCGGATGCGGTACGGCCGCGCAGACCGGCCAGGTAGCCTTGCCTACGTGCCCCGTCTGTCTGAAGTCATCACCGAGCTGGAGAACCTGTGGCCCGCCGAGCGGGCCGAGTCCTGGGACGCGGTCGGCACGGTCGTGGGCGACCCCGACCAGGGGGTCACCCGGGTCCTGTTCGCCGTCGACCCCGTGCGGGAGATCGTCGACGAGGCGGTGAAGCTCGGCGCCGACCTGCTGGTCACCCACCACCCGCTCTATCTGCGCGGGACGACCACGGTCGCGGCGACCCACTTCAAGGGCCGTGTCGTGCACACACTGATCAAGAACGACATCGCGCTGCACGTGGCCCACACCAACGCCGACACGGCGGATCCGGGTGTCTCGGACGCGCTCGCGGGTGCGCTGGACCTTCGTGTCGTACGACCGCTGGTGCCGGACCCCACCGATCCGGAGAGCCGCCGCGGCCTCGGCCGCGTCTGCGAACTGGACCACCCGCTGACCGTCCGCGAGCTGGCCGAGCGCGCCGCCGCGCGGCTGCCCGCCACCGCACAGGGCATCAGGGTGGCCGGCGACCCCGAGGCCGTCGTCCGCACGATCGCCGTCAGCGGCGGCTCCGGCGACAGCCTCTTCGAGGAGGTACGCGCCGCCGGGGTGGACGCCTTTCTCACCGCCGACCTGCGCCACCACCCGGCATCCGAGGCCGTCGCCCACGGTCCCCTCGCGCTGCTCGACGCGGCGCACTGGGCCACCGAGTGGCCCTGGTGCGAGCTGGCCGCGAGCCAGCTCGACGAGATCTCAGACCGCCGCGGCTGGGACCTTCGCGTCCACGTCTCCAAGACGGTCACCGACCCCTGGACCGCCCACGCGGCGTCCACCACCACGTCTAACTAACAGGAGCCCCCAACTGAACGCCGCGCCCGCCGACCAGATCCGACTCCTCGACGTCCAGGACCTCGACGTCCGCCTGCAGCAGCTCGCGCACAGGCGGAGGTCCCTGCCCGAGCACGCCGAGATCGACGCGCTGAACAAGGACCTCACCCAGCTACGGGACCTGCTCGTCGCCGCGCAGACCGAGGAGAGCGACACCGCCCGCGAGCAGACCAAGGCCGAGCAGGACGTGGACCAGGTGCGCCAGCGCGCCGCCCGCGACCAGCAGCGCCTGGACTCCGGCGCGGTCACCTCGCCCAAGGACCTGTCCAACCTCCAGCACGAGATCGCCTCCCTCGCCAAGCGCCAGGGCGACCTGGAGGACGTGGTCCTGGAGGTCATGGAGCGCCGTGAGGCCGCGCAGGAGCGGGTGAACGAGCTGACCGAGCGGGTCGCTTCGGTGCAGTCGAAGATCGACGACGCGAGCGCGCGCCGGGACGCCGCGTTCGAGGAGATCGACGGCGAGGTGGCGACGGTGACGAAGGAGCGCGAGGTCGTCGCGGGTTCCGTGCCCGCCGATCTGCTGAAGCTCTACGACAAGCTGCGCGAGCAGCAGGGCGGCATCGGCGCGGCCAAGCTGTACGCCCGCACCTGCCAGGGCTGCCGCCAGGAGCTCGCGATCACCGAGCTGAGCGAGATCCGCGCGGCGGCGCCGGACACCGTGGTGCGCTGCGAGAACTGCCGCCGCATCCTGGTGCGTACCGCCGAGTCGGGTCTGTAAGGGCCGGTAAGGGGCTTCAGGGGTGCGGGAGTTCATCGTCGAGGCGGACGGCGGGTCGCGGGGCAACCCCGGGCCCGCGGGCTACGGCACGGTGGTGCGGGACGCGGTCACGGGCGAGCCGCTGACCGAGGCGGCGGAATACCTCGGCGTCGCCACGAACAACGTGGCCGAGTACCGGGGCCTCGTGGCCGGACTGCGCGCCGCCCACGCCCTCGACCCGGCCGCGATGGTGCACGTCCGCATGGACTCCAAGCTGGTCATCGAGCAGATGTCGGGCCGCTGGAAGATCAAACACCCCGACATGAAGCCCTTGGCGACGGAGGCGAGGTCGATCTTCCCCCCGGAGCAGGTCACCTACGAGTGGATCCCCCGCGAGCAGAACAAGTACGCGGACCGCTTGGCGAACGAGGCGATGGACGCGGGCTCGAGGGGCGAACAGTGGTCGCCTTCCGACTCCGCCGTAGCTGCGGGCAGTCGTGCCGCTGGGGCGGCGCCCGTCCCACAGAATGCGGCGCCTCCCAGCGAGCGGCGCCCTGCCACCCCTGACGAGCAGCACGTCTCGACACCGGGTTGGGGCAGCGCGCCTGACCTCGGCGCACCGGCGACATTCGTGCTGCTCCGCCACGGCGAAACCCCGCTGACCCCCCAGAAGCGCTTCTCCGGCAGCGGCGGCACCAACCCCTCCCTCTCCGCCGCCGGCCGCGAACAGGCCCACCGCACGGCCGAGGCACTCGCCCGGCGCGGCACCATCCAGGCCGTCATCGCCTCGCCCCTCACCCGCACCCGCGAAACCGCGGCCACCGTCGCCACCCGCCTCGGCCTGGACGTGACGATCGAAGACGGCCTGCGCGAGACGGACTTCGGCGCCTGGGAGGGCCTCACCTTCGGCGAGGTCCGCGACCGCTACCCCGACGACCTGAACGCCTGGCTCGCCGACCCGGAGGCCCACCCCACCGGCGGCGGCGAGAGCTTCGCCGAGACGGCCACCCGGATCGCAGCCACCCGCGACAAGCTGGTCGCCGCCCACGCCGGCCGCACGGTCCTGCTGGTCAGCCATGTGACCCCGATCAAGACCTTCGTCCGCCTCGCCCTCGGCGCCCCGCCCGAGTCCCTGTTCCGGATGGAACTGTCGGCGGCCTCCCTGTCGGCGGTGGCGTACTACGCGGACGGCAACGCGAGCGTACGGCTGTTCAACGACACGTCCCACCTGCGTCCCTGAGCCCGCCGCCCTCGACCGCCGTCACGTCCCCGAGCCCGCGAGCCGCGTCGCGCCCCGCGCCAGCTCCTCGATCCGCGCCCAGTCCCCGGCGGCCACCGCCTCCGCCGGGACCATCCAACTGCCGCCCACACAGCCGACGTTGGGCAGGGACAGATACTCGGGCGCGGTCTGCGGGCCGATCCCGCCCGTGGGACAGAAGCGGGCCTGCGGCAACGGCCCGGCCAGCGACCGCAGATACGCCGTACCGCCCGCCGCCTGCGCCGGGAAGAACTTCATCTCCCGCACCCCGCGCTCCAGCAGCGCCACGACCTCCGAGGTGGTCGACACCCCCGGCAGGAACGGCACACCGGACCCGCGCATCGCCTCCAGCAGCGCGTCCGTCCACCCGGGGCTGACCAGGAACCGCGCCCCCGCCGCCACGCACGCCCCGACCTGCTCCGGTGTGATCACCGTGCCCGCGCCGACGACGGCCTCGGGCACCTCACCGGCGATCGCGCGGATCGCGTCCAGCGCCTCCGGCGTCCTGAGCGTCACCTCGAGCACCGGCAGCCCACCCGCCACCAGCGCCCGCGCCAGCGGTACGGCGTCGGCGGCGTCGGAGACGACCACCACGGGCACGACGGGGGCGAGATCCAGCACGGAGGCAGCCGAAGAGGAGGGCAACGGTGAGGTCATGCCCTCATCGTGCCCAGCCGCTGCACTGCTCGCAATGAGCGTTGCGCATGCTGCAATGGCTGTGAAGGTCTCCTAGTGGATCTCCTCCACCAGCACGTCCAGCGACCACACCTTGCCCGCCCTGCCCGGTGCCTCCGCCTCCACGACGTACCCGAGCTCCCGCAGCACCTCCACCAGTTCGGCGGGGTCCTTCGGCGCGGCACCGGCCGTCAGCAGGCTCCGTACCATCCGGCCCTTGGTCGCCTTGTTGAAGTGGCTGACCACCTTCCGGGTCGGCGCGTGCAGCACCCGTACGGTCGCCGTGCGCCCCGCGAGCCCGCCCTTCGGCTTCCAGGCCGCCGCGTAGGCGGAGGACCGCAGGTCCAGCACCAGCCCGTCCCCGGCCGCCCCCGGCAGCACCTCGGCCATCGGCGCACGCCAGTGTCCGGCCAGCGCGCCGAGCCCCGGCAGCTTCACGCCCATCGAGCAGCGGTAGGAGGGGATCGGGTCCGTCACCCGCACCGCGCCCCACAGCCCGGAGAACACCAGCAGCGAGTCCGCCGCGCGCTTGCGCGCCGCCGCCTCCAGCGTGGCCAGGCCGAGGGCGTCGTAGAGGACACCGGTGTAGATCTCCCCGGCGGGGCGGGCGCCGGCCGTCGGCAGGCCGGTGTTCTTCGCGATCTCGCCGCGCAGCCCCTCGCTCAGTCCGAGCACCTCGCGCGCCTTCTCCTCGTCACCGGTGCACAGCTCGACCAGCTCGGTGAGCACGGCCTGCCGTGCGGCGGTCAGCCCCGGCAGGGACAGCGAGGAAAGCTCCAGCGGGGCGCCCTCGCCCGAGTTCGCCTTGCCTTCCGAGGGCGGCAGCAGGACCAGCAACACGTACTCCTTACGTAGACCTCCGCGACAGCGTACGGCGTGCCGCCCTGGCGCCCCCGACCTACGCTCGCTGTATGCCCCGCCGCAAGATCCGCGTGACCGGTGCCCCCGAGGCGCCGCTGCGGGCCGCCCTGGCCGCCCTGCGCGCCGAACTCGGCATCCCCGACGCCTTCCCGCCCCAGGTCCGGGCGGAGGCCGAGCGCGCCGCGCAGACGCCGCCCGCCCTGCCGTCGTACGACGCCACGGACATCCCGTTCTTCACCGTCGACCCACCCGCCTCCATGGACCTGGACCAGGCCACCCACCTCTCCCGGCAGGGCACCGGCTACCGGGTCCGGTACGCCATCGCCGACGTCGCCGCCTTCGTCGTGCCCGGGGGAGCGCTGGACGCCGAGGCGCACCGCCGGGTGAACACCCTGTACTTCCCCGACGGGAAGGTCCCGCTGCACCCCGCCGTGCTCAGCGAGGGCGCGGCCAGCCTGCTGCCGGACCAGGTCCGCCCGGCCGTGCTGTGGACGATCGACCTGGACGCGGAGGGCCGGACCCTCGCCGTCGACGTGCGCCGCGCCCTGGTCCGCAGCCGCGCCAAGCTCGACTACGCGCGCGTGCAGAAGGAGATCGACGCCGGGACCGCCGAGGAACCGGTCGCGCTGCTCAAGGAGATCGGCGAGGCCCGGGAACGGCAGGAGACCGAGCGCGGCGGCATCTCCCTGAACGTGCCCGAGCAGGAGATCACCGAGCAGGACCACACCTACGTGCTCGGCTACCGGGCCCCGCTGCCCGCCGACGGCTGGAACGCCCAGGTCTCCCTGCTCACCGGGATGGCCGCCGCCGACCTGATGCTCGCGCAGGGCACCGGCATCCTGCGCACCCTCCCCGCCGCCCCCGACGGCGCCGTCGCCCGCCTCCGCCACACCGCGACCGCGCTGCGCATCGACTGGCCGCACCATGTGTCGTACGCCGCGCTGATCCGCACCCTGGACCCGCACAACACCCGCCACGCGGCGTTCCTCCAGGAGTGCACGACCCTGCTGCGCGGCTCCGGCTACACGGTGTTCCGTGACGGCGTCCTCCCCGCGATCACCACCCACTCCGCCGTCGCCGCCCCCTACACCCACTGCACCGCCCCACTGCGCCGCCTGGCCGACCGCTACGCCTCGGAGATCTGCCTCGCGGCGGTCGCCGGTCAGTCCCCGCCCGACTGGGTGCGCGACGCGCTCGACGCGCTGCCCCGGCGGATGGCCGACGGCTCCCGGATCGCCGGCACGGTCGAGCGCGAGTGCGTGGACATCGTGGAGGCGGCCCTGCTCAAGGACCGGGTCGGGGACGTCTTCGACGGCTGTGTGGTGGAGGTCGACGAGCACCGGCCGACCGTCGGCACGGTCCAGGTGGACTCCCCGGCGGTCATCGGCCGCATCGAGGGCGACCCGCTGCCGCTCGGAGAACGCCTGCGGGTCCGGCTCAGCCGGGCCGACCCGGGGGCGACGAAGATCCTGTTCGTTCCGGCGTGAGCACGCCGGCGAGCGCGCCGACGAACGCCCCCGGGTCGTCGGCGTGCAGCCGGATCACGGACACCTCGCGCCGACGGCCGAGAGGCGTCAAGTGGGCGAGGGGAGCGGTGAGTCCGAGGGTCACGGAGGTCTGCGAGCCGACCGACGGGTTCAGCTCGCCGGGCGAACTCCACGGCACGGTCCTCGTCGGGTGTGTGCGCGGGCACGCGGGTTCCTTCACCGCGACGCGGTGTGCGATCACCTCGTCGTAATCGAACCTGCTCCCGTGTCGTTCATGGCCCTCCGTGATTCAGACGCGGCTCGCGCCCGGAGCACGTCTGCCGGTATCACCGGATGTTTCCGGCGCAGGTTGCGCCGGGGGTCGCGGACTCTCCGCCTGCGCGTGGGCCCGCCCGAGCCGCTGAGTCCCACGGTCCTGGTGGCCTTCGCCCTGATCCTGACGGGCTCGGTGCTGGCGACGGCGGCCGCGGGTCCGCGCCGCTCCAAGCGCCCGGTACCATGGTCGACACGGCAGACGAGCCGGGCGGACGGCCGCGTGGAGTCCCCTTGGGGGCTTCCCGAGGAACGTCCGGGCTCCACAGGGCAGGGTGGTGGCTAACGGCCACCCGGGGTGACCCGCGGGACAGTGCCACAGAAAGCAGACCGCCCGGGGCTCCGGCCCCTGGTAAGGGTGAAACGGTGGTGTAAGAGACCACCAGTGCCCAGGGTGACCTGGGCAGCTAGGTAAACCCCACCCGGAGCAAGGTCAAAAGGAAGCACTCAGGTGTTTCTGCGCGGACGTTCGAGGGCTGCCCGCCCGAGTCCGCGGGTAGACCGCACGAGGCCGGTGGCAACACCGGCCCTAGATGGATGGCCGTCGCCGAGGGGCCCGCGAGGACCCCTCGGAACAGAACCCGGCGTACAGCCCGACTCGTCTGCCCTCGGGGCCTCACGGAAACTTTACACGGAATTCGGAATTCGCGATTCCGCTGTCAGAGTACTGCCAGTGCAGCTCCCTGCATTGATTTTTCGTGGCGATTCCCGGTGTGTATCGGCGACGATTTGTGGGTCGATCGACGAACTTCCGGTCGAGAATTTGAACGATGTTCTTTTCTATGGGGGAATTCTTTTCATGCGGAAGAGTCTGTCGCGTGCCGTCGTCGCTGTGTCGATCCTCGCGGTTGCGGGCGCCTTGACTGTCGCGAGTGCCTCAATGTCGGCTCCGGCGTCGGCGGCGAGGGCCGCTTCGTCGATGACCGCTCCTGCTCAGGATCCGATCTGGGGTGCGGTGTCGGTGGAATCGGACAGTTCGGACGGCCAGGGTGACCCCATATGGGGTTGATATTCGGCCATCAGTGACTGAAAAAGGGTCCGCTTCGTAGAGGCGGGCCCTACTTGTGTGCTCACCCCCTTCGGCTTCGTTGCATATTCGTTGCGAACTAATTTCAACTCGAACATAATGTTCGGGCGTGTGTGCGACCGACGGGGGAAGGAGCGCAGATGTTGGACCCCTTGGGTCTATCGTCCCATGTGTCCGAGATATACCGATCGATGTTGAGGAAGCCTGAAAGTGGGGTAGATGAGCTCGCCGCCTCGCTGGGATGGCCGCGAGAGTTAGTCCGTTCCGCGCTGGATGAATGTGTCCGCCTTTCTCTCGTAAAGCCTGCTTGGGGGGCACCGGAAAATCTCCGTGTGGTGAGTCCGGAGGTCGCTCTCGAGGCGCTTCTGGCCCGACAGGAGAACGAGCTCCTGGAGCGGCAGCAGCAGCTCGCGGACGCGCGGACGGAAGTGTCCCGGTTCATCGACGACTACAACGCGGCTCATCAGGACCTGCGGGGCTCGGCGATCGAGCGGCTCAACGGCCTTGAGGAGATACGGCTTCGCATCGAGGGGCTGACCCGGAAGTGCGAGTCCGAGCTGCTCGCCTTCGCGGCCGGCGGTCCGCAGAGTGAGGCGAGCCGCCTGGCCAGCCAACCCCTCACCCAGGACCTGGCCCTGCGCGGCGTGGCCATGCGCAGCGTCTATCTGGAGAGCGTCCACAACGACCCGGCGACGGTGGAGCATCTGCGCTGGCTGCACTCGCACGGCGACGAGGTGCGCACCACGGCGTCGCTGCCCTGCCGGATGCTGGTGTTCGACCGCGTCCATGCCGTGGTGCCCACCGATCCCGACGACTCCGCGGCCGGAGCCCTCGTCGTGAACGGCCGTGGCGTCATCGTCGCGCTCTGCGAACTCTTCGAGCGCGTATGGGCGAACGCCATCCCGTTCGCCGACGGCCGGCCGCAGCACAGGGAGCGTAGCGACGGGGAGCTCACGCCGCAGGAGAAGGCCGTCGTGCGGCTGCTCGGCGAGGGGCTCACGGACGAGGTCGTCGCCCGCAAGCTGGGTGTGTCCGTGCGCACCGGGCGCCGGATCACCGCCGAGCTGATGAGCCGGCTCGGCGCCCGCAGCCGCTTCCAGGCGGGGTTGCGCGCCGCCCAGCTGGGCTGGGTCGACGAAGCAGAAGCCGTATAGGCCGCGTATAGCCGCCCATTCCACTCTCGACCCATCACACGGACGGCTCAGTCGCCGGAAGCCGGCACGGATCCCTCATTGGAGTCGAGATGACCAACGCGAGCGTTACGAACGGCCTTGACGCTGCCCGCAAGCAGGAGATCAAGGAGATCGTCTGCGACATTCTCGAGATCGACGAGGACGAGGTCACCGAGACCAGCCTCTTCAAGGAGGAGCACGACGCGGACTCCCTCCGTGCCATCGAGATCCTCGCCGCTCTGGAGCGGACGCAGAAGGTGACCATCGACCAGGCCGAGCTGAGCCGGATGGTCAACCTGGAGGGCGTGTACGCGGTGGTGGCCGAAGCCGCCCAGCACTGATCGCCGTTCTCGATCGCCGGATGGGTGACCTTCGATGAATGCTTCGATCAGCACGGACACACGAGTTCGCAGCGGTCGCCAGGTCCAGGGCCGCGGGGCCGACGGACGCCGGGTGGTGATCACCGGGCTCGGTGTGATCACCAGCATCGGCATCGGTGTCGAGGCCTTCACCGCCGGACTCCGTGAAGGACGCAGCGGCGTCAAGCCGATCACCGCGTTCGACACGACCGGGTTCGCCCATGCCAACGGCTGCGAGGTCACCGACTTCGAGCCCGGGCGCTGGATCACCCGGCAGCACCCCGAAGAGCTGGGCAGGGCGAGCCAGTTCTCGGTCGCCGCCGCGCGGATGGCGGTCGAGGACGCGGGCCTGACCGCGCCCGACGTGCGAGCGCGCCGGTCGCTGGTGTCCGTGGGCACCACGGACGGGGAATCCCGCGATCTGGACCAGCTCGTCGCCGCGGGCGTGGAGACCGGCCCCGAGAAGTACGACCCCGTCGTCGCCCGGCGCATCCCGGCCGGACGCCTGTCGGCCGGCATCGTCCGCGAGCTCGGGCTGGAGGACGTGGAGGCCGTGACCCTCCCGACCGCGTGCGCGGCGGGCAACTACGCGGTCGGGTACGGCTACGACGCCCTGCGCAGCGGCGACGTCGACATCGCGCTGTGCGGTGGCGCCGACGCCGCGTGCCGCAAGACGTTCACCGGTTTCTACCGGCTCGGCACGGTCGCCCCCGAGGTCTGCCGTCCCTTCGACAAGGACCGCGAAGGCATTCTCACCGGCGAGGGCGCGGGCATCCTCCTCATGGAGAGTCTCGACTCCGCGCTCTCCCGCGGGGCCCGGATCTACGCCGAGGTCCTGGGCTACGGGCTCGCCTGTGACGCTCTGCACCCGGTCGCCCCGGACCGCGACAGCGTCGCGCGGACCATGGAGATCGCTCATCGCAACGCGGGCGTGACCCCGGACCAGATCGACTTCGTCTCCGCGCACGGCACCGGAACCAGGGCGAACGACATCACCGAGGCGGGCGCCATCCGTCAGGTCTTCGGCGCGGACGCCATGCCGCGCACCGTCTCCATCAAGTCGATGATCGGCCACAGCATGGGCGCGGCCAGCGCCGTGGCCGCCGCGGCCTGTGCGCTGGCGATCACCGAGGGGTTCATTCCCCCGACGATCAACCATCGCGAGACCGACCCCGAGTGCGCCGTCGACTGCGTGCCCAACGAGGCCGTCAGGGCGGAGCTGAACGTGGTGCAGAACAACGCCCTGGCATTCGGGGGCAACAACGCCGTCCTGATCCTCGGTGCTTACCGGAGGGCGGCATGAGCTGGATCGTGACCGGGATGGGCGCCGTCGCGAGCATCGGCCGCAGCGTCGAGGAGATCTTCGACTCGCTGGTCGCCGGCCGCAGCGGACTGGGGCCGCTGCGCGGATACGACCGCGACAAGTTCCGTGCCCGGGTGGCCTACGAGATCGACGACCGCCCGGCGCCCGGTGTGGATCAGCCGCTGCGGGCAACGCGCTGGCTGGAGCAGGCCGTCGCGGCGGCCGTGGCGGACGCGGGGCTCGGCGACGACCTGTCACGCGTTCCGGTGCTGGTCGGCACCACCCTGCGCGAGTTGCGCTCGGTGGAACTCTCGTGGCGGGACGGGATCCCCTTCGACGCGTCCGATCTGCACTTCGGCACCATGCTGCGGCGCCGCTTCGGCGCCGCCGACACCCACACCGTGGCCAACGCGTGCTCGGCCTCGCTGTACACCCTGGCCCTGGGCGCCGATCTGCTCGACCAGGGCGCGGCGGACACCGTCGTCGTCGCCGGTGTCGACACCATCACCGAGAGTACCTACGGGCTGCTGGACCGCTGCTACCCCGAAGCCCCCGACCGGGTAAGGCCGTTCGACCGGGGCCGGCGCGGGATGCTCCAGGGCGAGGGCGCGGTGGCCGTGGTGCTGCGCAGGGAGAGCGACGGGCCCGGCGGCGCGCCCCGAGTGCACGCCAGGGTGCGGGGCGTCGCGGTCAACTGCGACGCGTACCACCCCTCGGCGCCCGACGCCAAGAGCATCGCCGCGGTGGTCCAGGAGGCGCACCGGCGTTCCGGCGTACGGCCCGCCGACATCGACCTGGTCATGCTGCACGGCACCGGCACACCGCTGAACGACGAAGCCGAGTCCAGCGCACTGGGTTCGGTGTTCACGGGGCTCGCCCCGTCGCCGTACATGACCGCCATCAAGTCGATGACCGGGCACACCGCGGGTGCCTCGGGGCTGCACAGCCTGGTCGCGGCCGTCGACGTCATGCGGACGGGGATCGTCCCGCCCACCGTGTACCTCGACGACCCCGTGGACGCCGTCGCGGGCTTCCGTCTGGTGCGAGGCACGGCCGAGCGGCCGCGGCAGCCGATGCGCCTCGCACAGGTCGACTCGTTCGGGTTCGGCGGACTCAACGCCGTGGCGGTCGTGGAGCGGGTCGAGGGCCCCGGCAGCACCCCGGGGCATCCGGAGGGAGCGGACCAGTGAGGAGCGTACGCACGGCGCCTGCCGTGATCACAGGACTGGGCACCGCCGTTCGCGGGGTGCCAGGACCGGAGGGCCTGCTCGGGCCGCTGCCCGCGGACCACCGCCAGGCGGTGGACCCGGTCTCCCGGCTCACCGGGCGCGGTCTGCGTTACAAGGACCGGGCCACGAAGCTCGCCATGGTGGCGGCTCGGGACGCCCTGCGCGCCGCCGGACTCACCGACGAGACGGGCGGCCTGACGGTCCCGGGCGAGAGCGTCGGCGTGACCGCGAGCACCAACTACGGCAACGTCGACACGGTCTGCGAGACCGTGCGGACCATCGCCGAGTCCGGCTACCTGGCGACCAGCCCCATGATGCTGCCCGCCACATCCAGCAATGTCGTCGCCTCCTGGGTCGCCATCACACACGGGTTGCGCGGTGCCAATCTGACTCTGTGCAACGGGCCGACCTCCGGACTCGACGCCGTGAACTGGGCCCGGCTGCTGATCGCTTCGGGCCGGGTCGAGCGGATGCTCGTCCTCGGGGTCGAGCCCGACAATCCGGCTGTACGCCATGTCACGGGGGTGCCCGAAGCGGCCCCGGACGACCTGAGTGATGCCCCCGACCTGTTCGACGGATCGGTGGCGCTCGTGGCCGAGTCGGCCGCCTCGGCCGAGGCCCGGGGGGTGCGCCCGCTGGCCGCCATCGGCCCGTACGCCCGCCGGGGCGGCCACGCCGACGCGGTCGCCGAGGTGCGGGACCTGCGTCCGGGCCGGGTGGGGCTGTGGTGCGTACCCGAGCACCCCGAAGGGATGCGAGCCCCCGCGCCGGGCCTCGGCGCGGGAGCGGGCAGCGTCCCGGTGCACGACCTGTCCGCGCTCCACGGTGCGTCGTCCGGCGCGCTCGGCGTGCTGCAGTGCGCGGCGGCGGCCGTTTGGCTGGAGGGCCGCAGCGGAGCGGACGACGACGTGGTGCTCGTCAGCGCGGGCACCGGTGACGCAGGCGGGGACGACGCGAGCGCGGCGCTGATCCTGACCGTGCCGGACGCCGTCGCGCCCCGGCTCGCGGGCACCGCCCGATGAGGACGCGGAACTCGGCGGGCGGGGATGCCGGGGCCGGCCCGGCCGGCTCCGGCGGATCGGGCGCCGCGACCGGCCCCGGTGGGCTGCTGGGGCGGGGTGGACACCGTGTCGCCGTGGTCCGCCGACGGCGCGCGCCCCGGGCCGCCGGCCGGCCGGTACGGGTGCTGCTCCTGCACGGGCTGGCCGGCAGTACGTCCGTGTGGCGGGCATACGACCGCCTGGCGCCGGACGGCGTCGAGATCTGGGAGGCCGTGCTGCCCTGGGGGGCCGAGGGTGATCCTGAGTGGAGCCGGGGAGACGACCCGGCGGACCACGTGGAGCACGCCCTGGACGGGGTGCCCGGGGGAGTGGACGCGGTCGTCGTGCACTCCTTCACCGCGGGGCCGACCCTGGAGGCGCTCGCGCGCCGGGGAACCGGCCGTGGGCCACGGGCCGCGGTGGTGGTCGCCCCCTTCCACCGGCGCAGCCCCGAACACTTCACCTGGGACGACGCCCTGTACTACCTCGGCGGCTTCCACCGCATCCTCGAGGAGGGGCTGAGAATCAGTGCGGGGGACCGCATCCGGCCCGACCTGCGCAGCGCGATGGCACAGCGGGTGCGGGACCGGATCGGGCCGTACGGCTGGCAGCAGTTCTTCGGCGCGTATCTGCGCAGTCCCTGGCTCGACGTCGATGCGCTGCGCCTGCCGGTGCTCGTGGTGGCCGGTGTGGACGACTTCGCCGCCCCGCCGGACGACGCCAGGGCGCTGGCCGCCGCCCTGCCCGACGGGAGGTTCCAACTCTTCGGAGACTGCGGCCACTTCGCCATGGCCGAACAGCCGCAGCGCTTCGCGGACGCGGTGCACAGGCTGCTGAGCGAGGTCTTTCCCGGCCTCGCGGGCGGCACGGCGCCCACCACCCGCGTCGCCTCCTGACCCTTTCGCCTCCCGCTCCTCCACCTTTCCGCAACTCCACCTCTACGCACCGGAGTCGACGTGACCACCCACACCGCTGACCTCGCCGCCTCGGTTCTCGCCCTGAAGAAACCCAGCCGGCTGGAGATCCGCCCCCGCTACGAGGGCTCCAACATCTGCACCTGGATCGGGTTCAAGCATGTCAACTACCTCGTCGAGGAAGCCGTCCTGAACCACCTGAGGCAGGCCGGCATCGCCCCGGGAACCATCTACGAGGTGTACGGCCTGTGCACCGACATCGTCGACATCGACACCCGCATCCTGCACGCCTTCCACATCGACGACACGGCCGTCGCCGAGGTGAGGCCGCACCGCAGGGCCAAGGACGGCGAACTGGTCTTCGCCGTCACGCTGCACGTGCGGCGCGAGACCCTGCTCAAGGCCGTCACCTCGACCGTGAGGGTGCAGCTGCGCCTCGACCCGCGGGGCGGCGGCGCGGAGCCCGTGCCGGCCGCGCTCGCGCCGTTCACGGTCGACCGGCTCGCGGCGGAGCCCGGCTGGACCCCGGAGCCCGTCGAGGTGGACCTCGCCGCCGACGACCTGGTCAAGGAACTGACGGCCGGGCGCAACGCCTACGCGTGGAAGTTCCGGATCCCGTACTGGTACTGCCACTTCACCGAGCGCCAGCAGATGTCCGGCTACCTGCGCCTGATGGAGGAGGCCAAGGACCGCCTGGTCGCCGACCGCGGCGTGTCCATCAAGACGCTGCTGGACGAGCAGAACTGGATCCCGGTCGTGCCGCACTCGCGCATCACCGTCCTCGACGAGGCGCGCATGGAGGAGGACCTCTATGTCGTCCTCACCGTCGAGAGCGTCTTCAAGGGCTTCACGTACGACTCGCGCATGGACACCTACGTGGTGCGCGACGGACAGCTCGTGCAGACCGCGACCGGCCGGATCACCCACGGCTACGCGGTGATCGAGAACCGCCGCGACTGGTCCCTGGTGCCCTTCGACGACCGGATGAACGCGGCCCTGGAGGGCCGGACGGCATGAACCACGAGGTCGAGGTCGTGGTCACCGGGGTCGGCGCCGTCACCTGCCACGGTGCCGGCGCGGACCTGCTGTGGCAGGCCATGACGGCGGCCGGTACCCGCCTGCCCGACCGGCCGGCGGACCCGCTCGCCCGCATGGACCTGCCGCTGATCAGCCTGGTGCCCGACTTCGACCTGGCGGCCGAGCGGGCGACCCGGTTCGCCTCGCTCGCCGCCGCCGAGGCGCTGGCCGACGCCGGACTCGACGCCGCGGCCCTGGCCGCCGCCCGTACGGCCGTGGTCCTCGGCAGCTGCATGGGCGAGCCCGGGCCCAACGAGCGCGGGCGGGGGGCCGAGAGATGGCTGCCGCCGTTCCGCCTCGCGACGGCGCTCGCCGGTGAACTGGGGCTGTTCGGCACGGTCCACGATGTCGCCAACGCCTGCGCGGCGGGCGGCTACGCCCTGGGCGTCGCGGCGGACCTGGTGCGGGCGGGCGAGGCGGACATCGTGATCGCCGGCGGGTCGGACGCCTACTCACGGGTGGCGCTCGGCTGCTTCAACCGACTCGGTGCCGTCGACCCCGAGCGCTGCCGGCCCTTCGAGAGCGACCGCGGCGGCACCGTGTTCGCCGAGGGCGCGGGCGTCCTCGTCGTGGAGTCGGCCGCGCACGCCCGGGCACGGGGGACATCGGCCCCGCTGTCCTCCCGCGGGGTGCTGAGGCTCGAAGCCGCCGCATGGAGCTGCGACGCGGACCATCCGACCGCCCCCCGGGCCGACGGCGAGCAGATCGTGCGGGCCATGCGCGAGGCCGTGGGCGAGGCGGCACACGAAGTGGGCTGCGTCATCCCGCACGGCACCGGAACCCGGCTCAACGACGTCCTGGAGAGCCGCGCCCTGCACCGGGTCTTCGGGGAGCGCGCTGCGCACCTGCCGCTGTACAGCCTCAAGGCGCTGCTCGGCCACTCGGGCGGCGCGTCCGCCGCGCTCGGCGCGGTCGCGGCGGCACTGATCCTGCGGCACGGCGTCATCCCGCCGAACGTGCCGCTCAAGGAGCAGGACCCGGAGTGCGAGGTGCTGCTGCCGCAGGGCGCGCCGGTGCCGCTGCCCGCGACGGCCCGCCGGGTGCTGGTCAGCGCGTACGGGTTCGGCGGGAACAACGCCTCACTGGTGATGGCCGGCGGGCCAGGGCCGGACGACGGGGGTGAACCGCGGTGAACGCCCGGTGTCCGGTTCCGGCCGAACTCGCCGTCACCGGCGTGGGCGTCGTCTCCCCGTGGGGCGACGACCCGCGGACGGCCGCGGCCGTACCGTCTCCGGCCGGCATGTGGTTCGACCACCGCGAGCGACTCGGTCCCCGCGGCTACAAGTACCTTCCCCCGGCTGCCCAGTACGTCCTCGCCGCGGGCCGTGCGGCACTGGCGGACGGAGGACGTCCCGACGCGTACCCAGCAGACCGGCGCGGCCTCCTGCTCGCCACCAACGGCGGTCTCGCCGGCCTGTTCGACAGCATGGACACGACCGTCGTGGGCGAGGGGGCGGCCGGTATCTCCCCGGCCTCGGCCCCCTACTTCGCGGTCAACGTCCTGGGCAACCGGCTGGCCGCCGAGCTCTCGCTGAACGGCTTCGCCCTGACCGTCGCCACCGCCCGTACGGCCGCGGTGGACGCTCTGCCCGCCGGCGCCCTCGCGCTGGCGTCGGGCCGGTGCGACACGCTGGTGATGGCCGCGGTCGAGGAGCCCGTTCCGGCCACCCGGGGAGGCGGGGGCGAACAGGGCGCCGTGGCGTTCACCCTGGAGTCTGCCGCGGCGGCCCGGACCCGGGGCGCCATGGTCCGCGCCACCCTGCGGACCCGCTCGCTGTTCGTGCCGCCCGCGGCGCTGGGCGGCGCCGCGGGGCGGGCCCGCGCCCACCGTGCCCTCGCCGGAGCGCTCGCCCCCCTGGCCGGGCCGGCGGACCCGCCCGTGACCGTTCACCTGGACCTGGACTCCTCCCCGGTCTCCGAAGCGGTGGCGGCGGTGCTCAGTGGCGTCCCGGTACGCCCGCCGGAGCCGTTCGCCGCCGACGACCCCGCCGGATCCGGCCTGCCGCTCCCGCCGAGGCGGACCGGCTGTCTGGGCCCCGCCCTGGCCGTCGCCCAGGCCGTCACCGCGCGGGAGGGCGACGCCCGTCTCGTGGTCTGCGCAACCGGCGCCGGTCATGTCGCCCTGGTTCGCGTCCGCCCCCTGTCGCCTCACCACACACAGGAGTCACAGCATGCTGAAACCGCTTGAGGAGAGCTGGTGCCTGATCCTCGGGGCCTCCAGCGGTATCGGCCGGGCCATCGCCCTCGGGCTCGCCGACGAGGGCGTCAACATCGCCGGCGTGCACTTCGACACGGCGGCTCGCGCCGAGGAGGTCGAGGCACTCGTCACCGACCTGCGTGGGCGGGGCGTCGAAGCACACTTCTTCAACGCCAACGCAGCCGCGCGTGCCACCCGCGAACGGCTCGTCCCCGAGCTCGCCGAACTGACCGGTTCCGGCGGCGGCATCCGCATCCTGGTCCACTCGCTCGCCTTCGGCACCCTGGTGCCCTTCCTGCCGCGCGAGGGCTGGGAGAAGCAGCTCACCGCGCGGCAGCTGGAGATGACCCTCGACGTCATGGCCAACAGCCTCGTGTACTGGACGCAGGATCTGCGCGCCGCCGGTCTGCTGCGCCCCGGCTCGAAGGTGTACGCGATGACCAGCGCCGGCACCTCGCAGCACCTGCCCAGCTACGGCGCGGTCTCCGCGGCCAAGAGCGCCCTGGAGTCCCATGTCCGCCAGTTGGCGTGTGAGCTGGCGACCAGCGGCATCGCGGTGAACGCCCTGCGCGCGGGCACCACCGACACCCCCGCCCTGCGCCGCATTCCGGAACACGCCGGCTACCTCGAGCGCGCCGCCGAGAACAACCCGCACGGCCGTCTGACGCGCCCCGAGGACGTCGCGGACGCCGTCGCACTGCTCTCCCGGACCGAGTCCTCGTGGCTGACCGGCAACACCATCGGCGTCGACGGGGCGGAGCTGCACGCCGCCGCCGGCGCCTGGGGCTGAATCCGCCGCCGTTCCCTTCACGACTTCCACCTTCAGGAGCAGACAGCGATGAGTGTCAGTCTTGCCACCGGGGCGGACCCGGACCCCTTGGTCGTATCCGGCTGGTCCGTGGCGTCGCCGTACGGGCTCGGCGCCGAGGCCTTCACCGAAGGCGTGCGGGGCAACCGCGAGGCGGTCCGCCCCGGCGATGGCGCGGCGGACCTCGGCCCGTACGAACGCGCGGGCCGCATACCGGACTTCGACGCACGGACCGTGCTGGGCCGCAAGGGAACCCGGGCCATGGACCGCGCCACCGCGCTCGCCGTCGCGACCGCCGGAATGCTCCTGGAGCAGGCCGGACCGGGCCTCGCCCAGGACCACCCGGAAGCGGTGGGCATGGTGCTGGGCACCGGGCACGGCAGCGTGCAGAGCATCATGGACTTCACCCGGGACTCACTGACCGGCGAGAAGCCCTTCCACGTCGACCCGGCGCTGTTCCCGAACACGGTGATGAACCGGGCCGCGGGCCAGAGCGCCATCTGGCACACGCTGCGCGGGCCCAACACCACCGTGGCCGGCGGCGCGTTGACCGGTTTGCTCGCCCTCAACTACGCGGCCCGGCTGTTGCGTCAGCGGCACTGCGAGGCCGTGCTGTGCGGCGCCGTGGAAGAGTTCTCGACCGAGCGTGCCTGGCTGGAGTACCGCGCCCGCACCGGCGGGCCGCACCGGCAGCCCGCCGGACCGCTCGGTGAGAGCTGCGCGCTCTTCCTGCTCGAACCCCTCTCCAGGGCCCGCGCCCACGGCCGGACCGCCCACGCCGCGCCGGCCGGTGCCCGGTTCATCGCCTTCACCGACCCCGAGCGGGCCGGAGAGGCCGTCGCCCGGGCCGTCACCGAGGCCCTCAAGGAGGCCGACGTGCGCCCCGAGGAGGTCGAACTGCTGGTGCCTTCCGACAGCGGCGGGCCGCTGGGCGCCCGTGAGGACACGGCGCTCGCGCGCATCTTCGGCGAAGACCGGCCGCCCCGGCTGCGGCTCCGCCGGCTGACCGGCGACTGCGGCGCGGCCTCCGCCTCGCTCCAGCTCGCCGCGGCCCTGACAGCAGAGGCGGATCGGCCGGTGCTCGTCACCTCCGTCGACCCGGACGGCCAGACCGGCGCCGTCGTCCTGCGCACCGCCATCCGGTGACGCACCGCTCGTACTCGTACACCCATTACCCGAAAGGACGCGTGCACACCATGGCCGACACCACCACATCCGGGCTGGACAAGGAGCAACTGCGTGACCTGGTGGCCGAAGTCCTCGACCTGGACGTGGCCGAGGTCACCGACGAGGCCCACTTCATGGAGGACCTCGACGTCGACTCCCTGATGGCGCTGGAGATCACGGTGCGGTTGGAGAAGGAGTACGGGGTGCGGCTCGCCGAGACCGAGCTGGCCTCCATCACCTCCCTCCAGGGCACCTACGAACTGCTCGACCACAAGCTGCGGGAGTCCCGTTGAGCGCCGCCTCGCCGCTGGGCGAACTG
The DNA here is from genome assembly GCF_040680215.1 of Streptomyces sp. NPDC052107. Taxonomy (NCBI): domain Bacteria; kingdom Bacillati; phylum Actinomycetota; class Actinomycetes; order Kitasatosporales; family Streptomycetaceae; genus Streptomyces; species Streptomyces sp. NPDC052107. Next base: position 221,522 of record NZ_JBFAWG010000010.1, read on the forward strand.
GAGTTGATGCGCAGCAACGCCGAGGGCGCGGCCACCGTCTTCGAGGCCCCGATGGACGACGACCCCGTCCTCGCCGGTCACTACCCGGGCTTTCCGGTGCTGCCCGGTGTGTTCCTCATCGAGGCCGCCGACCGCACGGTGCGCCAGTGGGCCAGGACCAACGTGCCTGCGGCCGACGCAGCGGACGGCGGCGACGTCGAACTCGTCGCCATGGAGCGCTGCCGTTTCCACCGGCCCGTCTTCCCGGGCGACCGGGTGCTGGCCGACGTGTCCGTCGCCGACAGCGCGGCCGGGCTGCTCTTCAAGGCGGCCGTGGCCACCAACCGGGGCAAGGTCGCGGACATCCGCCTGCGCTATCGCGTCGGGCACGGCCGTGACCAGGAAGAGGGCACGCAGTGACCGGGTACGGCATCGACCGGATCAAGAACACCATCCCGCACCGGGGGCAGATTCTCCTCGTCGACCGGGTCACACGGGTGGCGCCGGGCGAGAGCCTGACCGCGATCAAGGCCGTCTCCGGCAACGAGCCCTGCTACGCCCGGCTCGGCCAGGACGCCGCTCCGGCCGACTACGCCTATCCGACCTCCCTCGTCATCGAGTCGTGGGCCCAGTCCGCGGTGCTGCTGTCGGTGTGGGAGGCGCCCAACCCGGACGTGCTGGCCGGGAAGGTCGAGCTGGCGGGGTCCATCAACGACGTGACCGTGGGCGTGCGCGCCTACCCGGGTGACGTCCTGGAGCACCGGGTGCGCCTGGTGAAGGCCGTCGACGAGACGGCGATCCTCGCGGGCGCGACGTACGCCGGCGGCCGCGAGGTGCTGCGGGTCGGCACGTTCGTGGTGGCGCTGCGCGATGTGGGTGACCTGCGCCCGGCCGCCGAACGCACCGTGCTGAACGTGTGAGGAGATGACGCAATGTCCGCACAGAGTGACAAGGTCGCACTGGTCACCGGGGGGTCGCGCGGCATCGGCCGCGCGGTCGTCGAACGCCTGGCCAGGGACGGCTACGACATCGGTTTCTGCTACCGCTCCGACGAGCAGGCGGCGACCCTGGTGGAGAAGGCGGTGCGGGAGCTGGGGCGTCGTGTGCTCTCCCGGCGCGTGGACGTGGCCGACCGCACCCAGGTACGGGACTTCGTCGCCGCGGCCGAGGACGAACTCGGCCCGCCGTCGGCCGCGGTCACCTCGGCCGGCATCACCCGGGACAGCCCGCTGGCCCTGATGCCGGACGAGGACTGGGACGCCGTGGTGCGCACCAACCTGGACGGCACCTACAACCTGTGCCGATCGGTGGCCTTCCCGATGATCAGACGGGGCGGCGGCACCGTGGTCACCCTCTCCTCCGTCGCCGGAGTGGCCGGCAACGCGGGCCAGACCAACTACTCGGCGTCGAAGGCCGGGATCATCGGTTTCACCCGCTCCTTCGCGAAGGAGGCCGGGCGGCACGGGATCCGAGCCAACGCGGTGGCACCCGGCTTCATCGAGACCGACATGACGTCGGCGCTGCCGCCGAAGACGGCCAAGGAGATGCTGGGCCGCATTCCGCTCAAGCGCTTCGGCAGCGCCGAGGACGTCGCCTCGCTCGTCGCCTTCCTGGTCTCGCCCGAGGCGTCGTACATCACGGGGCAGGTCTTCCAGGTGGACGGCGGTATCGCCCTGTGAGCGCCGCGGCCCGCGGGGGCCGCCGCGCCAGGCGTCCCCCGCGCTTCTACTTCTCGCTGCGCAGCCCGTACTCCTGGCTCGCCTACCGCGACCTCCTCCAGCGGCACCCGCGCACCGCCACGGCCCTGGAGTGGGTGCCGTTCTTCGAGCCGGACGAGCTGAGCCGGAAGCTACTGGCGGAAGCCGGTGGCTCCTTCCCCTACACCCCCATGTCCCCGGAGAAGCACCGTTACATCCTCCAGGACGTGCGGCGGCTGGCCGCCGAGCGGGGGCTGGCGTTCAGCTGGCCGGTGGACCGGGATCCCGTGTGGGAGGTGCCGCACCTCGGGTACCTGGCGGCGGCACGGCACGGCAGGGGGCCCGAGTACATCGCGCTCGCCGCCCGGGCCCGCTGGGAACTCGGGCAGGACGTCTGCGACCGGTCGGTGGTCGCCGGCTTCGGTGCCGAACTGGGCCTGGATCCCGAGGAGCTGGCCGCCGCCTCCGACGACCCGGGGCTGCGTGCGGAGGGGGTGCGGATCCTGCTGGAGATACAGCGCGACGGTGTCTTCGGTGTGCCCTTCTTCGTCGACCACTACGACAAGTACTGGGGTGTCGACCGGCTGCCCGCCTTCGTCGCGGCACTCACCGGGAAGAACCCCGCTCTCGCGGAGCCCCCGGACGACCCGGCGATCCCGCTCACCGAGCCCACCCGGTCCGTCGACGACGGGCACGCGGGCGGATGCGGCTGAGCCTCACGGTCCCACCGCGTCTGTGCCCCGGGGTCGCCGTGCGGCATCACTTCCCTCCGAGGGTACGGAACGGCGGCCCACTCACGGGCGCGGAACGAAGGCCGGCCTTTTTGATCGCACAAAGCACCAGAGGGCCACATATGCGAGATATAGGAGCCGCATAGCGGACGCCGGTTCGCTGGTGCTCATACCGCTGCTGTGCGAACGCGGCCCAACGAGCCGCAGAGGGTGAGTAGTTGGGGTGACCGACTTCGAAAGCTTCGTCAGTGCACTGCGCCGCAGGGTCGCACGGACACCCGCGCGCAGCGCAGTCCGCTTCAGCGCCGGAGAGGCAGAGGAGCACCTGACGTACGGAGAACTGGACGAGCGGGCCCGGGCCGCCGCGCAGTGGCTCGGGCGGCGGGCACTGCCCGGCGAACGGGTGCTGGTGTCCTGCGGCCCCGGCACCGGCTTCGTCCGTGCCTTCCTCGCCTGCCTCTACGCGGGGACGGTCCCGGTCCCGGTGCCCCTGCCCGGCGGGTTCGGGCGGCAGGAGTCGCGCACCACCGCGATCGCCGCCGACACCGGAGCCCGGCTGGTGCTGACCGACGAGTCCGGGCTGCCCGCCGTGACCCGCTGGCTGGAGACCGGGCGTGCGGAGCTGCCGGACCTGGCCGCGGCCGCCGTGGAGACCGCCGAGCATGCCGGCGACGCCGAGGCCTGGGCCGAACACGAGGTGGAACCAGGCACGTTGTGCTTCCTGCAGTACACCTCCGGCTCCACAAGCGACCCGAAGGGCGTGATGGTGCCGCACGGCGCGCTCGTGCACAACCTGCGGCTGATGCGCGACAGCCACGGCTGGCACGGCGACATGACCTGGTGCAGCTGGCTGCCCGCCTACCACGACATGGGCCTCATCGCGATGATGCTGGCCCCGCTCCACCTGGGCGGCACCGCCGTGCTCATGTCGTCCACCGACTTCCTCAAGCATCCCGTCTCCTGGCTGCGGCTGATCGACCGGTACGGCGCGGACATCAGCTGCGCCCCGAACTTCGCCTACGACCTGTGCGCGCGGCACCTCACCGAGGAGCAGACCGTGGGGCTCGACCTGTCCCGCTGGACGTACGCGTGCAACGGCGCCGAGCCGGTCGACGCCGCGACCCTGGACCGGTTCGCCAAGCGCTTCACGGGCGCCGGCTTCTCGGCGCGGTCCCTGCTGCCCGGCTACGGCCTCGCCGAGGCCACGCTCTATGTCTCGGGAACCCCGGCCGACGAGCCGCCGACGGTGCTGCGCGCCGACGCCGCGGCCCTGGCCCGTGACGAGGTGGCCGAGGCCGGGCCCGGGGCCACGGTGCGGGAGCTGGCCGGCAGCGGCGTGGTGCGCGGCCTCGACGTGCGCGTCGTGGACGCCGCGACCCGGACCGAGCTGCCCGAGGGGAGGGTCGGCGAGATCTGGATCCGCGGCGACAGCGTCGCGCTCGGTTACTGGAACCGGCCCGAGGAGACCGAGCAGACCTTCCGCGCGACGACCGCCGACGGCCACGGCCCCTTCCTCCGCACCGGCGACCTCGGGGCGCTGCGCTCCGGGCAGCTGTACGTCACCGGTCGGCTCAAGGAAATGATCATCGTGCACGGGCGGAACCTGTATCCGCACGACATCGAGCGCGAACTGCGCGACCTCGACGCGGCCTTCGCCGAACTGCCCGCCGCCGTCTTCGCGTGCCGGCCCGACACCGGCGCCACCGAGGAGATCGTGGCGGTGCAGGAGGTGCGCGGTCGCGGCCGCTCCGCCGAGGAGCTGACCGCTCTGGCCCGCACCGCGCGGGCCGGGCTCGCACGTCGCCTCGGGGTCCGGGTCGGCGGCGTCGTCCTCGTCAAGCCCGGACGGATCAGCCGCACAACGAGCGGCAAGATCAGGCGCACCCGGATGAGGACCCTGTTCGAGACCGGCGAACTCGCCTCGCTGCACGAGGAGTTGTCGGCCGAGCTGCGCGCCGCCTTCCGCGCCCCGGCCGGCCCCTCCCGCCCCGCCCACCAGCTGAGCGTTCCGCCCACACCGGCCGGCGCGGACTGGGACCCCCTCGCACTCGCCAGGGAGCTGGAGGTGCGCCTGGGCGACCCGCACGACGAACGCCGGGAGTTCTCCTACCGGCGTGTCGCGGAACTCGACCGGGCGGAGGCGTTCCCCGCGGTGGTCTGCCGGGAACTGGACGCGCTGGGCGTGCCGCGCTGGTTCGTGCCCGCCGAGCACGGCGGCGAACTGCGCAGCGGCGAGGAGCTGCTGCAGCTGATCAGGATGCTGTCCCGGCGCGACTTCACCTCCGCCCTCGCCCACGCCAAGACCTATCTGGGAGCCGTGTCCGTCTGGGTCGCGGGCAGCACGGAGCAGGCCGAGGAACTCGCCGGACGGATCACCCGGGGCGCGGTCGTCTCCCTGGCGCTCACCGAACAGGCCCACGGCAGCGACCTGCTGGCCGGCGGGCTGCGGGCCGAACGCACCGAGCGTGGCTGGCGGCTCGACGGCGAGAAGTGGCTCATCAACAACGCGACCCGGGCCGACCTCGTCTGCGTGCTGGCCCGCACGAAGCAGGAGGGCGGCAGCCGTGGCTTCAGCCTCTTCCTGGTCGACAAGGCCGGCCTCGCCGAGGGAAGTTGGCGGGCACTGCCGCACGTGCCGACACACGGCGTGCGCGGCGCGGACATCAGCGGCATCGCCTTCACCGGCGCCGAGATACCCGCAGACGCCCTGGTGGGACGGGAGGGCGAGGGTCTGGAGACCGTACTCAAGGGCTTCCAGATCACCCGCACCCTGTGCTCCGCGATGTCCCTGGGCATGACGGACCACGCACTGCGCGTCGCCGTCGGCTTCGCCCGTACCCACCTCCTGTACCGGCGCCCGCTCGCCGAACTCCCGCACGCGGCGCGCAGTCTGGCCGAGTGCTATGCCGACCTGCTGGCCATGGAGGCCGTGAGCCTCGTCGCGACCCGCTCCGTGCACACCCTGACCGAGGAGCAGAGCCTGGTGTCGGCCGCGGTCAAGTATCTGGTGCCGACCCTGGGCGACGAGGTGATCGGCGCGTTGCGCGGGCTGCTCGGCGCCCGGGCGATGCTGGAGGCGGACTTCGCCGACGGCGCCTTCCAGAAACTGGAGCGCGACCACCGTATCGTCGGCATTTTCGACGGCAGTACGGCCGTCAACCTCAACTCCCTGATCAACCAGTTCCCCGTGCTCCACCGTGGCTGGCGTGCGCGGCGCGCCGACCTCGACGGGGTTGCCGCGGCCGCCCGGCTGGACGGGCCGCCGCCCGCCCTCGACCACGGCCGGCTCACCCTGTACGCCCGCTCCGGTTCCGGTGTGGTGCAGTCACTGCCCGAGGCCGTGCGCCGGATCGAGGAGACGGCGCCACTTTCCGTGGCTGAGCGTGCCCGGGCCCTGCTGGCCGTCGCGGACGAGGTGCACGAGGAGATGGCCGCCCATCGGCACCGTGCGCGTGCCGTGCCCGCTGCGGCGTTCGCCTCCGCCCGCAGATACGCCCTGGTGTACGCGGGCGCGGCGAGCGTGCGCCTGTGGCTGGAGAACGCCGGCACCACCCGGGCGACGGGTCCGCTGTGGGAGGGCGCCGCCTGGCTGGACGCCGTGCTGGCCCGGCTGCTGCACCGCCTCACCCGGGTGCCCGACCTGGACGACGTCGACGGTCCGGCCCTGGACCGTCTGCCGCCCGCGCTGTACGCGCAGGCCGACCGGGGACTGCTGTTCTCGTTGCTGCACTGCCCGCTGGCCGAAGGCGTGGCGACCACCGACCGCACGGCGACCGACCCCACCCGTTCGGCGAAGGGCGCGGCATGACGAACCTGCTGACCACCGGCGCGACACAGGACCCGGCGGACCACGCCACCGCCCTGGAGCGCATCCAGCGCCTGGAGGCCCTGCTCGGCGACCCGGGGGATCCGGACAACCCCCTCGGTCTGCGGGCGGTCCTCGCCGCCGACGAGCGGGGGGAGCTGCTGCCCGAAGGGGAGCGGGCACTGGCCGCGTTCGGGCTCGGAGCCGAGTTCGTCCCGGCCGCGCTCGGCGGACGCTTCGCGCGCGCCGACCGCTTCTCGCTGCTCATGCGGAGCCTGTTCCGGCGCGACTGCAGCCTGGGCATCGGCCACGGCGTCACCAGCTTCATCGCGGGGCTGCCCGTCTGGGCGGACGGCAGCGCCGAGCAGCGGCGCAGGGCGGCCGAGCTGCTGTGCGGCGGCGGCCGGATCGTCGCCGCCTACACCGAGCTCGACCACGGCAGCGACTTCGCCCGCGTCTCGCTCGCCGCGCGGCCCGCACCCGACGGCTACCTCCTCGACGGAGGCAAGCAACTGGTCAACAACATCGGCCGGGCCGAGGCAGCCGTGCTGTTCGCCCGTACCGACGACCGACCGGGCAGCCGCAGCCACTCGCATCTGCTCGTGGACCTCGACGCGCTGCCCGCCGACCGCGTGGACCGCTCGGCCCGATACGCCACCTCGGGTGTGCGGGGGTGCCTGCTCGGCGGCGTCGCCTTCGACGACTGCCCCGTTCCGGCCGACGCGCTGCTGGGCCAGGAGGGCGGCGCCATGGAGACGGTGCTGAAGGTCTTCCAGGTGACCCGGTGCGTGCTGCCCGGCATGGTCGTGGGCGTCGGGGACGGCCAGCTGCGCGCGGTCCTCGACTTCGCGGAGGAGCGGCGGCTGTACGGCGGACCGGTGAGTGCACTGCCCCTGCCCCGCACCGTCCTGACCGAAGCCTTCGTCGACCTGCTGACGTGCGACGCGCTGTCCATGGTCGCCGCCCGGTCGCTGCACCTGCTGCCCGAGGAGGCGAGCGTCCGGTCGGCGGCCGTCAAGTACCTCGTGCCGAAAATGCTGCAGGACAACTCCTACCGGCTGGGTGTGCTGCTGGGCGCGCGCAGCTACGTACGCGAGGGCCCGTACGCCGGCTTCCAGAAGGCGGCCCGCGACCTGCCCGTCGTCGCGCTCGCTCATGCGAGCGGGGCCGTGTGCCTGTCGAACATCGTGCCGCAGCTGCCCCGGCTCGCCGAGCGGGCCTGGCGACCGGCCCTGGACCGCGTACCCTCCGCGCCCGCGGTCCCCGAGACGCTGTTCCGCCTGCACGACCCGCTGCCCGCACTCGACTTCACCCGGCTGGAACTTTCCACGCGCGGCGCGGACAGCCTGGCCGGTTACCTCCCGGCGCTCGCCGACGAACTCGACCGGGAGGCCGCCCACCGACCGGAGATCGCCGAACTCGCCCGACTCGCCGACGCGTTCACGGCCGAGCTGGCCGACCTGACGCGGCGCGCCGACGCCCTGTCACCCCGGGACCGCACTCCGGTGGCCGGCCGGCGCGCCTTCCTGCTGGCGGAGCGGTACGCCCATCTCCTCGCGGCCGCCGCCTGCCTGGGCGTCTGGCGGGCAGCCGGTCCGGGCGATCCCTTTCTCGCCGATGCGCTCTGGGTCACCGCGGCGCTGCGGCGCCTTGCCGAACACCTCGGCCTGAGCCGGCAGCCGCTCCCCGAAAGCGCGGTCGACGCGCTGTACGAGGAGCTCGCCGGACGACATCGGGCCTCCCACACCTTCGACCTGTTCCGTACCGGGCTCGCCACACGTGCCCTGTCCGCCAAGGAAGTTGACTCATGACCGACATCACCGCTGCGTCCGCCGCCTCGCCCGAAGTGATCCGCACCTGGCTGACCGAACGGGTCGCCTACTACCTCGAGTGCTCACCGGCGGACCTCGACCAGGGCGCGGAACTCACCGAAATGGGGCTCGACTCCGTATACGCACTGAACCTCTGCGGCGACGTGGAGGACCGGTTCGGGCTCGTCGTGGAGCCCACCCTGGCCTGGGACCACCCGACGATCGACGCGATCACCCTGTTCCTCTCGGCCGAACTGGCCCAGTAGACCCGCCCGTTCTGTCGTGACTCCTCCGGGAAGGGGCGACCGTGCCCGAGAAGACGTTCCCAGGCATCCTGTCCACCGTCGGGAACACCCCGCTCGTCCAACTCGAGAGACTGATCCCCCACTTCGGCTCGCGCGTGTTCGGCAAGATCGAGAGATTCAACCCGGGCGGCAGCATCAAGGACCGGTCCGCCCTGGGCATGCTGGTCGCCGCGATCCGCAGTGGTGAGGTGGAACCCGGTCGCTCCGTGATCGTCGAGTCCAGCTCGGGCAACCTGGCCGTCGGACTCGCCCAGATCTGCCGTTACTTCGGGCTGCGCTTCATCTGCGTGGTGGACGGCAAGACCACCCAGCAGAACCTCGCCATCCTCAAGGCGTTCCGCGCCGAGGTCGAGGTCGTCACCGAACGCGACGACAAGACCGGCGAGTACCTGCCCGTCCGGCTGCGCCGGGTGCGCGAGCTCGTGGCGCAGATCCCGGACGCGTACTGGCCCAACCAGTACGAGAGCCTGCTCAACCCCAAGGCCCACGAGACCACCATGCGGGAGATCGAGGAGTGCCTCGACGGCCGCGTCGACTACCTCTTCTGCTCGGTCAGCACCTTCGGCACCCTGCGCGGCTGCCGCGACCACATCCGGGCGCGCGGTCTGGACACCACCGTGGTGGCCGTCGACGCGATGGGCAGCGCCATCTTCGGGCTGGAATCCACCCAACGGCTCATCCCCGGGCACGGCGCCTCCGTGGTGCCCCCGCTGAAGGACTCCTCCGCGGCCGACGAGGTGGTGCACATCTCCGATCTGGAATGCGTCGTCGCATGCCGGCGGCTCGTCGCCCGTGAGGCGGTGCTCGCCGGCGGCTCGTCCGGAGCGACCGTGGCGGCCCTGTGGAAGATCAGGCACCGCATTCCGGAGGGCTCGAACTGTGTCCTCATCTTCCCCGACGGCGGCGACCGCTATCTCAACACCATCTACTCGGACACCTGGGTGCGGGAGAACTTCGGTGACGTCTCACACCTGTGGAAGGACTGACGGTCCATGCTCATGTCCGCCGGCCAGGAAGCGCTCTGGCTCGCCCACCAACTGGACCCGGACAGTCCCGCATACAACGTCGTACTCGCCGTGCGGCTGCGCGACCGGGTCCGCACCGACGTCCTGCAGGAGGCGCTGACCGCGCTCGTGGCCCGCCACGAACTGCTGCGCTCCCGCTTCCCCGCGACCGACGAGGGCCCGGCGCGCCGGACCGAAGCGCCCGCGACGGTGCGCCTGGACGTCCGCGAGGTGCCCGAGGCCGACGAGGCCGAGCTGGTCCGGCTCGCGGGGCAGGCCGGGCGGGAGCCCTTCCGGCTCGGCCGGGCGGGTGCCTTCCGCGCGGTACTGCTGCGCCGGGCCGGCGACGACGCCGTCCTCGTCACGGTCACCCATCACATCGTCAGCGACGCCACCTCGCAGTGGCTGCTCGTCCGCGACCTGTTCGCCGAGTACGGGGCACGTACCGGGCAGCCCGCGGCGGCGGCCGCGGCGGTGTCCGGCTGGGACGAACAGGTGCGGGCGGAACGGGACTTCGTGACCTCGCCGCGCGGCAGGCGGGCGGCCGCGTACTGGCGGGCCGTGGGCGAGGGACTCGAGGCGGCCGCGCTGCCCACCGACCGGCCACGACCGCCGCAGCGCACCCTCAACGGGGCCACCCACGAGTTCGCGCTCGACCCGCCGACCGCGCGGCGGCTGCGGGAGACCTCGGCGGAGCGCGCCCTGACCCCGTTCGCCTGGCTGCTCGGCACCTTCCAGGCAGCGCTGCACCGGTCCGGATGCGGCGACGGGTTCCTCATCGGCTGCCCGGTCACCACCCGCTTCACGCCCGGCACGCGGGAGGCCGTCGGCTACTACGTCAACATCCTTCCGATCGCCGCCCGCCTCACCCCCGCGACGACGCTGGCGCAGACCGTCGAATCGGCGCAGCGGCAGCTGCGCACCGGCATGGCCCACGCCCGCCATCCCGTCGAGCTGCTGGCCGGCGGCCCGGCCCGAGGGCCCCTGTTCCGGATCTCCTGCACCCTGGTCGCCGCCGACCGGCTGCCGATCGAGGGCCTGTACGAGGGCCCGGCGCGGCTCGGCGGTCTTCGGGCCGAGCTGTGCGACGTACCGCAGCAGGAGGGCCAGCTCGACCTGACCGTCGAGATCCTCCAGGACTCCCACGGCTTCCGGGCGGTGCTGCGCTACAACACCGACCTGTTCGACGCCGACACCGTCGAACGGTTCGGCGGCACCTGGCAGCGCCTGCTCAGGGTGTCCCTCGACGCCCCCGCCACCAGGGTGGCCGACGTCGCCCTCGTCGCCCAGGACGACCTGGAGTTCCTTCTGGCGCTGGGGTCGGACACGCCCTGACCGGGTGGCGTAGGGCCGGCCGTATGAGCCGTATAGGGCGCATATAGCAGCGGAACCCACCATCGCTCCGTCAACAGTGCCCTGCCCCCGCCCGTCCCGCAGAGAGGGAACCCCATGCTGATCCTCCGACGCACCGACGTGACGGACGTCCTGTCCGGCCGGGAGGCGGAGATCATCGACCTCGTCGCCGACACCTACCGGCTGCACGACGCGGGACAGACGTCCCTGCCTCACTCGGTGTTCCTGCGCTTCCCCGAAGAACACCACAGCCGCGATCGCATCATCGGCCTGCCCGCCTACCGCGGCGGCGAGCGGCCTGCCGCGGGAATGAAGTGGATAGCCTCCTTCCCCGGCAACGTCACCTCCGGCACCGAGCGGGCCAGCGCCGCCATCCTCCTCAACTCCCTCGCGCACGGCCGTCCCCTCGCCCTCGTCGAGGGCGCGGTGATCTCCGCCCGGCGGACCGCGGCGAGCGCCGCGCTCGCCGCCAGGGAGCTCACCGCGGCACACCCGCCGGCCTCCGTCCTGCTCGTCGGCTGCGGCGTGATCAACCTGGAGATCCTGCGCTTCCTCGCCGCCGCCCTGCCGGACCTGCGCGAGGCCGCCCTCTACGACACCGACCCCGCGCGCGCCGAGGCGTTCGCGGTCCGCTGCGCCGAGGAGGTGCCCGACGTGAAGGCCCATCCGGTGAGCGACCTGGCCGCCGGGCTCGGCGCGCACCGGCTGGTCTCGCTGGCCACCACCGCGGCGACCCCGCACATGGCCCTCTCCGACTGCGGGCCGGACACCACCGTGCTGCACGTCTCGCTGCGGGACCTGACGGCCGAGGCGATCCTCGGCGCCGTCAACGTGGTCGACGACGCCGACCACGTCTGCCGCGAGCGCACCTCCCTCGACCTCGCCCAGCAGGCCGCCGGGAACCGGGACTTCATCGCCGCACCGATCGGCGCACTGCTGCGCGGCACCGCCACCGTGCGCCGGGAGCCGGAGCGACCCGTCGTCTACTCCCCGTTCGGTCTCGGCGTACTGGACGTGGCGCTGGCCGAGTTCGTGCGCGAGGAAGCCGAACGGCGTGGCCTCGGAGTTCGCGTCGACGACTTCCTGCCCGCCTGAGCCCTCAGGCGGGCGCTCGCGCACCGCGCCCGGCGCGGACCCATCGCACCGCCACCCGAACCGGCGGCCCGGCCGGGGCCGCCGACCGCATCCACGAAGGAGTTCCCCATGACCGCCGAGCAGACCGAAGGCCCTCGCCAGCGCGTGGTGTCCAACGACGAGGAGCAGTACTCGCTGTGGCCCGTCGGGCGGGAGCTGCCCGCCGGGTGGCACGCCGAGGGCACCGAGGGCACGCGCGAAGAGTGCCTGGCCCGGATCGCCGAGGTGTGGACCGACATGCGCCCGCTGAGCCTGCGCCGTCACATGTACAAGTCCTCCGCGGTCTGAGTCCGCGTCCGCCCGACAGCCAGGTCAGTGACAGGAGTTGCCGTGAACGCCGAACTGCTTCCGGAACGCTTCGCCGAGCAGGCGTTCCGTACGCCCCACGCCGTTGCCGTTGCCGTCGCCGACGGCGACCGGGCGGTGACGTACGAGGAGCTGGACCGCGCCTCCCTGCGCATGGCCCGCCGCCTCCGGGACCTGGGGGCGGGGCCCGAGACGCTGGTCGGGGTGTGCCTGCACCGCAGCGTCGACCTGGTGGTCGCACTGCTGGGCGTCTGGCGGGCCGGGGCGGGCTACGTGCCGCTCGACCCCGCCCAGCCGCCGGCCCGCCTGTCCGGCCTGATCCACGACTCCGGGGCGGACCTGGTGCTGGCCGGCCCGGACCTGGAGAACGCGGTGACCGAGGCCGGAGCCCGGCGCGTCGGTCCCGGGGAACTGCCGGGCGCCCCGGAGCAGGACGCGTCCACGCCGCTGCCCGCAGTCCACCCGGACAACGTCGCGTACGCCATCTTCACCTCGGGCTCCACCGGGAAGCCCAAGGCCGTCACCGTCACCCACGGGGGCATCGCGAACCGGGTCGGCTGGACCGTGGAGCGCCACGCCCTCGGCGCCGCGGACCGCGTGCTGCAGAAGACCACCATCGGCTTCGACGCCGCAGGGTGGGAGATCTTCGCACCGCTGGTCAGCGGCGGCACCGTCGTGCTCGCCCCGGCGGGCGCCGAACGCGACCCCGCCGCGCTGCTGCGCGCGGTCGCCGACCACGGCATCACCGTGCTGCAGGTCGTACCCTCCGTGCTGCGCCTGCTCGTCGAACAGAACCCCAGGGACGGCGCGGACACCGCGGGCGACTGGGGCCGGTGCGGTTCACTGCGGCTCCTGTTCTCCGCGGGCGAGACCCTGCACGCGGAGCTCGTCGCGCGGGTGCGGGAGGAGGCCGGGGCTGACCTGGAGGTCTGGAACACCTACGGCCCGACCGAATGCTCCATCGACGTCACCGCCCAGCCCGTCGACGCCGCCCTCACGTCCGGACCGGTGCCCATCGGCCGCCCCATCCCCGGCCTGCGGGTGCTCGTCCTCGACTCCAACGGTGCCCCCGTGCCGGTCGGTGTCCCCGGCGAGCTGTATGTCGGCGGCACCGGCGTCGCCCGCGGCTACGCCGGGCGCCCCGACCTGACCGCCGAGCGGTTCGTTCCCGACCCCTACGCCACCGAGCCCGGCGCGCGCCTGTACCGCACCGGGGACCAGGTGCGCTGGCGAGCCGACCGCACCCTGGAGTACCTCGGGCGCCTCGACCACCAGGTGAAGGTGAACGGCGTCCGGATCGAACCCGGTGAGATCGAGGCCGCTCTCGCCGCCCACCCCTCCGTCACCGGCGCCGTGGTCACGGCGTACCGGGCCGAGGACGGCGGCACGCGGCTGGCCGCGTACCTGACCGCGAGCGCCGATGTGGACACCGCCGGCCTGCGGGCCTTCCTGGCCGAGCGGCTGCCCGACAGCCATGTCCCCGCGCTTCTCCACACCCTCGAAGCCTTCCCGCTGCTGCCCAACGGCAAGGTCGACCGGGCCGCGCTGCCGAGCCCGGACGAGATCGCCGCCGCGCACCGGCCCGCCTTCACAGCCCCGCGTGACACGGCGGAGCGGCTCGTCGCAGACGTGTGGGCGGAGCTGCTCGGCCGGGAGAAGGTCGGTGCCGACGACGACTTCTTCGCCCTGGGCGGCACGTCCCTCCAGCTGACCCGCCTCGCCGCGCGGCTGCGCGCCGCGTCGGGCGAGAAGATCTCGCTGCGCGGCCTGTTCGCCGCCACCACCGTCGAGGCGCAGGCGAAGCTGATCGGCGCCGCCGCGACGTCCGGCGAGGAGGCGGGCATCCGCCCGGTGCCGCGCGGCGGGCAGCTGCCGCTGTCCTCGGGCCAGCGCCGGCTGTGGTTCCTGGACCGGATGCACCCCGGCAGCCCCGAGTGGGTCGCCCCGCTCTTCCTGCGGCTGCCCGCCGAACTGGACCCCGCAGCCGTGGGCGCCGCCCTGGCCGCCCTGGCCGCCCGGCACGAGCCGCTGCGCACGCGCTATGTCGCCGAGGGCGGTGACGTGCGCCAGATCATCGACCCGCCGGGTACCGCCGGCATCGACCTGCGGGTGGCGGACGCCTCACGCGAGGAGGTGCCCGCGCTCTTCGCCGACCAGTTCGGGCGCGGCTTCGACCTGGCCGCGGGACCGCTGTGGCGGGCGCTGCTCGTGCGGCTGCCCGGCGAGGAACACCTGCTGCTGCTGACGCTGCACCACATCACCTGTGACGGCTGGTCGACGGTGGTGCTGGAGCGCGAACTGCGCGAGCTCTGCGCGGCCCACCCGGCCGGCCGCGAGCCCCAACTGCAGGACCTTCCCCTGCAGTACGCGGACTACGGCGCCTGGCAGCACGCCCGGCTCAGCGAGGAGCTGGTCGAGCGCGAGCTGGCCCACTGGCGGGCCGCACTCGACGGCGTCGCCCCCGTCGACCTGCCTGCCGACCGCCCCCGGCCCGCGGTCCGTGACCCGCACGGAGCGGTCGTGCCCTTCCGGGTCCCCGCACCGACCGCGGCGGCCCTGAGCGAGCTCGGCCGTGCGCACGGTGCGACGCCGTTCATGACGCTGCTGACGGCGTACGCCACGCTCGTGGCGCGCTACAGCGGCCAGTGGGACGTGCCGGTCGGCACCCCGGTGGCCGGCCGCACCCGGCCCGAGACCGAGAACATGGTCGGCTTCTTCCTCAACTCCCTCGTGGTGCGCTGCGACCTGACGCCCGGCCTGAGTTTCACCGAGGCCCTGGATCGCGTCCGGGAGGTCGCCCGTGCGGCCTTCGTCCACCAGGAGCTCCCCTTCGAACGGCTCGTCGACGAGCTGCAGACCGAGCGCGACCTGTCCCGCACGCCGCTCTACCAGGTCGCCTTCGACCTGCACAGCGAGGGTGTGACCAGCGTCGTCACGCACGACGCGGACCTGGCCGCGTTCACCGAGGCCTGGCAGGTGGCCAAGACCGATCTGTCGCTGTTCATGCGGCAGACCCCCGGGGGCGCGCTGGACGGCGTCCTGGAGTACGCCACCTCGCTGTTCGAGCGGGCCACCGTCGAGCGCATGGCCGGTCACTTCCTCACCCTCCTGGACCAGGTCGTGCGCCATCCCGGCCTGCCGCTCGGAGACCTTGAGCTGCTCGGGGAGGAGGAGCGCCGCCGACTGGTCGCCGACTGGAACGACACCGCGTGGACGACCGACGACCGCTCCGTCTTCGAGCGGTTCGAGGACCAGGCCCGCAGCGCCCCGGAGCGCGTCGCGCTGGCCTCCGGCGAGCACACCGTCGGCTACGGCGAGCTGGACACCGCCGCCAACCGGCTCGCTCAGCACCTGCGCACGAAGTGCGTGGGCGCCGAGTCGCGGGTCGCGGTGCTGCTGGACCGCGGGCCGGACCTGGTGACCGCGCTGCTCGCGGTGTGGAAGGCGAGCGGCGCCTATGTGCCCATCGACCCCACCTACCCAGCCGAGCGCATCGCCGCGATGTGCGAGGCGGCCGGGGTACGCACGGTGGTGACCTCCTCCGCGTACGAGAAGCGGTTCACCGCATCCGGTGTGCGGGTGGTGCGCCTGGACACGGACGCGGACGACATCGCCGCGCGCCCCGGCGCCGCACCCGCCCGGACCAGGGACCTGGACCGGCTCGCGTACACCGTCTTCACCTCGGGTTCGACCGGTGTGCCCAAGGGCGTCGAGGTCACCCACCGGGGCCTGGCCAACCACGTGGCGTGGGCCGCGCGCGAGCTGGCGGGGCACGACTACGGTGGCGCGGCGCTGTTCTCCTCGGTCGCCTTCGACCTCGTCGTCCCCAACCTGTGGGCGCCTCTGGTCACCGGGCAGCGGCTGTTCCTGCTGCCTCAGCACACGGACATGTCCGAGCTCGGCAAACGCCTTGCGGAGGCCGCCCCGTTCAGCTTCCTGAAGCTGACGCCGGGCCACCTGGACATCCTGGCGCACCAGCTCTCCCCGGCCCAGGCGAGCGCGCTGACCCCCCTGACGGTGGTGGCGGGCGAGCCGTTCACCCGGGCCGCGCTGGAGCGCTGGCGGGAACTGGCCCCGGACATGCTGCTGATCAACGAGTACGGCCCCACCGAGGCCTCCGTCGGAACCAGCGTCTTCCCGGTGCCGCAGGACGAGGCGGCGCCGCTCCCCGACGTGCTGCCGATCGGCCTGCCGCTGCCCGGCATGACCATGTACGTGCTGGATCCGGCCCTGCGGCCGGTGCCGGTCGGCGTCGCCGGCGAGCTGTATGTCGGCGGCACCGGCGTGGCCCGCGGCTACGCGGGCCGCCCCGACCTGACCGCCGAGCGGTTCGTCCCCGACCCCTACTCCACCGAGCCCGGAGCCCGCCTCTACCGCACCGGAGACCTGGTCCGCCGGCTGCCGGACGGAAACGTGGCCTTCCTCGGCCGCCTCGACGACCAGGTCAAGATCCGCGGCTACCGCGTCGAGCCCGGTGAGATCCGGGCCGTCGTGGAGCAGCACCCCGCCGTGCGCGAGGCCGTGATCACCGTCCACCGGCCCGAGGGCGGCGAACCCGCGCTGGCCTGCTACGTGGTGCCCGCCGAGCCCGGTACCGCGCAGCCCGACCTCACCGCCCACTGTGCGCGGCGGCTGCCCGAGTACATGATCCCGGCGACCTTCACCGCTCTGGACGCCCTGCCCGTCAACGCCAACGGCAAGCTCGACCGCCGGGCGCTGCCCGAGCCCGGGCGGCCCGTGGACGGGGCGCACGTCCCGCCGAGCGGGCCCGTCGAGGAGCGCATCGCCGAGATCTGGGCGGAACTGCTCGGCGTCCGGGCCTCGGCGCACGACAACTTCTTTCACATCGGCGGCAACTCGATCCTCGCGATCCGCCTGATCTCGCACATCCAGCAGGACTTCGGGATCGACTTCGCCGTCCGCACCGTCTTCGAGGGCCCGACGATCGCCCAGCTCGCGGCCACGGTCGAGCAGCGTGTCACGGCCGAGGTGGCCGCGCTCTCCGACGACGACCTGCTGAACGCCGTCGGCCCCCTTGCCACGGCCGACCTCACCCCGCCGACCAAGGAGCACCAGGCATGAGCACCGGGGAAATGGAGAAGCCCGTCGACTCGGGCACGGATGCCGACGCGCTCCGCGCCGAGCTGCTGCGCCGGCGACTCGCGGGCTATCGCGGCGCCGCGGCGCGCCGCACCGAGATTCCCCGCGCCGACCGGAACGCCCCGCTGCCCCTGTCGCACGGTCAGCAGCAGATGTGGTTCCTCAGCCGACTGGAGCCCGACAGTCCCGAGTACCTCGTGCCGCTGGTCCTCAGGCTGCGCGGCCACCTCGACGCCGACGCGCTGGAACAGGCCTGGCAGGGCGTGCTGGAGCGGCACGAGGTCCTGCGCACCCGCTACGTCCTCCAGGGCGACGAGCCGGTGCAGGTCGTCGACGCCCCGGGACCGCTGCCCCTGGCACGGTCCGCGGCGGCCGACGACGACGGCGTGCGCGCCCTGGTCGAGGCGGACCTGGCCCGGACGTTCGACCTCGGCCGCGACTGGCCGGTACGCGGCCGGCTGATCAGCATCGCCCCCGACGAGCACGTGCTCGCCGTGGTGTTCCACCACATCGCCTGCGACGCCTGGTCCACCGAGGTCTTCGGCCGGGAGCTCTGCGCGACGTACACGGGCGCGACCCTGGCCCCGCCCGCCCTGCAGTACGCCGACTTCGCGGCCTGGCAGCGCTCGACCACGACCGGTGAGGTGATCTCGCGTCACCTCGGCTACTGGACCGGACAGCTGGCCGGCCTCGCGCCGCTGGACCTGCCGGCCGACCGGCACCGCCCGGCGGTGCGCGACGGCGCCGGGGACGTGGTGCCGTTCCAGGTGCCCGAGGCCCTCGCGGCCCGGCTCCGCGAGCTGGCCGCCGCCCACGACAGCACGCTGTTCATGGTGTTCCTGGCCGCTTTCCAGACCCTGCTCGCCCGCTACACCGGCCGCTCGGACATCGCCGTCGGCACGGTGGTCTCCGGCCGCGGCCGCCCCGAACTCCAGCAGATGATCGGCTACGGCATCAACAGCCTGGTGATGCGCGGTGACCTGTCCCATGACCCGGCGTTCACCGAGCTGCTCTCCCGCACCCGCGCCACGGTGCTGGACGCATACGACCACCAGGACGTGGCCTTCGCGCGGATCGTGGAGGAGATCGCCCCGGAGCGTGACCTGTCGCGCACTCCGCTGTTCCAGGTCGCGTTCACCCTGCACGGCGATCGCAGCGCGGCGTTCGAGCTGCCCGGCGTCGAGGTGTCGCCGTTCGAGGGCTCGGGCCGGGTCGCCAAGTTCGACCTGGACCTGCAGCTGCGCGAGGGCGCCGACGGATCGCTCGGCGGGCACCTGGAGTACGCGACGGCGCTGTTCGACCGTACGACGGTGGAGCGGCTGCGCGGTCACCTTCTGCGGCTGCTCACGAGCATCGCCGCCGACCCCGGTGCGCCGCTGTCCGCGCTGGAGGTCATCGGCGAGGAGGAGCGGGCCCTGCTGACCGGACCGCCCCAGCAGCCGCGCCCGGTGACCCGCCGGGTGCACGAGCTGTTCGAGGAGCAGGCCGCGCGCACCCCGGACCGAGTCGCCGTCTCCTTCGCCGGCACGGACCTGACCTACGCCGAACTCAACGCGCGCGCCAACCGCGTCGCGCACGCCCTGATCGCCAGGGGAGCCGGCCCGGAGACCCTGGTCGGCCTGAGCCTGGAGCGCGGCGCCGACCTGATCCCCGCGCTGCTCGGCATCCTGAAGTCCGGTGCCGCCTATCTCCCGCTGGACCCGGCGAACCCCGCCGACCGGATCGCCTACATCGTCCGGGACGCGCAGGCGCCGCTGGTCGTCACCACCCAGGCGCACGCCGGGCTGTTCGACGGGGAACTGCTGCTGCTCGACGCGGACGCGGAGCTGATCGCGGCGCAGCCCGACACCGACCCGGCGGTCCCCGGCAGCCCCGGGAACCTGATCTATACGATCTACACCTCGGGTTCGACCGGCCGTCCCAAGGGCGTCGCGCTCACCCACGGCAACGTGGTCCGCCTCATGGACCGCGGCCACGAGCACTTCGCCTTCGACGCGGCCGACGTGTGGACGCTGTTCCACAGCTATGCCTTCGACTTCTCCGTCTGGGAGATGTGGGGAGCGCTGCTGTACGGCGGGCGCCTGGTCGTCGTACCCGACTCCGTCGTGCGTTCCCCCGAGGAGTTCCTCGGCCTGCTGGTGCGCGAACGGGTCACGTTCCTCAACCAGACTCCCACCGCCTTCCGCGCGCTGGTCGACACCGACGCGGACCTGGCCCTGCGCGCGGTGGTCTTCGGCGGCGAGAAGCTGGAGGTCTCCGAACTTCGGCCGTGGGCCGACCGGTTCGGCCTCGAGCGAATCGCCCTGGTCAACATGTACGGCATCACCGAGACCACGGTCCACACCACCTATCGTCGCCTCACCGAACGGGACCTGGATCCGCAGGCGGGCAACCCGGTCGGCCACCCGCTGGCCGACCTGCGGGTCCTCCTGCTGGACGAGGACGGTCGCCTGGTGCCGCTGGGCGTGCCCGGCGAGATCTGCGTCGGCGGCGCCGGAGTGGCGCGCGGCTACCTCAACCAGCCGGGCCTGACCGCGCGGCGGTTCGTGCCCGACCCGTTCGGACCGCCCGGGTCCCGCCTGTACCGCAGCGGTGACCTGGCTCGCCGGCTGGCCGACGGCAGCCTGGAGTTCCTGGGCCGCCTCGACGACCAGGTCAAGATCCGCGGCTTCCGTATCGAACTGGGCGAGATCGAGACCGGCCTGGCCGCCCATCCGCAGGTGCGGGACGCGGTCGTGCTGGTGCGCGAGGACACGCCCGGGGACAAGCGGCTCGTCGCGTACGTCACGCGCGCCGGCGACGCCGCGCCGGATCCGGGCACACTGCGCTCCCATCTGGCGGCTCGGCTCCCCGGGTACATGGTTCCGGCCGCGTTCGTCGTCCTGGACGCGCTGCCGTTGACCACCAACGGCAAGCTCGACAAGCGCGCCCTGCCGGCCCCCGGCCAGGACGCCTTGGGCTCCGCGGGCTTCGTCGCCCCGCGCACGGTCGCCGAGGAGCGGATCGCCGCCGTGTGGGCGGATGTCCTGGGGCTGGAGCGGGTCGGTGTCGAGGACGGCTTCTTCGACCTGGGCGGGCATTCCATCCGCGCCGTCACCCTGGTGGGCCGACTGCGCGCCATCGGTTACGACCTCGCCGTACGCGACGTGTTCGAGCACCGTACGGTCGCCCGCATCGCCGAGCTGGTCACCGGGCGCCCGGCGCCGGCCGACGCGGACCGCGCGGTCGAGCCGTTCGCGTCGATCACCGCCGAGGACACGGCCCGGCTGCCCGAGGGGATCGTCGACGCCTACCCGCTGTCGCAGGTGCAGCTCGGCATGGTCGTCGAGATGCTGACCGACGACGGCAAGCACCCCTACCACAACGCCACGTCGTTCCGGATCCGCGACGACCGGCCCTTCTCGGCCCAGGCGCTGCGTGCGGCCGCCGCGGTGGTCACCGACCGCCATGAGGTGCTGCGCACCTCCTTCGACCTCACCGGGTACTCCGTGCCGATGCAGCTGGTGCACGCGACCACCGAACTGCCGGTGGCCGTACACGACGTCTCGCACCTGGTGGAGGACGAACTCCTCACCGCCCTACGGGAGTTCGTCCGGCAGGAACGCGCCGAGCTGTTCGACCTCGCCGTCCCACCGCTGCTGCGTCTGTCCGCACATGTGGCGGGCGACGGCAGCTGGTGGATCACCAACACCGAATGCCACGCGATCCTGGACGGCTGGAGCCACCACTCGCTGCTCATGGAGGTGCTGGAGGAGTACGTCCGCATCCGCGACGGCGGGGATCCCGTCGAGCCGCCGCGCTCCGCCGTCCGCTTCGCCGACTTCATCGCCGCGGAGCTGGACGCCATCGGTTCCGAGGAGTCCCGCGCCTACTGGCAGTCGGTCGTGGACGGTTACGCCCGGCTGACCGTGCCCGCCCCGTGGCGCGGCGACCCGGACGACACCGGCTCCCCCTACCGGGTGCCCGTGCCGTTCCACGACCTGGAGGACCGGCTGCGCGCACTCGCTTCGAAGGCCGGCGCCTCGCTCAAGAGCGTGCTGCACGCCGCCCACCTGAAGACGCTCAGCATGCTCACCGAGGAGGAGCGCTTCTTCACCGGCCTGGTGTGCAACGCCCGGCCCGAGGTGCTCGGCGCCGACCGTGTCTACGGCATGCACCTGAACACGCTGCCGTTCGCCTACGACCGTTCGGCGGCCACGTGGCGTGAGCTGGTCGCCGCCGTGTTCGCCCGCGAGGTCGAGCTGTGGCCGCACCGCGCCTATCCGATGCCGGTCATCCAGCGCGAACTCGCCGACGGCGAGCGGCTGGTCGACATCCGCTTCAGCTACCACGACTTCGACCAGGTCGACCACGAGCAGGTCGACTACCTGGCCAGCATCGACGACAGCCCCACGGAGTTCTCGCTCGGCGTCTCGGCCCGCATCGGCCATCTCGTCCTCACCGCCGCCCCGCGCACCTTGAGCCGTTCCGGTACGGACCGCCTCGCGCACATGCTGCGTCAGGTCCTTCAGGCCATGGCCGCGGACGCGGAGGGCGATGCGCGGGCCTCCTTCCTGCCGGAGGGCGAACCGCACCGGCAGCTCGTGGAGTGGAACGACACCGCGTACGAGGAGGCGTCCGCCTCCGTGCTCCAGCGGTTCGAGGAGCAGGCCGCCCGCGTCCCGGGCGCGGTCGCCGTCGAGCACTCCGGCGCCACCGTCTCCTACGGCGAACTCGACGTCCGCGCCAACCGGCTGGCCCACCACCTGCGCGGCCTCGGCGTGACGGCGGAGTCCCGCGTCCTGGTCCGGCTCGACCGCGGGCCCGACCTGCTCACCGCACTGCTCGCGGTGTGGAAGGCGGGCGGCGCCTATGTGCCGGCCGACCCCGCCTATCCGGCGGCGCGCGTGACGACCATGCGCGAAGCCTCCGCGGCCGTGGTCACGCTCACCGAACTGCCGGACGTCGACGTGCTGGCCGCGCTGCCCGACACCGCGCCGGTGCGCGGGGACGATCCGGACGGGCTGGCGTACGTCATCTTCACCTCCGGTTCGACCGGCGTGCCCAAGGGCGTCGAGGTCACCCACCGGGGCCTGGCCAATCACGTGGGGTGGGCGGCGCGCGAGCTGGCGTCCCGCGGCACGGGCGGTGCTCCGCTGTTCTCGTCGGTCGCCTTCGACCTGGTCGTGCCCAACCTGTGGGCGCCGCTGGTCGTGGGTCAGACCGTGCACACGGTCGGGCAGGACGCCGACCTGGCCGACCTGGGACAGCGGCTCACCGCCTCGGCCCCCTACAGCTTCGTCAAGCTCACCCCCGGACATCTGGACGTTCTGGCGAGGCAGCTCACCGCCGAGGAGGCGGCCGCGCTCGCCCCGGTCCTGGTGGTGGCGGGCGAGGCGTTCACCACGGCCACGCTGGAGCGGTGGCGCTCGCTCGCTCCCGGCACGGAGCTGATCAACGAGTACGGTCCGACGGAGGCGTCGGTGGGTTCCACCGTCTTCCCGGTGCGGGAGCCGGTGGGGCGCGAGGTCGTGCCGATCGGCC
>NZ_JBFAWG010000011.1:0-235887 GCF_040680215.1 Streptomyces sp. NPDC052107
CTGCACTGGTCACACTTCCGTAGACACAGCCAGGCCCGAGCCCGCCGTTCCCACTACAAACGTCGAGGCCACAACCCCCAGATGCGGTTGCAGTATTAGAGGGGTGCTGCCTCGGTGTCGTCGGCCGCGGAGCGCGCGACCACGGGGCGAGCGGTGAACGGCCGTCCTGTTCCCGGGAGTTCAGGAATGACGAAATGGGGTGCCCCCGGGCCGGGGGCACCCCATCGGTGTCGTACGGATCAGATGCCGGCGGCCGCCGACAGGTCGCGCTTGATCGCGGTGAGGAGGTCCGTCGCGCGGTCGCGGGCGGCCGGGAGGGCGGCGTGGTCCGTGACCGGTACGACGACCTCCAGGTAGCACTTCAGCTTCGGCTCGGTGCCGCTCGGGCGGACGATCACGCGGGCGCCGTCGAGGGCGTAGCGCAGGCCGTCCGTGGGCGGGAGCTTGTCGGTGCCCCGCGTGAGGTCCTCGGCGTCGGTGATGGCCAGCCCCGCCAGCTCGATCGGCGGCTGCTCGCGCAGGCGCCGCATCGCGTCCGCGATCAGCGAGAGGTTCTGCACACGGACCGACAACTGGTCGGTGGCGTGCAGACCGTGCTCCACGGCGAGGTCGTCCAGGAGGTCGAGGAGGGTACGGCCCTCCTCCTTGAGGCCGGAGGCCAGCTCCGTGATCAGCAGCGCGGCGGTGATGCCGTCCTTGTCGCGCACGCCCTCGGGGTCCACGCAGTAGCCGAGGGCCTCCTCGTAGCCGTAGCGCAGGCCGTCCACGCGGGCGATCCACTTGAAGCCGGTCAGCGTCTCCTCGTAGGGCAGCCCGGCCTTCTCGGCGATCCGGCCGAGGAGGGAGGAGGAGACGACCGACTCGGCGAACACTCCGGTCGCGCCCCGGCGGACCAGGTGGGCGCCGAGCAGGGCGCCGACCTCGTCGCCGCGCAGCATCCGCCAGTCCGCGCCGTCCCTGACGGCCACGGCGCAGCGGTCGGCGTCCGGGTCGTTGGCGATGATCAGGTCCGGGTCGGTCGTACGGGCCCGGGCGAACGCCAGGTCCATCGCGCCCGGCTCCTCCGGGTTGGGGAAGGCGACCGTCGGGAAGTCCGGGTCGGGGTCGGCCTGCTCGGCGACCAGCACCGGCTCCGGGAAGCCGGCCCGGGCGAAGGCGGCCAGCAGGACGTCCTTGCCGACGCCGTGCATCGCCGTGTAGACGGTGCGGGCCGTGCGGGGGGAGCCTTCGGCGAGGACGGCGTCCGTACGGGCCAGATACGCGTCCAGGACCGACTCGTCCAGGGTCTCCCAGCCGGACTCCGGGCGGGGTACGTCGTTCAGGGAGGCGATCGCGTCGATCTCTGCGGCGATCCCCGCGTCGGCGGGCGGCACGATCTGGGAGCCGTCGCCGAGGTAGACCTTGTAGCCGTTGTCCCGGGGCGGGTTGTGGCTGGCGGTGACCTCCACGCCCGCGACCGCGCCGAGATGCCGTACGGCGTACGCCAGGACCGGGGTGGGCAGCGGGCGGGGGAGTACGGCGGCGCGCAGGCCGGCGCCGGTCATCACGGCGGCGGTGTCGCGGGCGAAGTCGGCGGACTTGTGGCGGGCGTCGTAGCCGACGACGACGAGTCCACCGGTGCGGCCGTTGTTCTTCAGGTACGCGGCGAGGCCGGCCGCTGCCCTGATGACGACGCTGCGGTTCATGCGCATGGGGCCGGCGCCGAGTTCGCCGCGGAGACCTGCGGTGCCGAACTGGAGGGTGCCGCTGAAGCGGGCCGACAGTTCGTCGACGTCACCGGCCTCGATCAGTTTGGCGAGTTCGTCGCGGGTCTCCTGGTCGGGGTCCTCGGCGAGCCATGCCTCGGCCCGGGCGATGAGATCGTCGTGCACCTTGGGATCAACCTCTCCGTGTTTGCCTGGTCCACTGGGGGCACCGCCCCCGGACCCCCGTATGCCCACCCGCCCACCTGAAACCGTCGGCCGAGAGGTGAACGCACGGGAGCCACGCCACCGGCGCCGCAGCGCCTGCGTCCGCTTACAGCTTCCCCAGCACCTGGCCCAGCAGCTCCCCCATCCGTGCCGCCGAGTCGCGGCCCGCCTGGAGGACCTCCTCGTGGTTGAGGGGCTCGCCGGTCATGCCGGCCGCGAGGTTCGTGACCAGGGAGATGCCCAGCACCTCGGCGCCCGCCTCGCGGGCGGCGATGGCCTCCAGGACCGTGGACATGCCGACCAGGTCCGCGCCGATGACGCGGGCCATGCGGATCTCGGCCGGGGTCTCGTAGTGCGGGCCGGGGAACTGCGCGTAGACGCCCTCCTCCAGGGAGGGGTCGATCTCCTTGCACAGCGCGCGCAGGCGGGGGGAGTAGAGGTCCGTCAGGTCGACGAAGTTGGCGCCGACGATCGGGGAGGTGGCCGTGAGGTTGATGTGGTCGCTGATCAGGACCGGCTGGCCAGGGCGCATGCCCTCGCGCAGGCCGCCGCAGCCGTTGGTCAGGACGACCGTCTTGCAGCCGGCGGCCACGGCCGTGCGGACGCCGTGGGCGACGGCGGCGACGCCGCGGCCCTCGTAGTAGTGCGTGCGGCCCAGGAAGACGAGCGCCCGCTTGTCACCGAAGGAGTACGAGCGGACCTTGCCACCGTGCCCCGCGACGGCCGGCGGCGGGAAGCCGGGCAGCTCGGTGACCTGGAACTCGGCGTCGGGTGCGCCCAGGGCGTCGACGGCCGGAGCCCAGCCGGAGCCCATCACGAGGGCGACGTCGTGGGTCTCGGCGCCGGTGAGTTCGCGCAGGCGCGCGGCGGCGGCGTCGGCGGCGGCGTACGGGTCGCCCTGGATGTCGTCCGGAAGAAGAGATGCGTTCACGTGCTTGAGAGTAGCCGGTCTGCGCCTACGCGCGTAGATGACGGACGTCACGGGACTGCTTTCGTTGTCTTGTTGTATCCGACGAAGCCCGTGACGCGGGGGCTTTGTGTCCCCTGTGAGCCCTCTGCGCTCAGCAAGGGCGCTTGCGGAGCTCCATCACATAGTCGTGGGGCGCCCCGGCCGACTCCGCCGCGTCGGCGATCTCGCCCAGGTAGCGGGCGGAGGGCAGGCCGCCCTCGTAACCGTTCAGGACGTACGTCCACGCGGACTCCTCGCCGTCGAGGGTGTGCACGCGCACGCGTACCCGGCGGTAGACATCCAGTCCCACGCCCTCCCACCGGTCGAGGGACTCCTCGTCCAGGGGTGCGATGTCGTACAGGCCGACGAAGACCTGCGCGAGCGGGTCCTCGACGATCGTCGCGAGCGCGCCCTCCCAGCCCAGCTGCTCGCCGCCGAACGTCAGCCGCCAGCCGTTCAGCCAGCCCGTGGCGCGCAGCGGGGAGTGCGGGGCGCGGTGGGACATCAGGCGCGCGTCGAGGTTGCCTGCGTACGCGGCATAGAGCGACATGGGGAGAGGGTACGGCAGGGGGAACGCGAGTCACTTGCGTCCCAGGGGAAGCTTCCGCGTGCCCCCGGGCAATAGCACCTTGAAGCGTGCGGGACAATGGAGTACGTGACTCGGATCGTGATCATCGGTGGCGGACCCGGCGGATACGAAGCGGCCCTGGTAGCCGCCCAGCTCGGTGCGGAGGTGACCGTCGTCGACTGCGACGGTCTGGGCGGAGCGTCGGTGCTGACCGACTGCGTGCCGTCGAAGACGCTCATCGCTACGGCCGAGGTGATGACCACCTTCGATTCGTCGTACGAAGAGCTCGGGATCATCGTCGCCGACGACACCCCGCCGCTGGAGCAGGCGGCCCGGGTGGTCGGGGTGGACCTCGGGAAGGTCAACCGGCGTGTCAAACGGCTCGCGCTCGCGCAGTCGCACGACATCACCGCCTCCGTCACCCGCGCCGGCGCCCGGGTCATGCGCGGCCGCGGCCGGCTGGACGGCATGCAGGCCCTCGACGGGTCCCGGAAGGTCGTCGTCACCGCCGCCGACGGCACCGAGGAGACCCTCACCGCCGACGCCGTCCTCATCGCCACCGGCGGTCACCCGCGCGAGCTGCCCGACGCCCAGCCCGACGGCGAGCGCATCCTGAACTGGACCCAGGTCTACGACCTCACCGAGCTGCCGGAAGAGCTGATCGTGGTCGGCTCCGGTGTGACCGGTGCCGAGTTCGCCGGTGCCTACCAGGCCCTCGGGTCGAAGGTCACGCTCGTGTCGTCCCGGGACCGGGTCCTTCCCGGTGAGGACCCGGACGCCGCCGCCGTGCTGGAGGACGTCTTCCGGCGCCGTGGCATGAACGTCATGGCCCGCTCCCGTGCCGCCTCCGCCAAGCGGGTCGGGGACCGGGTGGAGGTGACGCTGGCCGACGGGCGCGTCATCGGCGGCACCCACTGCCTGATGGCCGTCGGTGCCATCCCGAACAGCGCGGGCCTCGGCCTGGAGGAGGCCGGCGTCAAGCTGCGCGACTCGGGCCACATCTGGACCGACAAGGTGTCCAGGACCACCGCTCCGGGCGTCTACGCGGCCGGCGACGTGACCGGCGTCTTCGCGCTCGCCTCCGTCGCCGCCATGCAGGGCCGTATCGCCATGTACCACTTCCTCGGCGACGCGGTGGCCCCGCTGAACCTGAAGACCGTCTCCTCCAACGTCTTCACCGACCCCGAGATCGCGACCGTCGGCTACACGCAGGCCGACGTGGACGCGGGCAAGATCGACGCCCGGGTCGTGAAGCTCCCGCTGCTGCGCAACCCGCGCGCCAAGATGCAGGGCATCCGGGACGGCTTCGTGAAGATCTTCTGCCGGCCGGGTACGGGGATCGTCGTCGGCGGTGTGGTCGTGGCGCCGCGCGCCTCGGAACTCATCCACCCCATCTCGATCGCCGTCGACAACAATCTGACAGTCGAACAGATCGCGAACGCGTTCACCGTGTACCCCTCCCTTTCGGGGTCGATCGCGGAGGTGGCCCGCCAGCTCCACACCCGTAAGACCGGCGTGGAGGCCTGACGGCCGGTTCCGACTTCCCGCTGGTCACGGGGAGTTGCCGCGTTTGCGTACGGCATAGTCAGGGCGGATAGGTCCTATATCACTTCCCGCCCTGTCATGCGAACAACTTCGTTTATTCGGCGCAAACTGCTGAAACCAGACGGTCGCTGGGGTTACTGTCAGTTTCGTGTTCGCTGCTGAACGTCGCCAATTGATCCTCGAAATGGTGCGAGCGAACGGTGCCGTGTCGCTCCGTGAGCTCGCCCGTGTCGTCCAGACCTCCGAAGTGACCGTACGGCGGGACGTGCGGGCACTGGAGGCAGAAGGACTCCTCGACCGCCGGCACGGCGGTGCGGTACTGCCGGGCGGGTTCACGCGAGAATCCGGCTTTCCGCAGAAGTCGCATCTCGCGACCGCCGAGAAGACGGCCATCGCCGACCTCGCGGCGGGCCTCGTCGAAGAGGGCGAGGCCATCGTGGTCGGGGCCGGTACGACCACGCAGGAGCTGGCCCGCCGACTCGCGCGGGTGCCCGGGCTGACCGTCGTCACCAACTCGTTGCTGGTGGCTCAGGCGTTGGCCCATGCCAACCGCGTGGAGGTCGTGATGACCGGTGGCACCCTGCGCGGCTCCAACTACGCACTCGTCGGCTCCGGCGCGGAGCAGTCCCTGCAGGGGCTGCGGGTGTCCAAGGCCTTCCTGTCGGGGAGTGGACTCACCGCCGAGCGTGGGCTGTCCACGTCCAACATGCTCTCGGCGTCCGTCGACCGGGCCCTCGTCCAGGCCGCCGCGGAGGTCGTCGTCCTCGCCGACCACACCAAGCTCGGCACGGACACGATGTTCCAGACCGTGCCGACCGACCTCATCACCCGCCTGGTCACCGACGAACCCCCGACCCACGACGACCGCGCCGCCACCGAGTTGCAGGCCCTTGCCGACCAGGGGGTGCAGATCGCCGTCGCCGGGGCGAACGGAGCCCCTCCGGGGGGTGAGCAGGCCCCGGCGCGGCGCGCTCCCCTGCCGGGGCCACGCAGGGGACATGTGCCGGGTTCCTCCCCGCCGAGGTCGGCTGCGGGGTTGGGCGAGCATAGTGGGGTGGAGCGGGGGCGCGTCGCTGATATGCGGCGGCGGTGAGGGGCCTGATCGCCGTAGGGGCTCGGTCGTGGGGCGGGTGCGGGCGCTTCGTGGTCGCTCGCGCCCACGCGGCGGGGCCGCCTGTCGAATACGGTCCCGCGCCCCTCTAGGCCGGTCGGTCCTCAGGTGGGTTTGATCGGTACGGGGCCAAGGCTGAGCGGGCCGCCGGGGCGTACCGGCGGCGGGACATGCGGGTCACCAGCTGCCACATGGTGCGCTCGTCCTCCAGGTCGGCCGGCAGGATCAGGCCGAGCGCCTCGGCCAGGGGTTTGCGGCCGAGGTTGACCAGGGCGCGTACCGCCGCCGCCCACTCGTCGGTGGCGGCCACCGCCGCGTGGTACCAGACAGGGATCAGGGCGGTCAGTACGACGGCCGTGACGGCCAGCACCGGGCGGTCGGCCCGGCCGGACGCCAGCGCGGCCAGCGCCGAACCGGCCACCGCCGCATGGCCGTACAGCAGGGCCACGAAGAAGTCGACGTTGGTGCGGGCCGTGTCGTTCTGTCTGCGGGTCCACTCGGGGGCGGCGCTGGTCAGCTCGTTCCACAGGACCTGGGTGTCGAGCCGGTAGCGGTCGTGGCCGTACTCCTCGAAGCGGCGGATGGCGTTGCCGAGCCGGGTCGGGGCGATCTGCTCGTCGCCGACCGGATAGCGGCTCAGCTTCTCGGCGAGCAGGGCCCGCCGGATCGGTGCGGTGCCGGAGGTGGCCGCCAGCCGGTCGGCGATGCGCTGACGCCGGGCCCGCTGCACCCGGCAGCCACGCTCGTACGCCACGGCCGGCCACAGCGCGTACCCCTCCAGGAAGCGGTAGAGGGGGGTCTGGAGTGCGTTGAGGACCAGCCCGAGCAGGACGGCCGCGACCAGGAGCAGCAGGGCGGCATGGCCTCCCGTCGCCGGCCAGTGCCCGGCCAGGAGCGCGGGGCGGCGCAGGCTGGGCTCGACCGCGAACAGGAACACGGCCAGATTCAGCGCGGTCGGCAGGATCCAGCCGACGAGCAGCGTCCAGCCCCCACCCAGTGCGCCCTTGGCGATGTCTCCCACGGGCTACGACTCCCCCGCGTCCCGCGCCCAGTCGTCGTCGGGGTCCAGGACGGGGCCGGGGGAGGTGTGGCCCACCGGCTGGACCGGGGTGCCGAAGCTGCCCGGCCCTTCGATGAGGTTGACGGTCTCGGGCGCCCCGTCATGGGTGGCGTCATCGACCAACTGGGAGATCCGGGCCCTGAGCTCGAGATCGGTCGCGTCGGAGGGCAGGAAGGCGCTGAACTTCGTCGTGGGGGACGCGTCCACGGTGACGAACATGGTGGTGGTCCGGGCGAGCTCGTTCCGCCAGTCGATCAGAGACTGTGCGAACCGGGCCGCCGTGTCGATGTCGCCTCTGATCCGGAGGTCCACGCTGTCCCGGCCTTCGACCGTCTGGCTGGACCACGGCGGTACGGTCGCATCCTGTCGTAACCACTGGAGCAGCTCTTCGGCCTGAGCGTGGCCGGTGCTGGTGACGGTGAAGACGAAGTCCACGCGGCCAGCTTAGGGCCCGGAAAGGCGGTTGGCCCCCGGTGCGTACCGGGGGCCAACTCAGCTTTGTTCGGCGGGACTTCAGTCCTTGATCTCGCAGATCGCCGCGCCGGAGGTGACGGACGCGCCGACCTCCGCGCTCAGGCCCTTGATGGTGCCCGCCTTGTGGGCGTTGAGGGGCTGTTCCATCTTCATGGCCTCCAGGACGACGACCAGGTCGCCCTCCTTGACCTCCTGGCCCTCCTCGACCGCGACCTTGACGATCGTGCCCTGCATCGGGGAGGCGAGGGTGTCACCGGAGGCGACGGGGCCGGACTTCTTGGCCGCGCGGCGCTTGGGCTTGGCGCCGGCCGCGAGGCCGGTGCGGGCCAGGGACATGCCGAGGGAGGCCGGCAGGGAGACCTCCAGGCGCTTGCCGCCGACCTCGACGACGACGGTCTCGCGGCCCGCGTCCTCCTCCGCCTCGGCCTCGGCGGGGGTGGCGAACGGCTTGATCTCGTTGACGAACTCCGTCTCGATCCAGCGGGTGTGGACCGTGAACGGGTCGGTGGAGCCGGTCAGTTCGGGGGCGAAGGCCGCGTCCCTGACCACCGTGCGGTGGAAGGGGATCGCGGTGGCCATGCCCTCGACCTGGAACTCGTCCAGGGCGCGCGCGGCCCGCTCCAGGGCCTCCTTGCGGGTGCGGCCCGTGACGATGAGCTTGGCGAGCAGGGAGTCCCAGGCCGGGCCGATCACGCTGCCGGCCTCGACGCCGGCGTCCAGGCGGACGCCGGGGCCGGAGGGGGCGTCGAACCGGGTGACCGTGCCGGGAGCCGGGAGGAAGTTGCGGCCCGGGTCCTCACCGTTGATGCGGAACTCGAAGGAGTGGCCGCGCAGCTCCGGGTCGTCGTAGCCCAGCTCCTCGCCGTCGGCGATGCGGAACATCTCGCGCACGAGGTCGATGCCGGCGACCTCCTCGGTCACCGGGTGCTCGACCT
This sequence comes from Streptomyces sp. NPDC052107, assembly GCF_040680215.1. NCBI lineage: Bacteria > Bacillati > Actinomycetota > Actinomycetes > Kitasatosporales > Streptomycetaceae > Streptomyces > Streptomyces sp. NPDC052107. Next base: position 8,553 of record NZ_JBFAWG010000011.1, read on the forward strand.
GGAGGCGGGTGTTGACCTCCAGGAAGGAGATCGTGCCGTCCTGGCCGACCAGGAACTCACAGGTGCCGGCGCCGACGTAGCCGGCCTCCTTCAGGATGGCCTTCGAGGCGTGGTACAGCTCGGCGACCTGCTCGTCGGACAGGAACGGCGCCGGGGCCTCCTCGACCAGCTTCTGGTGGCGGCGCTGCAGGGAGCAGTCACGGGTGGAGACGACGACCACGTTGCCGTGCCGGTCCGCCAGGCACTGCGTCTCCACGTGGCGGGGGCGGTCCAGGTAGCGCTCGACGAAGCACTCGCCGCGGCCGAACGCGGCGACGGCCTCACGGACCGCCGACTCGTACAGCTCGGGGACCTCTTCGAGGGTGCGGGCGACCTTCAGGCCGCGGCCGCCACCACCGAAGGCGGCCTTGATCGCGATCGGCAGGCCGTGCTGCTCGGCGAAGGCCACGACCTCCTCGGCACCGGAGACGGGGTCCGGGGTGCCGGCCACCAGCGGGGCGCCGGCGCGCTGGGCGATGTGCCGGGCGGCGACCTTGTCACCCAGGTCGCGGATGGCCTGCGGCGGCGGCCCGATCCAGATCAGGCCCGCGTCCAGGACCGCCTGGGCGAAGTCGGCGTTCTCCGAGAGAAAGCCGTATCCCGGGTGGATCGCGTCCGCGCCGGACTCGCGCGCCGCGTTCAGGACTTTCTCGATGTCCAGGTAGCTGGTGGCCGGGGTGTCACCGCCCAGGGCGAACGCCTCATCCGCGGCGCGGACATGCAGAGCGTCCCGGTCCGGGTCGGCGTAGACGGCCACGCTCGCGATCCCGGCGTCCCGGCAGGCCCGGGCCACGCGGACAGCGATTTCGCCACGGTTGGCGATGAGCACCTTGCGCACGATTGAGGCTCCCTCCTTGAAACAAGCCGAGTTTAGGGACTGCCGACACGGCACTTCGACCCGTCCCCAATGGTGAGCTTGCCCACACGGAGCGTGATGCGAGGCTCGCTCGACCCGCGAAAAGCCTTGTCGCACCTCGGTACGCAGGGCTCCTCCGGGAAACCCTAGCCTCGCCATGTGGTCAAGGTCTCTGTGAGAGCGTGCTGCGCCCCACTCTGTTTCTTTGTGGAGTCCCTACGAATGGCCCAATGATTCTTTGCTGCCGCGCGAACCCTTGTCCCACGGTTTACCCGTTAGTAGCGTTCATGACGACCCGAACGTACCTGGGGTAACAGCGGCGTGGCTTGAGAGTGGGTGGGGACCGGTGGTGCGCAGACCGGTGGCATGGGTCGTGGCGATAGTCCTTTTGGCGGAGGCGTTCTTCATCGCGGCGCTGAACTGGTTCCTCGGCGTGGTCGTCGACCGCCAGGACATGTCCCTGGCCGGACTCGATCCGAACGTGATGGCGACGTCCTCGAAGATCGGCGGCCTCGTCTTCGGCCTCTACTTCGCGCTGTGCGCGCTGGTGGCCGTCCTGGTCGCGATACGCAACCGGGCCCCCGCGGGCTTCGGCCGCGTCCTGCTGATCAGCGTGGCGGTCGTACACGGCCTGCTGGGCGCCTTCGCCTGGGGCCTGGTCGGCTGGACGGCGTTCCTGTTCATGGTGGCGGTGCTCGGCCTCGTCGTCCTGCTCCTGATGACGTACGACCGTGACGGCGGCCCGCAGCCGGCCGCGGCCGCGGGCGGTGCGGGCGACGGCGGCGACCCGAAGGCCGAGGCCGAGCCCGGGCCGGTCACGGCTCCGGGTGCGGCCTCGCCGGCCCCGCGCACGGACGAGCCGCAGGACGGGGACGACGAGCCGCGGGACTCCGTGCCCGGCCAGGTCACTCTTCCGGCGACCACAACTCCGTGATGGCGACGCCCAGTTCGGCGAGCAGCTTGCGCACCAGGGGCAGGCTGATGCCGATCACGTTGCCGTGATCGCCCTCGATGCCCTCGATGAACGGCGCCGAACGGCCGTCCAGGGTGAAGGCCCCGGCGACGTCGAGGGGCTCGCCGGAGGCCACGTACGCCGCGATCTCCTCGTCGCTGGGCTCACCGAACAGCACCACGGTGGAGGCGGTCCCGGACACGTACCGCTTTGCCGCCGTGTCCCAGATGCAGTGCCCCGTCTGGAGGGTCCCGGCGCGCCCGCGCATCGCCTTCCAGCGGGCGGTCGCCTCCTCGGCGTCGGCGGGCTTGCCGAGGGCCTGCCCGTCCAGCTCCAGCACCGAGTCGCAGCCGATCACCAGGGCGCCCTGCACGCCCGGCTTCGCGGCCACGACCGAGGCCTTCGCCTCGGCCAGGGCGAGCGCCAGCTCCGCCGGGGTGGGGGCGGTGATGGCGTCCTCGTCGACCCCGCTGACGATCACCTCCGGTGAGAGGCCGGCCTGCCTCAGGAGGCCCAGGCGGGCGGGGGACTGGGAGGCGAGGATCAAGCGGCGGCGTGGCTTGGAAGTCATGCCGTCAGACTAGCCAGCGGGCGCCTGTCCGGCTCACCTCAGGCCGATGACCAGCATGATCAGGACCATGGCCAGGGCCATGAGAAAGCCGAGCCGCCGGAGCATGTCATGCGCGTCGCGCATTTCCTTCGGCGGCTCGTTTTCGGGGTCTGACCACAGCACTCGTCCAGCGTGCGGGTTTGTGGGGGGTGGGCGCCTGAGTACTGCTACTCAGGTTGGCGCCCGGTGCCGTACCCCTGTGCGCCCGCGCGGCGGAGCCGCGTGTCGACACAGCCCCGCGCCCCTGGGGTGTTGCCCCTAGCTCGGCCAGTAGGTGCGGGTCCAGGACGCCGGCCCGGGCTTGGGCAGGTGGGCGGCGGCGATCCTGCTCGGGTCGGACCACGCGTCCTTCGGGCCCTTCGCGCCGGGCGGTGCCGCTGCGGCCGCCGCGGCGCGGGCGCGGACCACCGCCAGGGCGGCGGCCAGCTCCTCCGGGGTCGGGTTGCCCCGTACGACTCTGATCGTCACAGCGGCTCCTTAGAGGGGGATGTTGCCGTGCTTCTTCGGAGGGAGGGATTCCCGCTTCGTGCGCAGCTGACGCAGGCCGCGGACGATGTGGGCGCGGGTGTCGGACGGCATGATCACCGCGTCGATGTAGCCGCGCTCGGCCGCGATGTAGGGGTTGAGGAGGGTGTCCTCGTACTCCTGGATCAGCCGGGCCCGGGTGCCCTCACCCTTTCCGGCGGACTCCGCCTCGGCGATGGTGCGGCGGTGCAGGATGTTGACCGCGCCCTGGGCGCCCATCACGGCGATCTGGGCGGTCGGCCAGGCCAGGTTGAGGTCGGCGCCCAGGTGCTTGGAGCCCATGACGTCGTAGGCGCCGCCGAAGGCCTTGCGGGTGATGACGGTGATCAGGGGGACGGTGGCCTCGGCGTAGGCGTAGATCAGCTTGGCGCCGCGCCGGATGATGCCGGTGTGCTCCTGGTCGACGCCCGGCAGGAAGCCCGGCACGTCCACGAAGGTCAGCACCGGGACGTTGAAGGCGTCGCAGGTGCGCACGAACCGGGAGGCCTTCTCGGACGCGTCGATGTCGAGGCAGCCGGCGAACTGCATCGGCTGGTTGGCGACCACGCCGACCGGGTGGCCCTCGACCCGGCCGAAGCCGGTGAGGATGTTCGGCGCGAACAGGGCCTGCGTCTCGAAGAACTCGCCGTCGTCCAGCACGTGTTCGATCACCGTGTGCATGTCGTACGGCTGGTTCGCGCTGTCCGGCACGACGGTGTCCAGCTCGCGGTCCTCGTCGTTGACCGCGAGGTCCGCCTCCTCCGGGAAGACCGGGGGCTCGGAGAGGTTGTTGGACGGCAGGTACGACAGCAGCTGCTTGACGTACTCGATGGCGTCCTTCTCGTCGCCCGCCATGTGGTGAGCCACGCCGGAGGCGGTGTTGTGGGTGCGGGCGCCGCCCAGCTCCTCGAAGCCGACGTCCTCGCCGGTGACGGTCTTGATGACGTCCGGGCCGGTGATGAACATGTGCGAGGTCTGGTCGACCATGACCGTGAAGTCGGTGATGGCCGGGGAGTAGACCGCGCCGCCCGCGCAGGGGCCGACGACCAGGCTGATCTGCGGGATCACACCGGAGGCGTGCGTGTTGCGGCGGAAGATCTCGCCGTAGGCACCGAGGGAGGCCACGCCTTCCTGGATGCGGGCGCCGCCGGAGTCGTTGATGCCGATGACCGGGCAGCCGGTCTTCAGCGCGAAGTCCATGACCTTGACGATCTTCTGGCCGTAGACCTCGCCGAGGGCGCCGCCGAAGACGGTGAAGTCCTGCGAGAAGACGGCGACCGGGCGGCCGTCCACGGTGCCGTAGCCGGTGACCACGCCGTCCCCGTACGGCCGGTTCTTCTCCAGGCCGAAGTTGGTGGAGCGGTGCCGGGCGAACTCGTCGAGTTCGACGAAGGAACCCTCGTCGAGGAGGAGTTCGACGCGCTCACGTGCCGTCAGCTTGCCCTTGGCGTGCTGCTTCTCGACGGCGCGTTCCGAGCCGGCGTGCGTCGCCTCGTGGATGCGGCGCTGGAGATCCGCGAGCTTGCCCGCGGTCGTGTGGATATCGATCCCTTGGGTCTCGTGGATCTCTTGACGCTCTTCCGGCTCGGACATCGGGATGCGGCTCCCTGCCTGCTCAAAAGGGGGGGACGGTTACTCATCCGTAGAGTAGTGCTGGGCCTGTGGGTCGGCAGTGCGGCGTTTCCCACACCTAGGGTGACTTGCATGACGCCGCACAATGCATCAGATGACAGCCGCTGGTCCGACCTGGACCGTCCGCCCCTGAACGCCGCGGCACTGCGGCGCGCGCTGGTTCGGGGGGCGAGCCTGTACAGCGCGGTGGACGTGGTGCAGCGCACCGGCTCCACCAACTCCGACCTGGTCGCCCGGGCCGCCGCCGGGAAGGCGGACGAGGGGGCGGTGCTGGTGGCCGAGGAGCAGACCTCGGGCAAGGGGCGCCTGGACCGCCGGTGGACGGCGCCGGCGCGCTCGGGCCTGTTCTTCTCCGTGTTCCTGCGGCCCGCCGAGGTGCCGGTGGCCCGGTGGGGCTGGCTGCCGCTGCTCACGGGTGTCGCCGTGGCGACCGGGCTGTCCCGGGCGGCGGGCGTGGACACGGCCCTGAAGTGGCCGAACGACCTGCTGGTGACCGTGGCGGGCGAGGAGCGCAAGGCGGGGGGCATCCTCGCCGAGCGGGCCGGTGAGGACGGTGTGGTCATCGGCGTCGGCATCAACGTCACGCTGCGGGCGGAGGAGCTGCCGGTACCGCAGGCGGGGTCGCTGGCGCTGGCCGGGGCGGTCTCGACGGACCGGGATCCGCTGCTGCGGGCGGTGCTGCGGGCGCTGGAGGACTGGTACGGGCGGTGGCGGGGCGCCGGCGGTGACCCTGCGGTCAGCGGCCTTCAGGAGACCTATGCGGCGGGGTGCGCGACACTGGGGCGCACCGTGCGGGCCGAGCTGCCGGGGGAGCGGTCGATCGTGGGCGAGGCGGTGGCGGTCGACGGGGACGGGCGGCTCGTCATCGCGACGGAGGCGGGGGTGCAGGAGCCCGTGGGGGCGGGGGACATCGTGCATCTGCGGCCTGCGTGAGCGAGTGCCTGTGGTGTCTGCGCGGGCTGGGTGGCGATGCCTGTGGTGTCTCTGCGGGCTGGGTGGCGATGCCTGAGGTGTCTCTGCGTCTGTATGGGGGTGCGCGTGGATGCCTGCGGCGCATCTGCGGCGCATCTGCGGCCGGGTGCGGGTGCGGGTGCGCGAAGCGCCTAGTGTGGTTTTGGGGTCGGGGCCGCGCCGGAGGGTGTCCGTCCTCGGAACGGCGCGGAATCGGCCAGCCGTGGAGGGCCCGGTGTTGACGCGCCAACCGCTGCGGGCGGACACCCCCCGACACGTCCCCTTCCCGCCGTGGGCGGCTGCGGCGCCGTGGCTGTGAGGCCGACAGCACGGCAGCGCCCCGCAGGGGCGCGGGGAACTGCGCGAGCGGCCACGATGGACCCGCGGCAGGCGACGGAGAGGGCATCCCCGGACCTGCCCCGATGCGGAGGTCTGGGGGCGTAACCCCCCGGGGTGGCCGGCGGCAACACCGGTCAGCGCGTCCGGCACCGGGAAGTGGACCGTCGGCCCAACCCAACGGAGTGAGCTGGCGCACACCTGCCGTAGAGTTGAGGCCGGTCGAAACGTGACCGCGGCAGATCGGAAGGGCAGCAGGCGTGACCGTCGACGACACGGGCTCCGGCGCGGACGCGGACGGCCGGGTGGACCCTCTCCAAGAGCGGGGGAACGCCCACGCCGCCGACCCGGGCGAGGACCCGCTGGCCCTGCGCCTCGAACAGCTCATCCTGGGCGCCGAGCGCCGCTACACGCCGTTCCAGGCGGCCCGTAGCGCCGGTGTCTCCATGGAGCTGGCGTCCCGGTTCTGGCGGGCGATGGGGTTCGCGGACATAGGGCAGGCCAAGGCGCTGACCGAGGCCGATGTGCTCGCCCTGCGCCGGCTCGCCGGTCTGGTCGAGGCGGGGCTGCTCAGCGAGGCCATGGCGGTGCAGGTCGCGCGGTCCACCGGGCAGACCACCGCCCGGTTGGCCGAGTGGCAGATGGATTCCTTCCTGGAGGGCCTGACCGAGCCGCCCGAGCCGGGGATGACCCGCACCGAGGTGACGTACCCGATCGTCGAGCTGCTCCTGCCCGAGCTGGAGGAGTTCCTGGTCTATGTGTGGCGGCGCCAGCTCGCCGCATCGGCCGGGCGGGTCGTGCAGTCGGCGGACGACGAGGAGATGGTCGACCGGCGGCTCGCCGTCGGCTTCGCCGACCTGGTGGGGTTCACCCGGCTGACCCGCCGGATGGAGGAGGAGGAGCTCGGGGAGCTGGTCGAGGCCTTCGAGACCACCGCCGCCGACCTGGTGGCCGCGCGGGGCGGCCGGCTCATCAAGACCCTCGGCGACGAGGTGCTCTACGCGGCGGACGACGCCGGTATCGCCGCGGACATCGCGCTGCGGCTGGTGGAGACGCTGGCGAACGACGAGACGATGCCTGAGCTGCGGGTCGGCATGGCGTTCGGCACGGTCACCACCCGTATGGGTGATGTGTTCGGTACGACGGTGAACCTGGCCTCCCGGCTGACCTCCATAGCGCCCCGGGACGCCGTGCTGGTGGACAGCGACTTCGCCGAGGAGCTGATCCGTACCGGCGAGGCGCCCGCATCCGAGGCGGAGGCGGCCGAGGCCGCGGCGGCCGCCGAGAAGGAGGGCGAGGAGCCGCCTAAGTACCGCTTCGCGCTCCAGCCGATGTGGCAGCGCCCGGTGCGTGGGCTCGGCGTGGTCGAGCCCTGGCTGCTGGCCCGCCGCGACGGCCAGCCGTAGGCGCGCGCACCTCCTCAGTGGACGTCCACGCACAGGCCCAGCACCGGTACGCACAGCCCGCCCGGGCCCGGTTCCGCCGTGCTGTGGCTGGGCGCCGGCGTGGTCGGTGTGGGTTGGGCGGTCGTGGGGGCCGGGCGCGGGGCGGACGTCGTCGCCGAGGGCCGCGGTGTGGTGCCGGCGGTGGCGCCCGGAGCGGTCGGGAAGGCGGTCGCGGTCGGTGCGGCGGTGCCGGTGCCCCCCGAGGATGCCTTGGGCGCGGCCGGACCGGTGGGTGTGTCCGTGGGGGTCGGCGCGGGGCTTCTGCCGCCCATGACGGAAGTCGCCGAGGGCAGTGCGGTGGGGTCGGCGGAGATCGTGGCGGCGGTGTTCGACGCGTGGTCCGTGGTGCCGCCCGCGCCCGCGCCTGCGCGGGGCTCGGCCTCCGCCGTGTCCGGGGCGCCGACCCCCGACTCCGGCGAGACCCGGACCAGGCTGAGCACGCCCGCCGCGAGGGCGAGACCGCCGGCGGCGAGCAGGACCTTGCGCGGGCGCGGTTTGCGGTGCCGCCCGCGGCGTACGCCGGGCGCACCCGCCGGCTCGCCGCGGTCGTCCGGCTCCCGCTCCGGGCCCTCTGCCGTCCGTGCCGTACGGGCCTGTGCACGTATCGGTGCCATGGTTCCCCTCCCCGGTTCCCCTTCCGGCCGCGCCCCGGGCATGCCGTGGCGGACGCACGCTATGCGGTCCTGTGGGCGATGTGGGGTGAGACGGCCGGGATGTCACTCGAACGGGCGTAGCCCCCTGGACTTTCCCGGGATCGGGTACGGCTGCGATGATCGGGCCGAGAGTGCGTTAACCCGCGTTAACACGTGAGCCGGAGGGTGCCATGAGCGAGGAGCGGTTCGGGGAGTTCGTGCTGGTGCGGCGGCACGGGCATGTCGCGGAGCTGGTCATGGACCGGCCCAAGGCCATGAACGCGGTCTCGACGGAGATGGCCCGCTCCCTCTCCGCCGCGTGCACGGCGCTGGCCGGTGACCGGGACGCGCGCGTGGTGGTCCTGACCTCGTCCCACGAGCGGGCGTTCTGCGTCGGCGCGGACCTGAAGGAGCGGAACTCCTTCAGCGACGCGGATCTGCTGCGGCAGCGGCCGGTGACGCGCGGGGCGTACACCGGGGTGCTTGAGCTGCCGATGCCGACCATCGCGGCGGTGCACGGCTTCGCGCTGGGCGGCGGTTTCGAGCTGGCCCTGTCCTGCGACCTGATCGTGGCCGACCGTACGGCGGTGGTGGGGCTGCCGGAGGTGTCCGTGGGCGTGATTCCCGGGGGCGGCGGTACGCAGCTACTGCCGCGGCGGATCGGCGCGGCGCGGGCGGCCGAGCTGATCTTCTCGGCCCGGCGGGTGGAGGCTGCGGAGGCGGCTGAACTCGGGCTCGTGGACCGGCTGGTGGACGAAGGCCGGGACCGGGAGGAGGCGCTGGACCTGGCCGCCCGCATCGCCGGCAACTCACCGGTCGGCCTCCGGGCCGCCAAGCGCGCACTGCGCCTCGGTCACGGCCTGGACCTCCGGGCGGGCCTGGAGGTCGAGGACGCGGCGTGGCGGACCGTGGCGTTCTCCGGGGACCGGGCGGAGGGAGTGGCGGCCTTCAACGAGAAGCGCAAGCCGGAGTGGCCCGGTGAGTGAAGCGCCCCGAAGGGGCGCGGGGCTTTGTCGATATGTGGCTCCGCCACGTGGGTGCGACCGGCCACGGCGCGCCCACACTTGGCGCTGGTCCCGCGCGGCCCCGGGCCGGCAGCCGTAAGGTCCATCCACCGATCGCCCCACCAATGTCCCGATTACCCCAAATCCTCCCTAACCTGGAGTAATGGCTGAGGACAAGCGGCTCGCCGCCGTGGTGGCGCTGGCGCAGGGGATGGCGGCGGCGCACACCCCGCGGGACTCGTGGCAGGCCGCCGCACTCGGCGCCTGCCGGGCGCTGGACGGCAACTTCGCCGCGCTGTCGGTGTGGGAGCGGGAGCTCGGCCGGCTCCGCGTCCTCGTGAACGTGGGGGACAGGCGCCCGGACGAGGAGGAGTTCCCCGAGTCCGAGGCCTACCCGGTGCACCAGTTCCCGGAGATCACCGAGTTCCTGCACGAGCGGTGGGCCGGCGGGGGTGGCCCCAACGCGTGGGTGGAGACCGCCGAGGGGACGGCCGCCGGCACCCCGGGCTACTTCCACCATCGGGTCGCCGCCCTGCGCCGCCGCGGCCGGGGCTGTTGCGTGGTCGCCCCGGTCGTGCTGCACGGCAGGGCCTGGGGTGAGTTGTACGTCGCCCGGCCCGTCAAGGCCCCCGTGTTCGACCCGGCCGACGCCGACTTCGCGACCGTGCTGGCCGCCGTCGTCGCCGCCGGGCTCGCGCAGACCGAGCGGCTGGAGGAGGCCCGCCGGCTCGCGTACACCGACGCCCTCACCGGACTCGCCAACCGCCGGGCCGTGGACGTACGCCTGGAGGAGGCGGTCGAGCGGCACCGTACGGAGGGCCTGGTCGTCAGCCTCGTCGTGTGCGATCTCAACGGGCTGAAGCGGGTCAACGACACCCTCGGGCACGCCGTCGGCGACCGGCTCCTGGAGCGCTTCGGCTCGGTGCTGTCGCTGTGCGGCGCCATGGTGCCGGGCGCGCTGGTCGCGCGGCTCGGCGGGGACGAGTTCTGTCTGCTGGCCGTCGGTCCGCCCGCCGACGACGTGGTCAAAGCCGCCGACGAACTGTGCCGCAGGGCGGGGGGGTTGGAGCTGGGGGAAGGCGTGGCGTGCGGGGTCGCCTCGACCGAGGATCCGATCGGGGAGGTGGGTGACGCGCGGCGGCTGTTCCGGCTCGCCGACGCCGCCCAGTACCGGGCCAAGGCCCTGGGCGCCGACCGGCCGGTGGTGGCGGGCCGGGGCGGGCCGGAGGATCCGGTCGTACGGCTGGCCGACGAGCCGCCGCATGTGTCGCCTGCCGAGCGGCGCCGGTTCCGGGGGCGCCGGCCGTAGTTCCGCGGTTGAGGCGAAGGCCACACGGATCGGTAAGGGTCGCTCCCGTACTCCACTAGTGACATCTCCGCATTCAATGCGTACGCTCCTGAATATGGATATGCACACTGTGGTGGTGGGGACGTCGGGTGTCACGGCGTCCGACGTGCTCGCCGTGGCGCGGGGCGGTGCCCGCGTCGAGCTGTCGGCCGAGGCGGTGGCGGCCCTGGCGGCGGCCCGCGAGATCGTGGACGCGCTGGCGGCCAAGCCGGACCCGGTCTACGGCGTCTCGACCGGCTTCGGCGCCCTGGCGACCCGGCACATCAGCCAGGAACTGCGCGCCCAGCTGCAGCGCAACATCGTCCGCTCGCACGCCGCCGGCATGGGCCCGCGGGTCGAGCGCGAGGTCGTACGGGCCCTGATGTTCCTGCGGCTGAAGACCGTCTGCTCCGGACACACCGGCGTCCGGCCCGAGGTCGCGCAGGCCATGGCCGACGTGCTGAACGCAGGAATCACCCCGGTCGTGCACGAGTACGGCTCCCTCGGCTGCTCCGGCGACCTGGCCCCCCTGTCCCACTGCGCCCTGGCCCTGATGGGCGAGGGGGACGCGGAAGGGCCCGACGGCACCGTCCGCCCCGCCGGCGAGCTGCTCGCCGAGCACGGGATCAGGCCGGTCGAGCTGCGCGAGAAGGAGGGCCTCGCCCTCCTCAACGGCACCGACGGCATGCTCGGCATGCTGATCATGGCCCTCGCCGACCTGGAGACCCTGTACAAGTCCGCCGACGTGACCGCCGCGTTGAGCCTGGAGGCCCTGCTCGGCACCGACAAGGTGCTCGCCCCCGAGCTGCACGCCATCCGCCCGCACCCGGGCCAGGGCGCCTCCGCCGCCAACATGCTGGCCGTCCTGAAGGGTTCGCAGCTCACCGGGCACCACCAGGACGACGCCCCCCGCGTCCAGGACGCCTACTCCGTGCGCTGCGCCCCGCAGGTCGCCGGTGCCGGGCGCGACACCATGGCGCACGCCCGCCTGGTCGCCGAGCGGGAGCTGGCCTCCGCCGTCGACAACCCGGTCGTGCTGCCCGACGGCCGCGTGGAGTCCAACGGCAACTTCCACGGCGCGCCCGTGGCCTACGTCCTGGACTTCCTCGCCGTCGCCGCCGCCGACCTCGGCTCCATCGCCGAGCGCCGTACCGACCGGCTGCTGGACAAGAACCGCAGCCACGGTCTGCCGCCGTTCCTCGCCGACGACGCGGGTGTGGACTCCGGGCTGATGATCGCCCAGTACACGCAGGCCGCGCTGGTCAGCGAGATGAAGCGGCTCGCCGTACCGGCCTCCGCGGACTCCATCCCGTCCTCCGCCATGCAGGAGGACCACGTCTCCATGGGCTGGTCGGCCGCGCGCAAGCTGCGCACCGCCGTCGGCAACCTCGGCCGGATCATCGCCGTCGAGCTGTACGCGGCCACCCGCGCCATCGAGCTGCGCGAGGGCCTGACCCCGGCGCCCGCCTCCCAGGCCGTGATCGAGGCCGTGCGCGCGGCCGGTGTGCAGGGCCCGGGCCCGGACCGGTTCCTGGCGCCCGACCTGGCCGCCGCCGACGCGTTCGTGCGCGACGGCCGGCTCGTCACCGCGGTGGAGTCGGTCACCGGCCCGCTGCAGTAACGTCTCCGCGCGAGAAACAGGGGCCCTGCCCTGTGCGGGGCCCCTGTCGTCATGTCACTTCAGCTTGGCCTGCTGGGCTTTGACGACCTCGGGCGACACCGTGTACGCCTTCTTGGCCATCATCGCGCCCAGGTTCGAGGTGAAGTAGACCGACAGGTTGTTCCCGCGCCGGAGCACCTCGGCGTGGACGGGAGCCGCGTCTCCGTCGTCCGAGTCCATCGTCGCGGTGAACGCCACCGACCCGTCCCCGGCACCCGTCGCCTCCTCCTCGGCAACCTTGGAGAACTGCACCTTGGTCCCCGCCTGCTGGGCGGGGAAGCCGCTCGCGCAGTCCTTCACCGCGGTGGACACGGACGCGAGGGCCTTCTCGGCGCCTTCCCCGTCGTACGAGGCCAGGGTGACCGTGGTGAGGTCCCGGTCAAGGGACTTGTGCATCGCTTCCTCGAACTTCCCCTCGTCGAGGTCGTCCAGGGAGGTCGGCTTGGCGGCGGGGTCCTTCTTCTGCTTCTCCGTGGCCAGACGGTCGGTCCTGGCCGCCGCGTCGACCGGCGGGAGCCCGCTCAGCACGCGGACCAGCGGCCGGCACCGCGCGCTGTCGGTGGTGATCGCCTTGGCCCGGGCGGCCGGCACGGCTCCCACCGTGAACCCGGGCACCTCGCCCTCGGCGATGATCAGCTTCTTCAACTCGGCGGCGCTCAGGGCCTTCGCGGCCGTACCGGAGTCCTTCGAGTCCCCGCCGGAACAGCCCGTGACGAGGGCGAACGACAGCGCACCCACAGCTGCGGTGGCGCACAGCCGCACGCCCGATGATCTCTTCATGGGCGCACTATGTGTGAAACGTCAAAGGTTCGTCAAGGCAAATTAAAAGCCCATGCGTTCCCGGCGCACCGAATACACCACGAAGCCGGCGCCCACACCCAGGAAGAGGGTGCCGCCGACGACGTACGGCGTGGTGTCGATGCTTCCGGTGTCGGCGAGTTCGGTGCCGTCCGCCGCCTCCTGCGCGGTCTCGGCGGTCGCCTGCGACACCGCCCTGGCCTGCTGGGTCAGGTGTGTCGTGGAGGTTTCCGTACTCGCTCTGTCCGAGGAGTCCTGCGACGCGTTGGCGGACGGGACGAACCACAACGCACACAACAGAGTGGCCGCGGCGGTGGCGGTCAGCAGCGGACGGCGAGCGGATGACACGGAATATCGATCCCCTTGTGACGCTGGCGAATTGGCCGTGGGCAGTGATGTTAGTGAAAGTCGCGGGTCACAGGAAAGTCACGGGAGGTTTCAGTCGTACGCTCCCGCCATGAACGCTGAAGAGACATCACGTTTTGTACGGCTTCGTGTGGAGCTGGTCCTCGAGGTGCACGACGAGGACGGGGTGAACAAGGCCGCGCTGCGCCGGCTCGCCGCCGATCCGGAACTGTCGGCGGCGGAGCGGGCCCAGGCCGAGGCCGCTGTGACGGAAGACACCGCCGAGGCCCTGGCGTATCTCGTGGACCCGTTCGACCTGGTCAGCGAGGTGCCCGGGGTGGAGCTCCAGCAGGCGTCCTGGTCGAGTGAGCGAATCGACTACGACCCGGACTCGCCGGACTGGGACCTGGACGAGGAAGATGCGGAGGACGACGAAGAAGAGGACGGCATCGGCTGAGCGTCACGGGACACCCTGAACCCCGGACGGCAACCGCCGTCCGGGGTTTCGTCGTCTCAGGGGACGCACGGACCGGCACCCGTACCACCGGCACCACCCGCCCGCCGCGGACGTGGTGTGCCCCACAGATCCAACTGATGTGGAACGGGACGACACGGCCGTAGCGTTGAGCGTTCTTACGGGGACTGACCTCGGGGTTTTCCGGCTAATCGGCAACGATGGAGAAGCGTGTGATGACGGACAGTAAGCGGCGCAAGGGCCTGATGGCCGCGTCCGCACTGCTCGGTGGTGTCCTGGCCCTCACGGGCTGTTCCGGCGGCGGCAACGCCAAGACGTCCGACAAGGGTGATTCCTCGCAGGCCCAGGCCGACGCGGCGGCGGCGAAGAAGTCCTCCCAGGCGCAGATCACGATCACGCCCGAGGACGGCTCCGACAACGCGTCGATCAACAACTCCGCCGCCGTCACGGTCAGCAAGGGCACGCTCACCGGCGTCTCGATGACCACCCAGGACGGCAAGGCCGTCTCCGGTCAGCTCTCCGCCGACAAGAAGAGCTGGAAGCCCACCGTCCAGCTGCAGCGCTCCACCACCTACAAGGTCGCCGCGGAGGCCAAGGACGCCCAGGGCCGCATAGCCAACGAGAACGCGTCCTTCACCACCGTCTCCCCGGCCAACAGCTTCATCGGCACCTTCACCCCGGACGACGGCTCCACGGTCGGCGTCGGCATGCCGGTCTCGATCAACTTCGACAAGGCGATCACCAACAAGGCGGCCGTGCAGAAGGGCGTCACCGTCACCTCCAGCAGCGGCCAGGAGGTCGCCTGCCACTGGTTCAACGCCAACCGCATGGACTGCCGCCCGGAGCAGTACTGGAAGGAAGGCTCCACCGTCACCCTGAAGCTCGCCCTCGACGGCGTCCAGGGCGCGCCCGGCGTCACCGGCGTCCAGCAGAAGACGGTCACCTTCCACATCGGCCGCAACCAGGTCTCCTACGTCGACGCGAAGACCAAGCAGATGAAGATCACGCAGGACGGCAAGGTCGTCAAGACCATCCCGATCTCCGCCGGCGCCCCCGAGCACACCACCTACGAGGGCCAGATGGTGATCTCGGAGAAGTTCAAGCAGACCCGCATGAACGGCGCGACCGTCGGCTTCAAGGACTCCGACGGCAAGGGCGAGTACGACATCAAGGACGTGCCGCACGCCATGCGCCTGACCACCTCGGGCACCTTCATCCACGGCAACTACTGGGGCGCGCCGTCCGTCTTCGGCAACGTCAACACCAGCCACGGCTGTGTCGGCCTGGAGGACAAGAAGGGCGCGAACGACCCGAGCACCCCGGCCGCGTGGTTCTTCGAGCACTCGCTGGTCGGTGACGTCGTTGTCGTCCAGAACACCGGCGACAAGACGGTCTCCCCGGACAACGGCCTCAACGGCTGGAACATGGACTGGGCCCAATGGAAGGCCGGTTCGGCCGTCTGACGGTTCCTCCACAGCTTCCCGGTGCCGCCCCTCGAGGGCGGCACCGGCGTTTCTGGGCCCTCTATGGGCTGGGCCACAGCGTTCTCATGCTTCTTTTATGCCGGCCTTAGGGTGCCGTCACGGACCGTCCCTAGCTTGCGGGCCATGTTCTTCACCTACCTGAGGCGCGAACTGCGCCGCCGCAGAAAGGCGGCCCTCGTCGTCGCCTCCGGCCTCGCGCTGGGCATCGCGCTGGTCATCGTGGTCAACTCCGTGTCCAGCGGCATGGGGAAGGCCCAGGACAAGGTCCTGCAGTCGTTGTACGGCCTGGGTACGGACATGACCGTCACCAAGGCGCAGACGCCGAGCGGAAGCAGCTCGCAGCGGCCCCGCTTCCAGTTCGACGCGCGGGGCGACGACAAGTCCACCCAGAGCAGTGACCGGGTCATGGTGCAGGGCTTCACCACCCTGTCCTCCTCGACCGTCAGCAAGGTCGCCGGCCAGCAGGGTGTCTCGACCGCCGTCGGCGGGCTGAGCCTCAACGTGTTCAAGGTCAGCGGCCAGTTCACCCGCGGCCAGTTCCAGCAGAACGGGGGCGGGGGTACCGGCGGCTTCCGGCGCGGCGGCGGCACCGGGCAGCCGCAGGGTGAGGTCAAGGGCGGCGGCGCGAACTTCGACATCAACCAGTACACCGTCTTCGGCACGGACGTCACCAGGACCGGGGTCGGCCCGCTGACCTCCTCGAAGATCAGCAGCGGCCGTGGCTTCAAGACCACCGAGACGAACGCCAAGGTGGCGGTGGTCGACTCGGCGTACGCCAAGCAGAAGAAGTACAAGGTCGGTTCGACCGTCACCGTCAAGGGCACCAAGTTCCAGGTGATCGGCATCGCCACCGCCGACAGCGGCGACTCGGCGGCCAACCTGTACGTCCCGCTGCAGCAGGCGCAGACCCTCGCGGACGAGAAGGACAAGGTCACCACGATCTACGTCAAGGCGACCGACTCCCAGAAGATCGACTCCGTCAAGAGCGCCATCCAGAAGAACGTCTCCGGTACGACGGTCACCACCTCCTCCGACCTGGCGAAGACGGTCTCCGGCTCCCTGTCCACCGCCTCCTCCCTCGCCACCAAGGTCGGCAAGTGGCTGTCCATCGCGGTGCTGGTGGCCGCGTTCCTGGTCGCGGGCCTGCTGACCTCCTCCGCGGTCTCCCGCCGCGTCCGCGAGTTCGGCACGCTGAAGGCGCTGGGCTGGAAGTCGGGCCGGGTGACCCGGCAGGTGGTCGGCGAGGCCGTTGTCAACGGCCTGGTCGGCGGCGCCCTCGGCATCGCCCTGGGCCTCGCGGGCGCCTACACCGTCACGGCCATCAGCCCCACTCTGCAGGCCCAGCTGGGCGGCGGCAGTGGTGGCGGCGGCCTGGGCGGCGGGCCCGGTGGTGGCGGCTTCGGCGGCCCCGGCCGCCAGGCGGCGAAGTCCATGGAGGTCGCCCTGACGGCCCCGGTGAGCGTCACGACGATCGCCCTGGCGGTGGGCCTGGCGGTGGCCGGTGGCCTCATCGCGGGCGCCTTCGGCGGCTGGCGCGCGTCGCGGCTCCGTCCGGCGGATGCCCTGCGCCGAGTCGAGTAGCCGAGGCCGGCTGCGGCCGGGGCGGTTTCACCGGCACGACTGTCCGCAGGCACCCGCAGCCGACCACAAGCGCGCCACCCCCGAACCCTCCCCAGGAGCCACCCACATGTACGAACTCAGAGACGTCACCAAGCGCTACGCCCGCGGCAAAGACACCGTCCACGCCCTCGACGGTGTCGACCTGACCATCCCCGACGGCGACCGGCTCGTCATCCAGGGCCCCACCGGCGGCGGCAAGTCCACCCTCCTGCAGATGCTCGGCGGCCTGGACCGCCCCACCTCCGGCGAAGTCGTCCTGGACGGCACCGACCTGGCCAAGCTCAGCGAGGCCCGGCTGACGAGAGTCCGCAGCGAGAACATCGGCTTCGTCTTCCAGTCCTTCAACCTCATCCCCACCCTCACCGCCCAGGAGAACGTGGAGACGGCCCTCGTCCCCCTCGGCATCAAGGTGAAGGAACGCCGCGAACTCGCCGCCGAGGCACTGAAGTCCGTCGGCCTCGGTGAACGCCTCTCCCACCTCCCCGGCGAGATGTCCGGAGGACAGCAGCAGCGCGTCGCCATCGCCCGGGCCGTGGTGAAGAAGCCCAAGGTGCTGCTCGCCGACGAACCGACCGGCAACCTCGACGAGGGCATGCGGGACGAGATCATGGACGTACTCGAACGCCTGTGGAAGGAGCACGGGTTGACCTTCGTCATGGTCACCCACGACTCGGCGATAGCGAAGAAGGCCCCGCGGCTTGCCACCATCCGCAAGGGAAAGATCACGGTGAAGGAGAACGCGGGCGCCTGACGGCCCGTAACACCGGTTGCGGCGGGCGCACTTCGCGGTTCTGTAACGGTGTCCCAGAGGCGGCGTAACAGTTTCCCGTCGCTCTTTCTTACCGTCCTCTCATCCATTGAGCCCTCTGATCACCCCCCGGCATACTGCGTGATCCGGGGGGTGACGCTCCTGCGTACGAGACCACCCCCGGCCGGGTGAACGGGGAATTCGCCCGGTACTCCATCTCCAGGGGGAGAACTTGCGCAGACAAGTGAAAAGAGCTGCTGCGGCCAGTGTGGCCACGGCCGCAGCCGTCGCCCTCGCAGCGGGTATGACCAGCCCGGCGTCGGCGAAGCCCACCGAGCGCGTCCCGGCCGCCGCCTCCGCGCTCACCGCGAAGACCCATGTCACCCTCATCACCGGTGACCGCGTCGCCCTCGACGCCAAGGGCCGGATCGTCGGCCTCCAGCGGGCCAAGGGCCGCGAGCACATACCCTTCCAGGTCCGCAGGACCGAGGGCCACACGCTGGTCGTCCCGGTCGACGCGGCCCACCTGGTCGCCTCCGGCAAGTTGGACCAGCGCCTGTTCGACGTCACCGAGCTGAACAAGGCCGCCACCCGCCGGGCCCAGAAGAACGGCCTGAAGGTCATCGTCGGCTACACCGGCTCCGCCGCGGCCGCCAAGGCGGACGTCCGCGGCGCGGCCCGGCTGCGCCGGAGCCTGAGCGCCCTCAACGCCGACGCCGTGCAGACGCCGGTCAAGGACACCGCCGGGCTGTGGCACGCCGTCACCGACGGGAACACCACCGCCTCCGGCATCGCGCACGTCTGGCTCGACGGCGTGCGCAAGGCGTCCCTCGACAAGTCCGTGCCGCAGATCGGCGCCCCGGTCGCCTGGAAGGCTGGCTACACCGGCAAGGGCGTGAAGGTCGCCGTCCTGGACACCGGTGTGGACACCGGTCACCCGGACCTCAAGGACCAGGTGATCGCGTCCAAGAACTTCTCCGGCGCCGCCGACGCCACCGACCACTACGGGCACGGCACCCACGTCGCCTCCATCGTGGCGGGCACCGGCGCCAAGTCGGGCGGCAAGTACAAGGGAGTCGCCCCGGACGCCGAGATCCTCAACGGCAAGGTCCTGGACGACACCGGCTCCGGCGACGACTCCGGCATCCTCGCCGGCATGGAGTGGGCGGCCCAGCAGGGCGCCTCCGTCGTCAACCTCAGCCTCGGCGGCTACGACAGCCCCGGCATCGACCCGCTCGAGGCCGAGGTCAACAAGCTGTCCGCCACCAAGGGCGTCCTGTTCGCGATCGCCGCAGGCAACGACGGCCCGCAGTCGATCGGTTCGCCGGGCAGCGCGGACGCCGCGCTCACCGTCGGCGCCGTCGACAAGAAGGACAAGCTCGCCGACTTCTCCTCCACCGGCCCGCGCCTCGGCGACGGCGCCATCAAGCCCGACGTCACCGCGCCCGGCGTGGACATCACCGCCGCCGCGGCCAAGGGCAGCGTCATCGACAAGGAGGTCGGCGAGAAGCCCGAGGGCTACCTGACCATCTCCGGCACCTCGATGGCCACCCCGCACGTCGCGGGCGCCGCCGCGATCCTGAAGCAGGAGCACCCCGACTGGGGCTACACCGAGCTGAAGGGCGCGCTGACCGGCTCCGCCAAGGGCGGCAACTACACGCCGTACCAGCAGGGTTCGGGCCGTATCGCGGTGGACAAGGCCATCGGGCAGTCCGTGATCGCCGACCCGGTGTCGGTGAACTTCGGGATGCAGCAGTGGCCGCACACCGACGACAAGCCGGTCACCAAGAAGGTGACGTACCGCAACCTCGGCGACAAGGACGTCACGCTCACCCTGGGCAGCACCGGCCTCGACCCCAAGGGCCACGCGGCCCCGTCGGGCTTCTTCGAGCTCGGCGCGACCAAGCTGACGGTCCCCGCGCACGGCAGTGCCTCCGTGGACCTCACCGTCAACACCGAGCTGGGCGGCACCCTCGACGGCGCCTACTCCGCGTACGTCACCGCGACCGGCGCCGGCCAGACGGTCCGCACCGCCGCCGCGGTACAGCGCGAGGTGGAGTCGTACGACATCACGCTGAAGGTCATCGGCCGCGACGGCAAGCCGGCCAAGTACTACCAGACCGACCTCAGCGGTGTGGCCGGCCTGGCGAGCGGCACGCAGCTGAGCCCGTACGACAAGTCCGGCACGGTGAAGGTGCGCGCGCCCAAGGGCACGTACATCCTGAACTCCGCCGTCTACGTGGACAAGGACGGCACCAAGGGCACCGATTGGATCGCCCAGCCGAAGCTGACCGTCTCCAAGAAGCAGACGCTCACGATCGACGCGCGCAAGGCCAAGCCGGTGGACATCACCGTCCCGGCCTCGGGCGCGAAGTCGCAGTTCGCCGCGCCGGGATACGCCCTGACGCTTCCTGACGGCTGGTACGGCTACAGCTGGTTCCTGGACTCGTACAAGTACTTCCGCACCGCCCACCTGGGCCCACAGCTGCCCGCAGGCCAGCTGTTCCAGCAGTGGGACGGCCACTGGAGCAAGGGCACCGGCGAGGAGTACGACGTCACCGCCGGCGGCCCGGTCAAGCAGCTCGCCACCGGCTACACCAAGCACTGGAAGGCGAGTGAGCTGGCCACCGTCAAGGCCCGGCTCGGCGCCGCCGCGAGCGGCAAGACCGGTTCGATCAGCGCCACCGGCTGGCTGCCCGGCAGCTCCAGCGCCTCCTCCATCGACGTCCCGCAGAAGCTGCCCGGCACCCGCACCCTGCACGTCTCCGCGGGCGGCGGAGTCGTCTGGGACCTGGACTTCAGCCAGTACGGCGGGAGCGACCAGGACGGCTTCCCGATCCAGGACGCGGGCTACACGCTCGGCCAGTCCACCTTCAAGGCCGGCCACAGCTACACCAAGACCGTCAACACCGCGGTCTTCGGCCCGCACGTCGACAAGGACCTCGGCCTGTTCCGCACCGGCAACGAGATCTACGGTTCGCTGCCGCTGTTCGCCGACTCCGGCAAGCACGCCGGGTACTCGGAGTTCACCTCGGTGAACACGACCCTGTACCGCGACGGCACCAAGGTCGGCTCCAACGAGGACCCGCTGTTCGGCGACTCGACCTTCAAGGTCCCGGCCGGTGACGCCGCGTACCGGCTGACCACCTCGGTCAAGCGCTCGGCGAAGGTCGCCCGGGCCTCCTCGCGGATCGACGCGACCTGGACCTTCCGCTCCAAGAAGGTGTCCAGCGCCGTCCGGCTGCCGGCCTCCGTCCTGCACTACGGCGCCACGACCGACCTGGACAGCCGGGTCGCGGCCGGGAAGACGGTCACCTTCCCGGTCACCGTCGAGGGCTCGGCCGCGGGCGCCAACCTGAAGTCCCTCGCGGTGTATGTCTCCTACGACGGCAAGACCTTCACGAAGGTCGACGTCCGGGGCGGCAGGATCACCGTGAAGAACCCGGCGAAGGGCAAGTCCATCTCCTTCCGCACCAAGATCACCGACAGGAAGGGCAACACGTCGGAGATCACGATCTACGACGCGTACTTCGGCAAGTGAGCCGGTAACAGCCGGTCATCGGAGCGCGGGCGGCCCGCCGGAGGCATCGGCTTCCGGCGGGCCGTCGTATGTGGATCAGACCGATGCGGATCAGGGATACGCGGATCAGGCGTTCCGGGCGAAGATCTCCCGGATCGCCGCCAGTTCTGCCTCTCGCTCCTTCTCGTCCGCGTACCAGCCCTCCGCGGCCCGGTCCTCGACGACACCTTCGGGGGTGAAGTCCCGGCCGAACCGGTAGTCCTGGAGGCAGTAGTCGAACCCGGACTCGTTGAACAGCTCCAGTTTCCTGCGGCGGCAGTACCCGGCCACTCCGTCGGCCACCCGCCACTCGGTGCCGTCGCACCAGAAGACGCCACCGGCGTAGTGGATCGTGTCCTTCGTCCGCGGGTCCGTGAGGTTCAGGGACTCGTAGTCCTCCGGGCGGTTGCGCACCAGCCGGACGAGATCCTCGGGGACGCCGTCGTAGAACGACTGCTGAAGGGCGTAGTCGCCCTCGGCGTACAGGTTCAGCTCCGCCTCGTGGTCGAAGGTCAGCAGCAGCCCTCGTCCGTCCTCGGTGAAGTACCAGACGGCCGACTGGCCGCCCCCGTCGTTCCAGCCGAACCGCCGCGCCCCGTCCACCGTCACCGGCGCGACCTCGACGATCTCGCCGACGATCGCCGCACGCCGCCGTACCTCGGCGAGAGGGGTCGCCCTGAGGGCGTCCCAGGTGTCGTCACTCATGGCCACAGGCTAGGTCAGTGACCGCCAACCGCCCCGGGCCGGGTCGGCGACTGGGCCGACGGCACCGCGCGGGCCGCGTCCGTGCCCCAGCTGGCCAGGAGGCGCAGGGAGTCGGCGGTCGGGGAGCCCGGCTCGGCGTGATAGGTGATCAGCGACTGCTCCGAGTCGTCCGGCAGGCGGAAGGACTCGAAGTTCAAGGAGAGGTCGCCGACCAGCGGGTGGTGCAGACGCTTGACGCCATGGCTCTTCTCCTTGACATCGTGCGTCGCCCACAGGCGGCGGAACTCCTCGCTCTTGACGGAGAGTTCGCCGACGAGTGCCGACAGCTTCGGGTCGTCCGGGTGGCAGCCCGCGTCCATGCGCAGGGCGCAGACGATGTCGATCGCCTTCTGCTCCCAGTCGATGAACAGCTCGCGGTAGTCCGGGCGCAGGAACACCAGACGGGCCCAGTTGCGCTCGCCCGCCGGCAGTTCCGCCCAGTCGCCGAAGACCGCCGCAGCCATCCGGTTCCAGGCGAGGATCTCCGAGCGGCGTCCGACGACGTACGCCGGTACGCCGTCCATCGTGTCCAGCAGCTGCCGCAGCGCGACGCGGATCTGCTGCTGCCGCGCCGCCGGCTTCTTCTTGTGCGACTTCGGCTTGGCCAGATGCGTCAGATGCGCGTGCTCGGCGTCCGACAGCCTGAGCGCCCGGGCGATCGAGTCCAGGACCTCCGCCGAGACGTTCCGCCCGTTGCCCTGTTCCAGCCGGGTGTAGTACGCCACCGACACTCCGGCCACCTGGGCCAGCTCCTCGCGGCGCAGCCCCGGCACCCGCCGGTGCCGTCCGAAGTCCGGCAGCCCCACGTCCTCCGGCTTCAGCCGGGCCCGCCGGCTGCGCAGGAACTCGCTCAGCTCGGCCCGCCGGTCCAGCGGCCGCCCGGCGGCTGCTGCGGCTTGCGGTGCTGGGTCCCTGTGTTCCATACGTCCAGTATTCCTGGTCGTACGCGCACGAGCCTGACCCCGCCAGTGGTAGGCACAGCGGTCGTACGCAAAGGCGTGGTCTGGGTGGCCGGCCGAGCCCGCGGCAGGCTGGGAGCCGTACCCGGCCGGAAGGCGGCCGGGCACGGAACACCTGCTAGGAGAACCCCGGCATGACCACTGTTGCTGCGTACGCCGCACCCGCCGCGAAGGCTCCGCTGGAGCGGACCACCATCGAGCGGCGCGCGGGCGGCGAGTCCGACGTCCTGATCGACGTCAAGTTCGCCGGCATCTGCCACTCCGACATCCACCAGGCCCGCGAGGGCTGGGGCGAGGCCATCTTCCCGATGGTGCCCGGCCACGAGATCGCGGGTGTGGTCCGCGAGGTCGGCCCCGGTGTGACGAAGTTCGCCGTCGGCGACCGGGTGGGCGTCGGCTGCATGGTCGACTCCTGCCGCGAGTGCGAGAACTGTCTCAAGGGTCTGGAGCAGTACTGCCTCAAGGGCATGGTCGGCACGTACAACGCCATCGGCAGGGACGGCGAGCCCACCTACGGCGGCTACTCCGAGAAGATCGTCGTCGACGAGAACTACGTCGTGCGCATCCCCGACGGCCTGTCGCTGGACGTGGCGGCCCCGCTGCTCTGCGCCGGCATCACCACCTACTCCCCGCTCAGGCACTGGAACGCGGGCCCCGGCAAGAAGGTCGCCGTGGTCGGACTGGGCGGCCTGGGCCACATGGCCGTCAAGATCGCGCACGCGATGGGCGCGGACGTGACCGTCCTGTCGCAGTCCCTGCGCAAGAAGGACGACGGCCTGAAGCTGGGCGCCGACCACTACTACGCCACCAGCGACCCGAAGACCTTCGAGGAGCTGGCCGGCACCTTCGACCTGATCGTCTCCACCGTCTCGGCACCGATGGACTTCGGCGCGCTGCTGTCGCTGCTGAAGGTGGACGGCGCGCTGGTCAACGTGGGTGCGCCCGAGGAGCCCATCGCCCTGAACCTCTTCTCGGTGATCGGCGGCCGCAAGACCCTCGCGGGGTCGATGATCGGCGGCATCGCCGAGACCCAGGAGATGCTGGACTTCTGCGCCGAGCACGGCATCGGTGCCGAGATCGAGCTGATCAACGCCGAGCAGGTGAACGAGGCGTACGAGCGGGTGCTGTCGAGCGACGTCCGCTACCGCTTCGTGATCGACACGGCGACCATCTGACCGACCCGGTTGGGGGCTCCATCGCCGGTGCGGGTCGTCGTGGTCGTTCGCGCAGTTCCCCGCGCCCCTTCGGGGCGTGGGGGGCGCCCCCTCTGGGGGAGGCACCCCGTATGCGGCAGGTGGGCCTCGTGTCGTCTTACCCGCATTTGATCGGTGCGCGGCCCGGCCCTAGCCGATCGGGAACCCTTCCCCCGCACGGTAGGCCCGCACGAGCACACCTCCGTCCCCGCCCGGCCGTACGACGTGGGCGCGCCCCGGCCCCGCCACCCGGACGTCGCCGTCCACCACGTGGAGCAGGGTGTTCTCGTCCACGGCGACCCCGTACGGTGCCGCACCCCGCCCGACCACCGAGATCAGCCGCGCGAGCGTCCCCCACTGGGCGGCGTGGACGTCCACCGCGAACGGCACCAGGCCGAGCCCCGCCCGCACCTCGACCTCGGCCAGGTCCTCCCCGGTCTCCTCCGGGCACACCGGCACCCCGTCCACCAGCCACCCGCCGACCACGGCCCGCCGCGCGGCGACGGCGGCACCAGCGGAGAAGCCGGCGTACGGCATCTGGCGCCCGGCGAGCAGCGCCGGCAGCCGCTCCAGACAGTCCCCGAGTGCCTCCTGATACGCGGGCGTCAGCCCACCGCACACCAGCAGCCCGTCGACCCCCGCCAGCACCGCCTCCGGCTCGAACCGGCCGCCGAGCGGCACGAGCAACGGCACGGGCGTGACCGGTCCCGCCTTCCGCAGCACCTCGGCGTACCGCTGGAACTGCGCCGCCCCGTCCCCCTCGTCGACGATCAGGCACCCGATCCGCCGGTCCCCTCCGACCGCGCGGACGAACGGCTCGTACACCTCGGCCGTGTCCCACCCGCCACCGATCAGAAACGTGCTCACCGGTTTCCTCCCCCTCGCGCTGCGGCTTCCGCCGCATCCGTAGCTGCCATGGCTTCTGTGGCTTCCATGGCCTCGCGAACGGCGAATGTACGCAGAAGGGCCCGCCCTCGTCGCCGGAATTACCCGGCCTGGGCCCGGAGCCCCAGCAGGTCGGCCGCGTTGCCGCCGAATACGCGCTCTCGGACCGTCACGGAATCCGTCGTCCGCTCCACCATCGTGCGGGCGGGGGCGGCCAGGACACCCCGGTCCTGCGAGTCCCTGCTGCCCTGCACCAGGCCGTGCGGCGGCCCTACAGGTCGGTCACCAGGAGGCGGTAACCGACGTCCACGGTCTCATGCGTGAGCAGCTCGGCGTGACGGCTGTGCCATCGGCCGGTCGCCAGATCGTCCGCAAGGCGGGTCAGGCCCGGCGCGATGACGTCCTCGCCGGTCTGGGCGAGCAGGGAGATGCCCGCGCGTACCTGCGGATCGAGGTAGGCGTGCGGACGGCGCCAGTAGGCGGCGGCGAATCCGTCCGTGCAGTCGTGGGGCACCAGAACAGTAGTCGGGTCGCGGAATCCAGATCGCCGCTGTTAGGCGGCGTTGCCAGGTGCTGTGGTCGGGGTGCAGACCACGGTCGTAACTCGACAGGCAGGCGTTGCGCAGCGCCCGCTCGAAGCCGTCGTGCGCCGTGTTCACAGTCCCTTCTGGCGCACCCCGTGGGCACTGTCCGGCCCGCTTCGAAAAGAGTTCGGTTTCTCGCGACGGACCCCGCCTGCCTCCTCGTAGAGCAGACGAAGGCACCACCCGTACCGCAACGCACCACCACCCTTGGTCCGACTCGCGAACCCACGAGGTACCTGTGGCTTTCCTCTCGACACTCCGTCTTCACCGCCACCCGCGGTCGCAGGGGCGTCTCGCCGTCGGGTTGCTGGCACTCATCGCCGGAACCCTGCCGAGTGTGGCGGCCGACGCCGCCACCCCGCCCTCCGGATCGGTCAGCGACACCGCGCCCACGACCACGTGGAGCGCCGGTCCCTTCGCCGTCCCGAACGTCTCCGGCACTGCCGGGACGGTGAGCTGCGGGAATCCGCAACTCTGCGACGACTACACCCTGAAGGTGTCGGTGCCCGTGGGCTACGACGCCGGTCACAGCCTGCGCGTCGATGTCAAGTGGCCGGACTCCGCCGCCGACTTCGACCTGTACGTCCTCGACGCGGACGGCCGCGAGGTGGCCGCCTCGGCCTCTTCCAGCGACCCGGAGACCGTGCTGCTTCCGGCGGTGACGGCGTCGTACACCGTGCGCGTGGTGCCGTACGCCCCGCTCGGCGACAGTTTCACCGGCACCGCGAGCCTGGTCGCCGATCCGGTCGATCCGCCGCCGAGTACGGCGACCCCGCCGATGTACGCGAACTCCTCGGCGCCCGACGGCATCAAGGACGCGCACAACGCCGGCGAACCCTCGATCGGCGTCGACCGCGCAACCGGTGCCGCGATGTTCCAGGCGTACACCTCGACGCTGAAGGTCAGCTACGACGGCGTCGGCGCCGCCACCTGGCAGGACAAGAGCGCCAACGCCGCCAGCGGCTGTCCCCAGGGCAGCACCACCAGCCTCGACCCGATCCTGTTCACCGACCCGGCCACCCACCGCACCTTCGAGTCACAGCTCGCCGGAAAGACCGCCCTGACCTGCTACACCGACGACGACGGCGAGACGTGGACGCCGACAGGCGGCTCGGGCATCAACTCCGGTGTGGACCACCAGACCATCGGGGGCGGCCCCTTCACCACGGGCGAGCCGGGCGCCGTCACGGCGTACCCCAACGCCGTCTACTACTGTTCCCAGGACATCGCCGACGCCTCCTGCGCGGTCAGCCGGGACGGCGGTCTGACGTACGGGCCCGCCGTTCCGATGTACTCGCTGCTGGACTGCGGCGGCCTGCACGGGCACGTGAAGGTCGCCCCGGACGGCACGGTGTACGTGCCCAACAAGGGCTGCGGCGGCAACCAGGCCGTGGCCGTCTCCGAGGACAACGGGCTCACGTGGACCGTCCGCAAGAACCCGTCCAGCACCCCCGCTGACTCCGACCCGAGCGTCGGAATCGGCGCCGGCGGGACTGTGTACATGGGCTACCAGAACAGCGACGGCACCGCGCGGATCGCCGCCAGCCACGACAAGGGCAAGACGTGGCTGTACGACCAGAACGTCGGCGCGTCCCTCGGCATCAAGAACATCGTCTTCCCCGCCGTGACCGCGGGCGACGACAACCGCGCCGCCTTCGCCTTCCTGGGCACCACCACCGGGGGCAACTACCAGGACACAGCCAACTTCAAGGGCGTCTGGCACCTGTACGTGGCCACCACCTACGACGGCGGCCAGTCCTGGGTCACCGTCGACGCCACCCCCACCGACCCGGTACAGAAGGGTTCCATCTGCACGGGCGGCACCACCTGCGGCCAGGACCGCAACCTCCTGGACTTCATCGACGTCACGCTCGACGCCCAGGGCCGTGTGCTCGCTGCCTACGCCGACGGCTGCACCGGCACCTGCGCCACCGGCGGCGCGCAGAACTACGACGCACTGGCCTCCATCGCCCGCCAGTCCTCCGGCAACACGCTGTACGGCGCGTACGACGCCGTGGTCGCCGGCAAGCACAAGAAGTCCAAGGGGGCCGCTGGGTGAAGCCGTTCGCCCCGGCCGCCGTGCTGGTCGGCGCCGTCCTCGGTCTGG
This sequence comes from Streptomyces sp. NPDC052107, assembly GCF_040680215.1. NCBI lineage: Bacteria > Bacillati > Actinomycetota > Actinomycetes > Kitasatosporales > Streptomycetaceae > Streptomyces > Streptomyces sp. NPDC052107. The sequence goes on from NZ_JBFAWG010000011.1 coordinate 36,002, forward strand.
TAGCCGTCACCGGATGCTCGCCCGCGCCCCGGAACGCCGGGCCCTTGCGTGCGACGCCGTACACGGCCGCCTCCGCACCCGGCGGCTGCCCCACCGCCGCCTCACTGCCGCTTCCCAAGGACTTCCCGGCGGATCTGCCGGTGCCCGAGGGCACGGTCGTGACCTCGGTGGAGCACCGCACCGGCGGCCGGCTGATCGTCGCCACGGTCGTACGGAGCGGCTTCGACGCCACCTTGGCCTTTCTGCACAAGCAGCTTCCCAAGGCCGGATACACCTCGAAGGACGGTGAGGTGGAGAAGGACGACGCCGAGTCGAACTTCTCCTCCACGACCGTCCGGGGCCGCTGGACGCTGCGGAAGATGCCCGACTGCGAGGGAGGGGTCTACGTGACGTACCTGACGTCTGCGGTCTCCTGAACTCGGCCCGGCCGGGGCCTCTTCCCGGCCGGTGGTACCGCGAGTGGCCACCTTTCGCGGCGAGCGGCACCGCGTGCGACGTCCGAAGGGTGGCCCCTCGGACTGGAGGACCGCTGGTGAACAGGTGCACAGCGAGCGATGGCCGTCGACCAGCTTGAACTGATCCAGCGCCGCCTCGTCACGGTTCTGCAGATGGAGGTAGAACGCCAGCAGGTGGCGCAGTTCCGGCGGGCGCGGGCGCGGGCGCGTGGGCTCGGCCGCCGCCGCGTCCGCCAGCGCCGCGTCGACCCGGGCCCGCATCTCTGGCGTGGTGTCGGCCGCGGTGTCGTCCGACTCGCCGTGCTCGAAGTGCGCGATGAGCTACGGCGAGGTCGGCTCTCTCAGCAACTCCGACCGGAGGTCCACCAGTTCCAGCTCACGGGCCGTCGGCAGCTTGCCGCAGCCGCCGCAGAACTCGCCCGCGCGGCGGCAGCAGTTGTGCCTGCAGCCCGAGGGTGGCGTAGGAGTCGAGACAGAAGCCGTGGGACGCGGACAGCACCGGGATCTCGCGCAGCGCCGACGCCGTCGCGTCGCGTCCGGCGATCCGCGCGGCGGCCAGGTCGGCGGCGAACTCCTGGCCGCGCGCCGTGGAGAGCGAGGGGCACGCAGGTAGAACTTGGCGTACGCGGTGTAGATCGCCGCCATCATCCGGTACGTCACCCCGGAGCCGGTGGTGTCGACGTTCTTGGCCTTCTTGCCCTTGGCGATCCGCTTGGTGTGGCCGTGGCCCAGCCGGGGGGCGATGGCAGGGCTGTGGCCGTGGCTCAGCCGGGGAGGGTGGCCGGGCTGCCGCCGTTGGCCTCGTAACCGGCCACCGCCAGGGCGCGGTAGAGGGCGAACTCGGCGGCCGGGTCGGCGGACAGCGTCCAGGGCAGTGCGCCGACGTGCCCGTCGACCTGTATCAGCTGGTACATGGCCTCCTGCCAGCGCTCGGCGCGGACCAGGAAGAAGATCAGCAGATGGCGGACGTGCGCGAGCATCGGGTCGTCGGGGCGGGCCGAGTGCACCGCGTGCAGGGCGCCGTGCATGGCCTTGGTGACGACCGCGCTCTGGTAGAAGCCCGCCACCAGGTTCACCTCGGGGAGGTGCTCGAAGACCGCGAACAGGGGCAGTGCGGCGAGCAGCGAGCCCTGGGGCGCGCGGGCCGCGGCGGCCTCGGCGAAGGAGTAGGCCTGCTCGCGTGAGCCGTGCCACTTCTCGCACCAGTAGTGCAGCGCCGCCAGATGCGCGCCCATGTGGTGCGGGGCGCGGTCGAGGATCTTCAGCCACAGCCGGTCGAACTCGGCCTGCGGGTAGGCGAGTCCGCGTGCGATGGACAGCTCGACGATGTACGGCACCGGGTCTCCGGGAGCGAGCAGGGCCGCCTGACCGCACGCGTCCCGGGCCTCCTCCATGATGATCCGGAAGTCGTCCGTGCCCGGCGTCGACGTCCGCCAGGCCTGCTGCACCAGGAACTCCGCGTACACGGCGGCGCAGCCCGCGTCCTTGGGCTGCTCGGCTCGCCACACCCGCAGCCACTGGCCGCCCGGCGTCTCGTGCACCCCGCCGGGCCGCTGCTGCAGCTCCAGCGCGGCCGCGCCCGCGAACGCCTGCACCCGCTGCCAGCGCAGCTCACCCTCGGTCTCGGTGCCGGCCAGCAACTGGGAGGCCGCGCGATAGTCCTGCGTGCGCTGCACCAGATCCAGGACGTCCAGCAGGTCCTGGTCCGGGCCGGGCATGCGCAGGTCCAGCTCCTCCTGGCGCACGAAGCCGTAGGCCGCCGGGTCGGCGGCGTCCGGGTGTCCTGGGGGAACCTGCTCGATCACGCCGCGCCTGCGCCGCATGACCGACAGCAGTACGAAGCTCAGCATGAGCAGCGCCATGAGCAGCCAGAGAATCGACATGCCTCAAGCGAACCAGACGCCGCCGACAATTGGCCAACCCCACCGCGGAGCTGTGGAAAACTCCGGTCCCGTTCATGACAGGACACTCCGGGGGCGGTGTCCGCACGGCGTTCACGCAGGGAAAACCCTTCGTCCGATGCCGCCCGAGCCCGGCGGGCGTCAGCATCCGGCCAAGCGCACTACGCTCGGTGCACATGAGCGACAGGCACATCAGTCAGCACTTCGAGACCCTCGCGATCCACGCGGGCAACACCGCGGATCCCCTCACCGGCGCGGTCGTCCCGCCGATCTACCAGGTCTCGACCTACAAGCAGGACGGCGTCGGCGGGCTGCGCGGCGGCTACGAGTACAGCCGCAGCGCCAACCCCACCCGCACCGCCCTCGAGGAGAACCTCGCCGCGCTGGAGGGCGGCCGACGCGGCCTCGCCTTCGCGTCCGGCCTGGCGGCCGAGGACACCCTGCTGCGCACGCTGCTCAGCCCCGGTGACCACGTGGTGATCCCGAACGACGCCTACGGCGGCACCTTCCGCCTCTTCGCCAAGGTCGTCACCCGCTGGGGCGTGGAGTGGTCCGTCGCCGACACCAGCGACCCGGCCGCCGTACGGGCCGCGATCACCCCGAAGACCAAGGCCGTCTGGGTGGAGACCCCGTCCAACCCGCTGCTCGGCATCACCGACATCGCCGCCGTCGCTCAGGTCGCGCACGACGCGGGTGCGAAGCTCGTCGTCGACAACACCTTCGCCACGCCGTACCTCCAGCAGCCGCTGTCGCTGGGTGCGGACGTCGTCGTGCACTCCCTGACCAAGTACATGGGCGGCCACTCGGACGTGGTCGGCGGCGCGCTGATCGTCTCCGACCAGGGCCTCGGCGAGGAACTGGCCTACCACCAGAACGCGATGGGCGCCGTCGCCGGCCCCTTCGACTCCTGGCTGGTGCTGCGTGGCACAAAGACCCTCGCGGTGCGGATGGACCGGCACAGCGAGAACGCCGAGAAGATCGCCGACGTGCTGACCCGGCACCCGCGCGTGACCAGCGTGCTCTACCCGGGCCTGCCCGAGCACCCCGGCCACGAGGTCGCCGCGAAGCAGATGAAGACCTTCGGCGGCATGGTGTCCTTCCGCGTCGAGGGCGGCGAGGAGGCCGCGGTCGAGGTGTGCAACCGGGCCAAGGTGTTCACGCTCGGCGAGTCGCTCGGCGGTGTCGAGTCCCTGATCGAGCACCCCGGCCGCATGACGCACGCCTCCGTGGTCGGCTCCGCGCTGGAGGTCCCCGGCGACCTGGTACGCCTCTCCGTGGGCATCGAAAACGTCGACGACCTGCTGGCCGACCTCCAGCAGGCGCTGGGCTGACGCCAACGGGTGCCTGCGGCGGGTCCGGGTTGCGGACCCGCCGTGGCTGGCCGGTGGGTGGACGGTGCCGGTGGCCGGTTGTTCGGTGAATGGTCACTGATTACTGGTGGCCGGCGCCGATCGCCGGTGGCGGTTGCGGGCGGCAGCGACTGAGGCCACGGCCGCGGTGGAGCCAAGGGCGTGGTGACTCCCTGAGGAGCGCGGGGCCGCATCCATATGCGGCCCTGCCGCAGGGGCGCGAACAACCTACGACGACCCGCACCCGCCCAGGGCGGCAAAGCGCACCCGAAGGCGGCCCCACCCCCCCGCGGGTCCGGTGTCCGATCGCTGATGTCTGGCGGCGGTCGCCGGTGGGCGGCGCCGCCGGGGGCGGATGGCGTGCCCGCCGCTGTGCGGTTCGGCCGACCGGGAGTGCCGTACCTCCGCCGGGTTCACGGCCGTATCAGCACCCCTGTCGACTCGCGGCCGTGCCAGCAACCGCCGCCATCGGCTCCCGGCTCACCAGCCGGTGATCGACGGAGTCGTCTGGGAGGGCGGCACCGCCCACGGGTGCACTCGGGCCGCCCACACGCTGAACGCGACGACTGCGGCGCAGGCCAGCAGCCACAGCACCCGGCGGACGAGCTGCCCGCGCCGCAGCAGGCGCTCGCCGCGGCGCACCGCCTCCGCGCACAGGTCCGGCGGCACCGGCGCCGGGGCCTGCTCCATGATCTGCCGTGCGGCAGCCTCCCGTTCGGGCCGGTTCACGCCGCCCTCCTGATGGTCCGACTTCCTGGTATCCGAGCGCCACTGGGGCCCTCCCCACGCACGGTGCCCCCGCCACCCCGCGCGCTCCCAGCGCGCCGCCCGCGCGCCACAACCTGACCACCCTCCAGGGCGTCCACTCCCCACCCCTTCATGAAGGCGCCATCTCCCTGCCCGTCGCTCGTGGTGTGGGGCGGCTCGCCGGGTGGAGCAGTGTGGCCGTCCCGCGGTCGCAGATGGTGTGGACGCGGTCCCGTGGGAGGCCGAGGAGGGCCGCTGCCTGTTCCTCGGCGACGCCTTCGTAGAGGCGCAGTACCAGGATCAGCCGCTCCTGCGGGGTGAGCGCGGCGAGCGGGCTGCGCGGATCCGGGCGGGTGCGGCCGAAGGCGCCGTACCGGTGCCAGGTCGCGCGTGCGAAGCGGGTGGCGAGGTACTGGCGGGCGCAGTCGTATGGGTCCTCGCCGTGCAGCCGGTCCCAGCGGGCGTAGGTGTGCGCGAGGGCGAGCGTCAGCAGGCGCCTCGCGCGCGGGTTGGCGTTCGGCGCCTCCGCGGTCAGCAGCGTGGCGGTATGCAGCAGACGTCCGGCCGCGCCCGCGACGAACGCCTCGAACTCCCGGGCCCGGCGGGCTCCTCGGAACGCCTGCCGATCACGCACCGCGCCTCCCCCTAGAGGGGCCCTGTCCGGTACGGGACAGGTGAACCGCGTACGACGCAGGACCCGGTCTCATATGAGGCCAGCGGCGGGCCGGGGTCAAGACTCCGGCGCCGACCGGTGCATGTCTGCCGTGAGTGTCCGCGCTGGGCGGCCGACCTCAGGACGCCGGCGGCTGTTCCGCCGGCGCGGTGCCCTGCACGGTCATCCGCGCGGACAGCGCGTGGTTGAACCGGGTCAGGAGCGTGCAGAACTGCTCGCGCTCCTGCGGTGCCCAGTCCTGCGTCAGCTCGGCCATCAGCTGACGCCGGGAGGAGCGCACCTCCTCCAGCCGGGCGACCCCGCGCGGGGACAGCTGGAGGACCACCGCCCGCCCGTCCTCGGGGTGCGAGGTGCGCTTGACGAGCCCGGTGTCGACCAGCGGAGCCACCTGCCGGGTGACCGTGGAGGAGTCGATGCCCATGCTCGCGGCGAGCGACTTGACGCCCATCGGGCCTTCCTTGTCGAGGCGGTTGAGCAGCAGGTACGCCGCGCGGTCCATGGAGTTGCGCACCTGCCCGACCCCGCCGAGCCGCGTCTGTTCGGCACGCCGGGCGAACACCGCCACCTCGTGCTGGAGGGTGTCGAGAAGACCGGTGTCACCGCCGGTCGTCATGTCCATCGACATTTCAGGTGTTGTGGGCATGGCCGGAGGCTCGCTTCATGAAAGGCTGCTTGGTTGGGGGACAGGGTACGCGGCCCGGCGGCGGGTCGTACCGGCGCTGCACAAACCGGTCTCGGAGCTTGGTCACAACCGTCGTGTACGACCGTGAACTGCGATGCTGGAGTCATGAGCTACGGCACGGCTGACTCCTTGCGTTCCGTCACCCTCGACGATGTGCGCGGCGCCCAGAAGATGCTCTCGGGTGTGGCGCGGGTGACCGCGATGGAGGGCAGCCGGCACCTGTCCCAACTGGTCGGCGCACCAGTGCATCTGAAGTGCGAGAACCTGCAGCGGACCGGCTCGTTCAAGCTGCGCGGCGCCTATGTGCGCATCGCCGGGCTGCTGCCGGAGGAGCGGGCTGCCGGCGTGGTGGCCGCGAGCGCCGGGAACCACGCGCAGGGCGTCGCGCTGGCGTCCTCGCTGCTCGGGGTGCACTCCACGGTGTTCATGCCGAAGGGCGCCCCGCTGCCCAAGATCAGCGCGACGCGCGACTACGGCGCCGAGGTGCGCCTGCACGGCCAGGTGGTCGACGAGACGCTGGCCGCCGCCGAGGAGTACGCGGCCGAGACGGGGGCGGTGTTCATCCACCCCTTCGACCACCCGGACATCATCGCCGGTCAGGGCACGGTCGGCCTGGAGATCCTGGAGCAGTGCCCGGAGGCGCGCACGATCGTCGTCGGCATCGGCGGCGGCGGTCTCGCGGCCGGGATCGCGGTGGCGGCGAAGGCGATCAGGCAGGACGTCAGGATCGTGGGCGTGCAGGCGGAGGGCGCGGCGGCCTACCCGCCGTCGCTGGCCGCCGGGCGTCCGGTGTCGGTGGAGAACCCGGTGACGATGGCCGACGGCATCAAGGTGGGGCGGCCGGGCCTGGTGCCGTTCGAGATCGTCAGGGATCTGGTCGACGAGGTGCGCACGGTCAGCGAGGACCAGCTGTCGGCCGCGCTGCTGCTGTGTCTGGAGCGGGCCAAGCTGGTCGTGGAGCCGGCCGGGGCGAGTCCGGTCGCCGCGCTGCTGGCCGCGCCGGACACCTTCGAGGGGCCGGTCGTCGCGGTGCTCTCCGGCGGGAACGTGGACCCGGTGCTGATGCAGCGGGTGCTGCGGCACGGCATGGCCGCGCAGGGCCGCTACCTGGCCGTTCGTCTCCGGCTGACGGACCGCCCGGGCGCCCTCGCCACGCTCCTCGGGGTGTTGTCAGTGGTCGACGCTAATGTCCTCGACGTGAGCCACGTACGAACCGACCCCCGGCTCGGGCTCACGGAGGCGGAGGTGGAGCTGCACCTCGAGACGAAGGGCCCGGCGCACTGCGCCGAGGTCGGCCAGGCCCTGCGGGACGCGGGTTACACGGTCATCGGCTGAGAGTCCCCGCTCCCGGCTGCTGGCTCCCGGCTCCCGCTTCCGGGGGTCTGGACCCCATCGGTCACTCGTTCGAGTCAAACTCCGATCCAGCTCATTGAGAGACGCGATACATCGCGTTATGGTGTGGACGTCGCCGGTCGTCAGCCCGCAGGAAACCGCGGGCGGACCGGGGGCGCGCAAACCCAGCCTTTCCGAAGAATCCCGGACGACGATCCCCGACGACGTGGAGACAGACATGCCAGGCGCCATTCATGCCGAAGGCCTGGTGAAGACCTTCGGCGACGTAAGGGCCCTAGACGGCGTAGACCTGGACGTGCCGGAGGGCACGGTCCTCGGCCTCCTGGGGCCGAACGGCGCCGGCAAGACGACGACCGTCCGCTGCCTGACGACCTTGCTGCGCCCCGACAGCGGCAAGGCGGTCGTCGCGGGCGTGGACGTGCTGAAGGACCCCGACGCCGTACGCCGCTCCATCGGCCTGTCCGGCCAGTTCGCGGCGGTCGACGAGTATCTGACCGGCCGGGAGAACCTGGTGATGGTCGGGCAGCTCTACCAGATGAAGGGCAAGGCGGCGAAGGCACGCGCGGCGGAGCTGCTGGAGCAGTTCAACCTCGCGGACGCCGCCGACCGCCCCGCCAAGACCTACTCCGGGGGCATGCGCCGCCGGCTCGACCTCGCCGCGGCCCTCGTGGTCTCGCCGCCGGTGATGTTCATGGACGAGCCGACGACCGGCCTGGACCCGCGCAACCGCCAGCAGCTGTGGGAGGTCATCAAACAGCTCGTCTCCGGCGGTACGACCCTGCTGCTCACCACCCAGTACCTGGAGGAGGCCGACCACCTCGCCCACGACATCGCGGTGGTCGACCACGGCCGGGTCATCGCCAAGGGCACCTCCGACCAGCTCAAGGCCCGCACCGGCGGCGAGCGCGTCGAGGTCGTGGTGCACGAGCGCGACCACATGACGAGCGCCACCGAGGTGCTGCGCGGCTTCGGCAAGGGCGAGGTCACGGTCGAGGTGCACACCCGCAAGCTCACGGTCCCGGTGACCGGCGGCGCCAAGCTGCTCGCCGAGATCATCCGCGAGCTGGACACCCGCGGGATCGAGATCGACGACATCGGGCTGCGCCGCCCCACCCTCGACGACGTCTTCCTGTCGCTGACGGGACACGTGGCCGAGATCCCCGCCCAGGACGACGAGGCGACCGCCAAGGAGGCCGTGAAATGAGCGCCGTCAGCGAAGCCGTGCGGGTGGCCCCGCCCGGCAACCCCATCAGCCGCTCCTTCCGCGACTCGATGGTCGTGGCGAAGCGGAACCTCATCCGTATGTCGCGGATCCCCGAGATGATCATCTACGGGCTGATCCAGCCGATCATGTTCGTGGTGCTGTTCACCTACGTCTTCGGCGGTTCCATGCAGATCGGCGGCAGCACCAGCGCCGTCGACTACAAGAACTTCCTCATGGCGGGCATCTTCGCGCAGACCGTCACGTTCGCCACCGCAAGTTCCGGCGCCGGAATCGCCGACGACATGCACAAGGGGCTCATCGACCGGTTCCGCTCCCTGCCGATGGCACGCGGCGCGGTGCTGACCGGGCGCACTCTCGCCGACCTGGTGCAGACGGCCGTGACCCTGGTCGTGCTCGCCGTGGTCGCCCTGCTGGTCGGCTGGCGCGTGGGGTCCGACGGCGACACGAACGCCGGCAAGGTGCTCGCCGCCTTCGGTCTGCTGCTCCTGCTCGGCTACGCGTTCACCTGGATCGGCGCCCTGATCGGCATGTCCGTGCGGACCCCCGAGGCGGCCACGTCCAGCGGACTGATCTGGCTGTTCCCGGTGACGTTCATCTCGAACGCCTTCGTGGAGCCGGCCCATATGACGCCGTGGCTGCGGCACATAGCCGAGTGGAACCCCTTCAGTGCCACCGCGCAGGCCTGCCGCGTGCTCTTCGCCAACCCCGGCCGGTCCACCTCGCACGCCTGGCCCATGGAGCACCCGGTCTGGGCGTCGCTGATCTACTCGGTCCTGATCATCGCCGTCTTCCGCAGCCTCGCGGTCCGCAAGTACCGCTCGGCCACCGCCTGACGGCTCCGGGCAGGACTTCGGGCGCGCCTTGGGGCATGGGAAAGCCCCCGGTGCCGGGCGGGATCCGCCGGGCGCCGGGGGCTAGAGGTCACATGAGGTGGGTGGATCAGCCCGAGTACGGCTCGGCCTTCAGGATCCGCACCGAGGCCTTCTTGCCGTTCGGCAGTTCGTACTCCGCGTCCTCACCGACCTTGTGGCCGATGACGCCGGCGCCCAGCGGGGACTGCGGCGAGTACGTCTCGATGTCGGCGCTCGCGTACTCGCGGGAGGCGAGCAGGAACGTCATCGTGTCGTCCTCGTCACCGTCGAAGGCGATCGTGACGACCATGCCCGGCGCGACGGCACCGTCGGTGGAGGCCGGGGCCTCGCCCACCTTGGCGTTCTCGAGAAGCTGGGTCAGCTGCCGCACGCGCAGCTCCTGCTTGCCCTGCTCCTCTTTGGCCGCGTGATACCCGCCGTTCTCACGCAGGTCGCCCTCCTCGCGCGCGGCCGCGATCTTGGCGGCGATCTCCGTGCGCGCAGGACCAGTAAGGTACTCAAGCTCGTCCTTGAGCTTGTTGTACGCCTCCTGGGTCAGCCAGGTGACGTTCTCGCTGGTCTGGGTCACAGGGTGCTCCTCGTCGGTACTGGGAATACAAAGCATCGCCCTACCCAGAAGAATGTTCCCTCTTGGATGGGCGAAACCACGAGCCTAACAATTCAAGGCCGGAAGGGGGAGGACATAAGGCATCAGAATCACATCAACGCAGGTCAGCGTGTACGTATTCCGGGTGAAGTCGGGAAGTGTCCGGCCGGCCCCGGTCAGCTGGTATGGCAGCCGAGCAGCTCGGCCGTGGTGCCCTTCGCCGTCGTACGCAGCGTGACGACCTTGTCGATACGCGTGGCCGACCCGGTGAAGCGAAAGTCGGCCCGGCCCACCTCGGAGCCGTCCGCCGCCTGGGAGCGCAGGGTGCAGTAGCCCGAGGTGCCGGAGTCCTTGTGGACCTCCAGATGCACCTCGACCGCGTTGTCCGTCGCGTCGAAGGCGATCACCTGGGCGCTGATCTTGCTCTCCACGACATAGTGGTAGGCGAAGTAACCGACCAGTGCGAGCAGGGCCGCGCCGAGCACCGCACCGGCGACCTTGAGCTTGCGGTCCGCACGCTCGTCCGAGGAACGGCCGTAGCGGCCCTCGGGCAGCCGCGCGCTCGCCGTACTCATGATCGTCCTCTCCGCGGAATTATTCGCCCCCCGATTCCGTCACTATAGAAGCCGCCGACTGCGCCCGGAGCCACGGGGGCGCCGACTTACCGAGGATTGAGTCTTGACTGACCAGTTGCGACTGATGGCCGTTCACGCGCACCCCGACGACGAGTCGAGCAAGGGCGCGGCCACCATGGCGAAGTACGTGTCCGAGGGGGTGGACGTGCTGGTGGTGACGTGCACCGGCGGAGAACGCGGGTCCATCCTCAATCCGAAGCTCCAGGGCGACACGTACATCGAGGAGCACATCCACGAGGTACGCAAGAAGGAGATGGACGAGGCCCGCGAGATTCTCGGGGTCAAGCAGGAGTGGCTCGGCTTCGTCGACTCCGGGCTGCCCGAGGGCGACCCGCTGCCGCCGCTGCCCGAGGGCTGCTTCGCCCTGGAGGACGTCGACAAGGCGGCCGGCGAGCTGGTGCGCAAGATCCGCGCCTTCCGCCCGCAGGTGATCACCACCTACGACGAGAACGGCGGCTACCCGCACCCCGACCACATCATGACCCACAAGATCTCCATGGTGGCGTTCGAGGGCGCGGCGGACACCGAGAAGTACCCGGAGGCCGAGTACGGCCCCGCCTACCAGCCGCAGAAGCTGTACTACAACCAGGGCTTCAACCGCCCCCGCACCGAGGCGCTGCACCAGGCGATGCTCGACCGCGGCCTGGAGTCGCCGTACGGGGAGTGGCTCAAGCGCTGGAGCGAAATCGAGCGCACCGAGCGCACGCTGACCACACACATTCCGTGCGCGGACTTCTTCGAGATCCGCGACAAGGCGCTGATCGCGCACGCCACGCAGATCGACCCCGACGGCGGCTGGTTCCGGGTGCCGATGGAGCTGCAGAAGGAGGTCTGGCCGACGGAGGAGTACGAGCTGGCGAAGTCGCTCGTGGACACCTCCCTCCCCGAGGACGACCTCTTCGCGGGCATCCGCGACAATGCCTGACATGAGCGCAAGCGTGAGCCTGGCAGTGACGCACCTCGTCCCCCTCGCCAAGGAGGTCGACGAGAACAAGGTCACCCCCGGCGTCCTCGGCTTCATCGTCTTCGCGGTGATGGCCCTGGCGGTCTGGGGCCTGATGAAGTCGATGAGCAAGCACATGAACAAGGTCGACTTCAAGGAGTCCCCGGACCCGGAGGCCGAGCAGAAGGCCGACTCCGCCGCGCGGCGGGGCTGACCCGGACCTCAGCGCCCCGCCGGTACCGCCACCCCCATCACCTCCCGGGCGTGGCGGTCCGGCGTCATGCGCAGGCGCCAGGCCTGCCAGCCGTCCTCCAGGCTGACCCCGCGTTCCAGCAGCAGGGCGTAGGCCGGGACGTAGTCGGCCAGCTTCTCGTCCCGCAGGGGATGGCCCGCGCGAGCCAGCTGGGCCAGCTCCTCCTGTGCGACCGCCGTGCCCACCTCCACCCCGCCGGGCGCCGCATAGGGCAGCAGGGTGCAGCGCAGGAACCTGGCCCAGTCCTCGCCGCGCCGGTCGCCGTAGGACGCGAACAGATCCAGCGCCTCGTCGGCCAGGGCGAGCGCGGCCTGAGTACGGGCGTTGCCCGCGTCGACCACCGCCAGCTCCAGGCAGGTCCACGCCTCGCCGTGGGCCACGCCGATCCGCTGGAAGTCGGCGCGGGCGTCCACCAGGAGCTGCCGGGCGAAGCCGGAGTTGCGCAGCGAGCCGGTCTGCGCGGCCCGCTGGTCGCGGGTGACCCGCGCCGAGTGGTGCCGGGCGCAGGCCAGGCCGTAGACGTCCCGCATCCGGGAGAACATCGTGCGGGACCGTTCCAGGTCGCGCACCGCCACATCAAGGTCGCCGGCCTCCTCCAGCGCCTGGCCCAGGTAGTACAGCGTCCACGCCTCGCCGCGCGCGTCCTCGTTCTCCCGGTGCCGGGCGGCGGCCTGCCTGAGGCTGTCCACGGCCGGTGAGGCGTCGCCGGCCACCAGACGGGCCCGGGCCAGCTGGGTCAGCGCCCAGGCCTCGCCGCGTGCGTCCTGCGTACGGCCGTACCGCTCCAGGGCCGCCCGCAGCTCCGACTCCGCGCGCGGCACGTCCCCCATCCGCAGCGCCAGCTGGCCGAGCTGGAAGTGCGCCCAGGCCTCGCCGTGCACCGAGCCGCCCTCGCGGTGCAGCACCAGGGAGCGGGTCAGCAGCTCCAGCGCCTCCGCGAGCCGGGCCCGGTCCCGCTGGACGGCGGCCAGGGCGTGCATCGTCCAGGCCCGGTCCGTGGCCAGCTCCGGCGCCGCCTGCAGATCCAGCGCCTCCTGCAGCTTGGCCGCGGCCTCGGTGAGATTGCCCTGGTGATGCAGGGTGATCCCGAGCGAGCCCAGGGCGCGGGCCGCCCCCGCGTCATGGTGCGCCTCCCGGTACAGGTCCACCACCGAGGCCAGCGTGGCGCGCGCCTTGTCCAGCTCGCCCAGCTGCCGGGCCGCGATACCGGTGCGCCACTGCACCGAGCGCACCAGCAGCCCCTGGTCCACGGCCTGCGCCAGTTCGCTGATCTCCCCGAGCCGGTACAGGTCGCCGCGCAGCAGGCAGTAGTCGCAGAGCGCGCCCAGCAGGTTCTGCACCGCTCTCTGGTCCACGCCCTCCGCGTGGCGCAGGGCCGCGGTGATGAAGCTGGACTCGTCGTCCAGCCAGCGCAGTGCCTCGTCCAGCGAGGTGAAGCCGTGCGGGCCGAACTGGTGCGAGCGCGTCGACATGTTCCCGTCGACCAGGCGCAGCACCGAGTCGGCCAGGTCCGCGTAGTTCACGATGAGCCGTTCCTGCGCCGCGGCGCGCTCGGCCGGGTCCTCCTCGTCCAGCAGCCGGGCCTGAGCGAAGACGCGCACCAGGTCGTGCAGCCGGTAGCGGCTGCCGCGCACATGGTCGAGGAGGCCGGCCCGGGCGAGGTCGGCGAGATGCCGCGCGGCCTCGGCCTCGTCCGTGGCGAGCAGGGCGGCGGCCGCCGCGGCGCCCAGCGAGCTCCGGCCCGCGAGCGCGAGCCGGCGCAGCAGCCGGCGCGCTGGCTCCGGCTGGTCGGTGTAGCGCAGCCACAGGGCACGCTCCACCGGCTCCACCGGGCCGTACGCGCCCAGGTCCGTGGCCAGCTGCCGGGGCGAGCGCGGGCCGAGCGCGGAGCCGGCGATCCTGAGCGCCAGCGGCAGCCCGCCGGCGAGGTCCCGGATCCGGTCGGCGGACTCCGCGTCGTACGGACCCGACGCGTCCTCGGCGACGAGGCCGAGCAGTTCCTCGGCGCCCGCCGCGTCCAGTGCCTCGACCGGCAGATCGTGCACCCAGGCCGGCAGGTCCGCCGGCAGGTCCAGGGCCGTACGGGCGGTGACCAGGACCAGGCTGTCGGAGCGCTCGGGGACCAGCGCCCGCACCTGCTCCGGGTCCGAGGCGTCGTCCAGCACGATCGTCACCGGCAGCCCGGACAGATGCTGGTGGTACAGCTCGCCGAGCCGCTTGACCTGCTGGTCGGGGGAGGAGCGCTCCCGGAACAGCAGCTGCTCGCGGGGCGCGCCGAGCCGGTTGAGCAGATGCAGCAGGGCGTCCCGGGTCGCGAGCGGCGCCTCCTCCCGCCGGCCGCCGCGCAGGTCCACGACCACCGCGCCCCGGAAGTGGTCCCGCAGCTCGTGCGCCGCGCGCACCGCGAGCGTGGTCCGGCCCGAGCCGGGCTCGCCGTGCAGCACGACCACCGTGGGCCGGGTCTCCGTGGCCGCCCGGGCGGACTGTGCCCACTGCCGGATCCGCGCCAGCTCCGCCCGGCGCCCCGCGAACGGGCCGTCGGCGTCCGGGAGTTGCCCGAACGACTGCTCCAGCACCGTACGCCGGCGGGCCGCCGCGCTCTTGTCCGCGCCGCGCAGCGCCGGGCCGCCCTTCTTCTTCGGGGCCGTGGAGGCGGTCAGCACCCGCTGCTGGTCGAGGAACGGGCGGATGCCGCGCACCTCGAGCGCCGTCAGCCACTGCAGCCGCAGCTGCTCGGGCCCGCCGGGCTGGCCGGCCGCGCCCGCCCGGTGATGCGCGGCGGGCAGATGGGCGCCGGCCACCTTCACCACGGAGGCGGCGGCACCGACCACGCCCGCGGCGACGCCCGCGCCGACCGCCGTACCGGTACCGGTGCCGAGGGAGAGGTCGGCCGCGGCTGCGGCCACCGCGGCAACGGCCGCCACCAGCAGGGCTGTTCCGGCGCCCTGGCGGGCGTACCGCTGCCCGAAGGTCAGCTGGCCCGCCTCGGTCTCCTCCAGCGCGCGGACGTAGGCCTCGTACTCCTCGCCGGCCGCCCCCGCCATCGCCTCCAGCGCACCGCGCGCCCGCGACAGCAGCAGTTGCCCGTCGATCCGCCCGCCGGAGCGCCGTACCTCCTCCTCGACGGCCCGTACCAGCAGCCGCTCGGCCTCCGCCCGATGGCCGTCCCGCATGTCCCGTCCCCCTCCGGTGACAACTTCCTTGTCCACGAGTGTCCTTCGTGAGGCGCGGAAGTGGGAGGGGTGGTTGTCGGTGGGGAGTTGGGGAGGTGCGGCAACGCCCTTGTGAGCGTGGGCCGTTCGGTGCGAGGGAGTGGCGGCCTACCCGAGGCCGATTCGGTCGACCGGCGGCGCGGGCCGACTTGGGGTCCGGGCGTGACAGTCGCCTCGAACGATGCCGTACGTACGTCGCGACGGCCGCCGGCCGCCGGAAGGAGCGGAACGTCTGCCGGGACGGGCGGGTGAGCCTGACCGTGTACGACCCGGCGGACCCCCTGCGGTACGTCGAGGTGCGCGGCACGGCGACGGTCACCGAGGACGTCGGCCGTTAGCCGGCCGTCAGGCCGGCGGAGCAGTACGAAGGTCCTGGCGCCGGCCAGGAGTACCTGGAGCTGCCACCGGAGGTGACGCGCGTGGTGATACGGATCAGCCCCCTGCGGGTTCTGGGCACGCTCATCGGCTGAGCTCGCTCCGAGGGAGGGCTCCGCCCTTCAGCGCCGGGCGGTCCGCCACTCCTTGCCCACCGCCAGATACCCGCACGCCCCCGCCAGCGCCCCCTCCGCCACCGCGCACAGCAGTGCCTCGGCCAGCGGGGCACCCGTGCCCGCCGTCGTTATGTCGAACCAGGCGTCCAGCACCGCCACCGACGCCGTCGCCGAAGCCGTCAGGCGCGCCCTCGGGTCTCCGCGCAGGCCGAGTAAGGCCGTTGTGGCGCAGCCCGTGGCCATGAGGACGTCGAGGCCGATCCAGGCCAGGGGCCAGTTGCCGACCTCCGTGCTGTCCGGCAGGGTCAAGGCCAGCACCACCATCCACGGCACCAGCAGGACCGCCGCCGCCCCCAGCAGGACCCAGGGCCACTTCTTCCGCACGGTCTCGGTCACCCTCACCCTCACGCCCACGTCCGCCCCCTCTCGTCGTTCCTTCGACCGCCTCCACCACCGTAGACCGCAGAGAAAATTCTGCAAAGAAATCTCGGCATACATCGGGGACTTCTCAGGGTTCTCAGGGCTACCGTGACCGCATGACCGACGGCCTGCCCGAGATGACCAGCCTGGAGCGCACCGCTCTCTACAAGTCCCTCGGCAACCCGCTGCGCCGCCGGATCCTCGAGTACCTCGGCCGGCACGGCGAGGCGAACTCCACCGTTCTCGCCCGCGAACTCGGCGAGAGCTCCGGCACCACCAGCTACCACCTGCGCAAACTCGCCGAGCAGCGGCTCATCGAGGAGATCCCGGAAAAGTCCGGCGGGCGGGAGAGATGGTGGCGGGCACTGCCCTTCCGGCACACCACGCCCGACCCCGCCACGATGACCCCCGAGGAGTACGCGGCCGCCGCCCAGCTCGCCCATCTGAAGATCGAGTTCGACACCGCCCTGTACCGCCGCGCCCACGAGCAGTACCGCGGCCCCGGGGGCTGGGCCCAGGTCCAGCGCCACGGCACCTGGCTGACCAGGGAGGAACTGCTCGCCTTCATGCGGGAGTACCACGCCCTGCTCGACCGGTACGGCCGCCCCCGCGATGAGGCTCCCGAAGGGGCGCGCCCGATGCTCATGCGTTTCTACGCGGTGCCCGAGCCGGAGAGCCACGAGCCGGACATCCACGCCGTCCCCGAGCCCGTGGGAGAGTCGAACGGTCCCGTGGGAGAGTGGAACGGTGAACCGACTGGCCCATGAGACGTCCCCGTATCTCCTCCAGCACTCCGACAACCCCGTCGACTGGTGGCCCTGGTCGGCCGAGGCCTTCGACGAGGCCCGCAAGACGAACAGACCCGTTCTGCTGAGCGTCGGATACAGCAGCTGTCACTGGTGTCATGTCATGGCTCACGAGTCCTTCGAGGACCGGGCCACCGCCGACTACCTCAACGAGCACTTCGTCAGCGTCAAGGTGGACCGCGAGGAACGCCCCGACGTGGACGCCGTCTACATGGAGGCCGTACAGGCCGCCACCGGGCAGGGCGGCTGGCCCATGACCGTCTTCCTCACCCCGGACGCCGAGCCCTTCTACTTCGGGACCTACTTCCCGCCCGCGCCCCGGCACGGCATGCCCTCCTTCCGGCAGGTGCTGGAGGGTGTGCAGCAGGCCTGGAGCACCCGCCGGGACGAGGTCGCGGAGGTCGCCGGGAAGATCGTGCGCGACCTCGCACAGCGGGAGATCGTCCGGCAGGGCGACCGCGCGCCCGAGGCACAGGAACTCGCGCAGGCGCTGCTCGGGCTGACCCGTGAGTACGACCCGCAGCGCGGCGGATTCGGCGGGGCGCCCAAGTTCCCGCCGTCCATGGTGCTGGAGTTCCTGCTGCGGCATCACGCCCGGACCGGTGCCGAGGGCGCGCTGCAGATGGCGCAGGACACGTGTGAGCGGATGGCCCGCGGGGGCATCTACGACCAGCTCGGCGGCGGGTTCGCCCGGTACTCCGTCGACCGTGACTGGGTCGTGCCGCACTTCGAGAAGATGCTGTACGACAACGCGCTGCTCTGCCGTGTGTACGCGCATCTGTGGCGGGCCACGGGATCGGACCTCGCCCGGCGCGTCGCCCTGGAGACCGCCGACTTCCTCGTGCGCGAACTGCGCACGAGCGACGGCGGGTTCGCGTCGGCGCTCGACGCCGACAGCGACGACGGGAGCGGGCGGCACGTCGAGGGCGCGTACTACGTGTGGACGTCCGAGCGGCTGCGCGCCGTCCTCGGGGACGCGGACGGCGACCTCGCCGCCCAGTACTTCGGCGTGACCGACGAGGGCACCTTCGAGCACGGCCAGTCCGTCCTCCAACTGCCGCAGACCAACAGTGCCTTCGATGCCGAGAAGATCACCTCCATCAGGGAACGGCTCCTCGCCGAGCGCGCCGGACGCCCCGCACCCGGCCGGGACGACAAGGTCGTCGCCGCCTGGAACGGCCTCACCGTCGCCGCGCTCGCCGAGACCGGCGCCTACTTCGACCGGCCCGACCTGGTCGAGGCCGCCCTCGGCGCCGCCGACCTGCTCGTCCGGGTGCACCTCGACGAGCACGCCCGGCTCGCCCGCACCAGCAAGGACGGCCGCGTCGGACCCAACGCGGGCGTGCTGGAGGACTACGCCGACGTCGCCGAGGGCTTCCTCGCGCTCGCGTCCGTGACGGGTGAGGGCGTCTGGCTGGATTTCGCCGGTCTGCTCCTCGACCATGTGCTCGCCCGCTTCACCGACCCCGAGACCGGCGCGCTGTTCGACACCGCGTCGGACGCCGAGCGGCTGATCCGCCGGCCGCAGGACCCCACCGACAACGCCACCCCGTCGGGCTGGACCGCGGCGGCCGGTGCCCTGCTGGGCTATGCCGCGCACACCGGCTCCGAGCCCCACCGGACCGCCGCCGAGCGGGCGCTGGGGATCGTGAAGACCCTCGGGCCGCGCGTGCCCCGGTTCATCGGCTGGGGGCTCGCAGTCGCCGAGGCCCTCCTCGACGGGCCGAAGGAGGTCGCCGTCGTAGGACCGGGGCCCGGCCTCGCGGACGAGAAGACGGCCGCCCTGCACCGTACGGCACTTCTGGGCACCGCTCCCGGTGCCGTCGTCGCCGTCGGCACCGCGGAGAGTGACGAGTTCCCGCTCCTCGCCGACCGGCCCCTGCGGCAAGGCGAACCGACCGCGTACGTCTGCCGTAACTTCACCTGCGACGCGCCGACGACCGATCCGGAACGGCTCCGCGCGTCCCTGAGCAGGCGCTGAGCGTCCAGAAGCCAAGGGCGACGGAAGTATGAACTGTCCGAAACGGAGCACGTGTTCGGATAGATCCCACTACTCGCACCACCGTTCCGAAACAAGCTATTTATCGGAAGAGCTCCCACACTTCACAGATCCCCCTTACTCTCTCCACTGCGGGTCGACGGGTGGTGACTCACCGTCGCCCCCACAGGGGGTAATTGGGGATCTGGGGGGATCTTTTGCTCACGTCTGTCTTCATCGCCGCCGTTTCACTGGCCCTGTTCTGGATGGCGGCGTTCACTTTGTGGTGGCAGATGCACGCGTGGCGTACGCCCGAGGTGCTGGCCTCCACCCGGTTCGGCAGGCCGGACGGCGACGAACACCTGTCGTTCTCCCTGCTGTTGCCCGCCCGGCACGAGCAGGCGGTGCTGGACCACACCATCCAGCGGCTGCTGGAATCCACGCACACCGACTTCGAGATCGTCGTGATCGTCGGGCACGACGACCCGGAGACCACGGAGGTGGCCGAGCAGGCCGCCGCACGGGACGCGCGCGTCCGCGTCGTCGTCGACACCCATGAGAAGAAGAACAAGCCGAAAGCCATGAACACGGCGCTGCCGCACTGCCGCGGTGACGTCGTCGGGGTCTTCGATGCCGAGGACCAGGTCCACCCGGAGCTGCTCGCCCACGTCGACCACGCATTCCGCACCACCGGGGCGGACGTCGTCCAGGGCGGGGTCCAGCTCATCAACTTCCACTCCAGCTGGTACAGCCTGCGCAACTGCCTGGAGTACTTCTTCTGGTTCCGCTCCCGGCTGCACCTGCACGCGCAGAAGGGGTTCATCCCGCTCGGCGGCAACACCGTCTTCGTGCGGACCGGCGTCCTCAGGGAAGCGGACGGCTGGGACCCCGACTGCCTCGCCGAGGACTGCGACCTGGGCGTCCGGCTGTCCAGCGTCGGCAAGAAGGTCGTCGTCGCCTACGACTCCGACATGGTGACCAGGGAGGAGACCCCGGGTTCCCTCATGTCCCTGCTCAAGCAGCGCACCCGCTGGAACCAGGGATTCCTGCAGGTGTACCGGAAGAGGGACTGGAAGCAACTCCCGGGACTCGGGCAGCGGTTGCTCGCCCGGTACACCCTGATGACCCCGTTCATGCAGGCCTTCTCCGGCGTGATCATCCCGCTCAACGCGGCCGTCGCGCTCTTCCTCGACGTGCCCGTCGGGATCGCCTTCCTCACCTTCCTGCCGCTGGTCACCGCGGCCGTCACCTTCGTCTTCGAGGTGGTCGGTCTGCACGACTTCGGCCGGCAGTACGGCCTGAAGGTCCGCCTCGTGCACTACGTGAAGCTCATCGTGGGCGGGCCCTTCTACCAGGTCCTCCTCGCCGGAGCCGCGATCCGTGCCGTCTGGCGCGAGCAACGCGGCCGTAACGACTGGGAGTTGACCACGCACGTCGGCGCGCACCTCACCGCCGCCGAGCCCATCCGAGAGGACGTTCCTGCGTGACCTCCACACTTCCCGCGGTGACCGCAGCGAAGGTCCCCGCGCAGCGCCCGCCTGCGCCCGAAACGCCCTCGACCGGCCGCACCCGGCCGCCGGTACGACTCCGCTCCTCCCGCCCCGACCTGCTGCTCTGCGGTGCCCTGCTCACCGCGATCCTCGTCGTCCAGGGCTGGAACATAGCCGACTACCCGACCCTCAGCGACGACGAGGGCACCTACCTCGCCCAGGCCTGGGCCGTCCAGCAGGGCCGGGGCCTCGCCCACTACACCTACTGGTACGACCACCCGCCGCTCGGCTGGATCCAGATAGCCCTGCTCACCCGGCTCCCCGCGGCGATCAGCCCCGGCTCGATGACCGTCGGCACCATGCGGTCCACCATGCTGCTGGTCAGCGGCGTCAGCGCGGTCCTCGTCTACGTCCTCGGCCGCCGGCTCTCCCTGCCCCGCTGGGCCGCCGGACTCGGCATGGCCCTGTTCGGGCTCTCCCCGCTCGCGGTCGTCCTGAGCCGGGAGATCTTCCTCGACAACATCGCCGTGATGTGGCTGCTGCTGGCCTTCTGCCTCGCCGCCTCGCCCAGCCGCCACCTCTGGCACCACTTCGGCGCGGGCCTCGCCGCCGCCGCGGGCGTGCTCACCAAGGAGACGATGCTCGTCGTCCTGCCCGCCCTGTTCGTCACCATGTGGCGGCACAGCCACCGCGACACCCGCAAGTTCGCCCTCACCGGAGCCGTCACCGGCTGCGCCCTGATCGGCTTCTCCTACCCGCTGTTCGCCCTGCTCAAGGGCGAGCTCTTCCCGGGCACCGGGCACGTCTCCCTGTGGGACGGCATCACCTACCAGATGTCCAGGCCGGGCTCGGGATTCATCCTCGACCGCTCCTCCGGCTCCTACGGCGCCCTGCACTCCTGGCTGTACTACGACCGCGTCCTGCCCCTCGGCGGCCTCGCCGGAGCCCTGCTCCTGCTGTTCACCTGGCGCTGGTCGGTCATCGCCCGCGCCCTCGCCGGACCGGCCTTCACGGTCGCCATCCTGGCCGCGGTGGCCCTGCGCCCGAACGGCTATCTGCCCGCCATGTACGTCATCGGCGCGCTGCCCTTCCTGGCCCTGGTCCTCGCGGGCGGCGCCGCCTCCATCGCCCACGCGGTCCTCCGCAGATGGCGCAAGGAGGCCGAGAACCGGTACCTCACCGGTGGCCGGTACGCGCTCGCCGCCGTCCTGGCCCTCGCCGCCGGCGCCTACGTCGTACCGCACTGGTACGACGGCGACCGCACCGCCGTCACCGCCGACGCCAACAAGCCCTACCGGCAGGCCTCCCACTGGCTCAGCACCGAGGTGGCGGACCCGAAGGACACCCGCGTGCTCGTCGACGACGCCCTCTGGCTGGACCTCGTGCACGCCGGATACCGGCCCGGGCTCGGCGCCATCTGGTTCTACAAGGCCGACCTCGACCCGGCCGTCACGAAGACCATGCCGCACGGCTGGCGGGACATCGACTACGTCGTCGCCTCACCCACCGTCCGCCGCGACGCCAAGGACCTGCCCAATGTGCGGGCGGCGATCCGGCACTCCACGCCGGTCACCACCTTCGGCACCGGACCCGACCGCATCGAGATCCGGCGGATCCAGGCCGTGGGAGGGGCGCGATGAGCGAGTACACCACCCCGGCACAGGGCCTTGACGCCGTGGAGGTCCCCGAGCCCGGCGCCGTCACCATCGTCGTACCGACCTTCAACGAGTCCGCGAACATCCGGCAGCTGCTGCACCGGATCACCGAGTCGGTGCCCACGCGGCTGCCCTGTGAGGTCCTCTTCGTGGACGACTCCACCGACGACACCCTTGAGGTCATCCGCGAGGCCGCCAAGGACTGCCCGTTCCCGGTGGCCGTACTGCACCGCGAGGAACCCCGAGGCGGGCTCGGCGGGGCGGTCGTGGAAGGGCTGAAGGCGGCGACGTCGGAGTGGATCGTCGTCATGGACGGCGACTGCCAGCACCCGCCGTCCCTGGTACCGGAGCTGGTGGCCACCGGCGAGCGGACGAACGCCTCCCTGGTCGTCGCCTCCCGGTACATCGAGGGCGGCAGCCGGGCGGGGCTCGCCGGCGGTTACCGGGTGGCCGTCTCGCGCGGTGCCACCTGGCTCGCCAAGGGACTCTTCCCGCGCAGGCTGCGCGGGATCAGCGACCCGATGAGCGGTTTCTTCGCCATCCGGCGCAGCGCGGTCACCGCCGACGTCCTCAAGCCCCTCGGCTACAAGATCCTGCTGGAGCTGGCCGTCCGCAGCCGGCCGCGCGGGGTCGCCGAGGTGCCGTTCGTCTTCCAGGACCGGTTCGCCGGCGAGTCCAAGTCCAGCGCCCGGGAGGGTTTCCGCTTCCTGCGCCACCTGGCGGGCCTGCGCACCGCGTCCCCGGTCGCCCGCATGGTCGGTTTCGGGCTGATCGGCGCGAGCGGGTTCGTGCCGAACCTCGTCGGGCTGTGGGCACTGACCGCCCTCGGGATGCACTACCTGCCCGCCGAGATCCTCGCCAACCAGCTCGGGGTCGCCTGGAACTTCCTGCTCATCGAGCAGCTGCTGTTCCGCGACCGGCGCGCGCACCGCCGCTGGTGGGACCGGCTCGGCCGGTTCGCGCTGCTGGCCAACGCCGACCTCGTGCTGCGCATCCCGCTGATCGCCCTGCTCGTCGGCCGGTTCGGCATGGGCGCCCTGCCCGCCACCGCGCTCGCGCTGGTCATGACGTTCGTCCTGCGCTTCGTCGGCACCGAGGCGCTGGTCTACCTCCCCCGGCGCCGGGGGAGCCGAGCAAGGAGAGCCGTGTGAGTACGACGACATATCGCAGACGCCGCAGACGGACCGCGCTGGCCGGGGTGGGCGCCCTCACCGCCGGTCTGCTCCTGACCGCACCCCAGCCGGCGGAGGCCGCCAACCTGATCAAGAACCCCGGCTTCGAGACCGCCGGCGGCGACGGCATGCCGTACTGCTGGGAGAAGTCGGGGTGGGGCGACAACGACTTCAGCTTCGAGACGACCCCGGACGCGCACTCCGGGACCAAGGCCATGAAGGTCACGCTGACCCGCCGGGTCGACGGCGACCGCAAGGCGCTGATCACGGAGTCCACGGACTGCGCGCCCGCCGTGTCCGTGGGCAAGCAGTACGACCTGGGACTCTGGTACAAGACCACCACCCCCGACGCCAACATCACCCTCTTCCGGCACGACACGACCGCCGGCTGGCAGTACTGGACCGACCTCAAGACCCTGGACATGGCGTCGGCCTGGACGCAGGCCACGGTCCGCACCCCCGAGGTGCCGGCCGGCACCGACCGCATCACCTGGGGTGTCTCCGTCTACGGCACCGGTTCGGCGACCACCGACGACTACACCATGGACCAGGTGGCGGACCCGCTCCCGCCGGCCCAGTGCACGGGCACGAACGACCAGTGTGCGAACGGCAGTTGGTCGGTCCTGCCGACGCAGAACCCGGTCCGCTCCATGCACTCCGTCGTCCTCGACAACGGCAAGGTGCTGCTGATCGCCGGCTCCGGCAACAGCGAGGAGAACTTCAACGCGGGCACGTTCACGAGCGCGGTGTACGACCCGGCGACCGGCGACTACAAGGTCATCCCCACCCCGAAGGACATGTTCTGCGCGGGCCACGTCCAGCTGCAGGACGGCCGGGTGCTGGTGCTGAGCGGCAACAAGGCGTACCCGGTCGCGGGCGGGCACGGCTACGAGGGGTTCAAGGACTCGTACATCTTCGACCCGAAGACCGAGACCTACAGCAAGACCAACGACCTCAACGACGGCCACTGGTACCCGTCGGCGACCGAGCTGGGCAACGGTGACGTCATCAGCTTCGGCGGGCTCCGCGAGGACTCCACCGGCTCGGTGACCGCGGAGAAGTTCAGTGACGCGCAGAACCAGTGGCTGCCGCTGTGGCAGGTCAACCAGACCTGGTCGTACTGGGGTCTGTACCCGGCGATGATCCTGATGCAGGACGGCCGCCTCTTCTACACGGGCAGCCATGTCTTCGGCAACAACATCCCCGGCACGGGCTCGGCGATCTACGACTACGACGCCAACACGATCACCCAGATCCCGGGCCTGCAGAACAAGGACGAACGGGACCAGTCGGCGAGCGTACTGCTGCCTCCCGCGCAGGATCAGCGGGTGCTGACGATCGGCGGCGGCAACATCGACTCCAACCCGGACGCGGGCCGCCTCACCGACCTGATCGACCTCAAGCAGGCGAACCCGTCGTACGTCGCCGGGCCGCCGATCCCGCAGGGCACGGTCGACCTGGGCAACGGGCCCCAGCCGGAGACCGGCAGCCAGGGCAAGATGTACGTCTCCGCGGTGCTGCTGCCCGACGGCAAGGTGCTGGAGACCGGCGGCGCCCTGCACAACCGGGCCAACCCGGTGTACGAGTCCTCGATCTACGACCCCGGCAGCAACACCTTCGACCCCGTGGCCGCCGACCCCGAGTCCCGCGGCTACCACTCCTCGGCGTTCCTGCTGCCCGACGGCCGGGTGATGGCGACGGGCGACAACCCGGGCAACGGCACCTGGAACCACAACGTGTCGATCTACACCCCGCCCTACCTCTACAAGGGCACCCGGCCGACGATCACCTCGGTGATCAACCAGGAGTGGAAGTACGGTGACACCCAGCGGATCACCGTCGACCGCCCCATCGCCAAGGCGGAGTTGATCCGCCCGGCGGCGGTCACGCATTCGTCCGACCCGAACCAGCGGTTCGTGGACCTGCCGCTGAGCGTGGACGGCGACAACGTGGACCTGAACGTCACCAACAACCCGAACATCGCCCCGCCCGGCTGGTACATGCTCTTCGGGGTGGACGCGGGCGGGGTGCCTTCGGTGGCCAAGTGGGTCCACCTGACGGGCCCGACGGCCCTCGGCGCCGCGTCCCCGCACGTCCACGCCTTCGCCGACTCGCTGTCCGGCAAGGTGTCGGGCCCCGGCAAGAAGAAGACCGCACAGCAGGTCAGCCCGACCATCTCCGGCTGCGACCGGCACTACGGCTCGGCCAACGTGTGCGTGCCGACGGTGTTCCCGCCGCAAGTGAAGAGGACGACGGCTGCTCGGTGTGCCTGGCTTCAGCAGAACAACTACGGCCGGCTGAGGGTGAACGGCGCCGACGATCCCCTGGTGCTGGACCGGAACCGGGACGGGGTGGCGTGCGGGAAGGGGGACGTCAGGCGCCGCTGAGGATCAGCGCCCCGAGGGTGAGCTGAGCACCCCACTGCACGAACACGGCCCAGAGCCTGGCGTACGTCCACCGGGCTCTGGGCCGTACCAGTGCCGCCAGACCGGCGAACACCGCCGGCCAGAAGGCGCCGTAGAGGGCGTGGCCGGGGATCGTCGAGCACTGCTCGCCGTACTGCAGGCATGCTGCGGGGTGAGCGTCACTTGCCGCGGAGTCGTGGTGTTCATGACCCCATCCCACCGCGCCGTCCGGTCCCGGAGATCGGCTCGCGTACTCAATCCCCCTGGGTACGCGAGCTCAACGCCCGCTCCACGACTGCCTCCAGCTGTTCGTGGTGCGCGCCCTTCCAGTACACGCGGCCGCACTCCGTGCACTGGGCGAAGACGTCGTACGACCGCTGGGTGCCGTGTTCGAGCTGGTCGGCGACCTCTTCCTTGGTGGCTTCCGCGAGCAGGCCGTTGCAGGCGGTGCAGCGGGTCCAGGGGTTCAGGTCCGGGGCGAAGCGGTCGAGGACGTCGTGCAGCTGGTCGTCGGGGCGGGTGCTGTAGACGAAGGCGCCGGCCCAGAGTTCGCGGCGGCGCAGCAGACCCCGGTCGCGGCTGAGCATGACCCGTTTCTCGGTCGCCGAGCGCGTGGCGAGGGCAGCGTCGCCGATGTCCGTCGACTCGTACGCCGTGTCCACGCCGAGCAGGCGCATGCGGCGGGCGAGTGTGCCGAGGTGCACGTCGAGGAGGAAGCGGAGCGGGGCGCCGGGGACCCGCTGGGGGCGGTCGACGGGCCGTACGTTCACCGTCTCGCCGGCCTTCGGGATGTGCGACGCCGGAACCTCGCGGCCGTCCACGACCAGCGCGCCGACCTCGGTCAGCGGGACGCCGAGGGACTCGATGACATGGCCGAGCGTCGAGACGCCGTCCGTGGCCAGGGGCGTGGCACCGGCCCGCCGGGCGTGCGGTACGAACAGGTGGAGCGCGGGGGCGACTTCGACGTGGATCTCGGGTCGGTTCACGGTGCCAGGATCGCACGGGAGTCCGCTCGGACCTCAGTGCTTTTCGTTCGCCAGGCCGTGCTCCATGACGTCCAGGGCGCGGTCGACCAGGACCGTGAAGTCGTCCCGGTGGTCGTTCTCCGCCCAGTACATCGAGGTCTCCATCAGGCCGCCGATCAGGGACATGGCGTAGACCCGGACCTCCAGGCTGTCGGGGTCGCGGCCGGTGCGCTCGCCGATGGCCTCGCAGAGCATGCGGCCGGTGGCCGACATGCTCTCCGTCATCCGTGAGCGCACCGCGGGGACCTGGACCATGAGGTGGGTGCGCAGCCGGGACACCGCGAGGTCGTCGTTCACGCCGAGCTCGACCGCCCGGTGCAGGACGTACCGGATGGTCTCGGACCAGGGTTCGTCGGCTGGCCGCGCCCTGATCTCCTCCAGGATGACCGGGTCGTACTCGTCCGTGAGGACGATGTCCTCCTTGGTCGGGAAGTAGCGGAAGACGGTCGACGGCGACACCTCGGCCCGCTCGGCGATCTGGTCGATCGTCGTGGCGTCGTAGCCCTGTTCCCGGACGAGGGCGTAGGTCGCCGCGCGGATCGCCTCCCTGGTCTTGATCTTCTTGCGCTCGCGCAGCCCCAGCTGCGGGCGGTCGGCGGAGGAGAGGGGGGAACGTGCGGCCGTCATGCGGTCATTCTCCGGCATCCGCCCCGGGGGCGGCCATGGCCGGGGCGTCCTCTCGACCGGTGGGCCGTACCACCGGGGTGTTCAGCAGCGCCGCGAGCAGGGCCGCCACCAGGGAGGCGATCCCGCACGCCGGCAGCACCACGGTCATCCCATGGACGTACGCGCTGTTCGCGGAGGCCGCGAGGCGAGCCGAGTCGGTGTGCGCGGCCACCACATGCGCGGCGACCACGGACTCCCTGGCGTTGTGTGCCACCGGGCCCGGCAGCCCCGCCACGTCGAGCCGGCCCCGGAAGGCGCTTGCGAGGAGGCTGCCGAGGGCAGCACGGACAGGGACAGAGGCATGATCAGCGCGGCGCCGATGCCGAGCACCGCGCGGGCGGCGATCACGGCGTTCACATCGCCGGCCAGGGAGCCGAGCACCGAGCCCGCGAGGAAGACGGCGAGTCCGGTGACGAGCATCCGGCGCCGGCCGAACCGGTCGCCGAGCAGGCCCGGAGGGAGCATCGGCGCGGCGAGGACGACGACGTACGCGTCGCTCATCCTCCCCCAGTGCTAAATGCCTGGGGCACCCCCAGCTGCTGCCCGGTGGTGGCGTCGAGCTGTGCGGCCATGGTGGGCAGGGCCACGTTGAGGATCGTCGAGTCGAAGGCGAGCACCAGCATGCTCGCGACCAGGGCCCCGAGGGCCCACCAGCGGCGGGGAGCACGCCGCGTTTCGCCGGGTGAGTGACAGTCGCCATTAAATGAGGGAAACTCTCAAAATCTGTTTACTGTCAACGGGAGCCTGCTTTCAGGTAGTCCCAGGCAAACCAAACGGCCACGGCTGGTGAGCCGTGGCCGGAAGGCGGGAGGAGGGCCTATGCGTGCTGGTAGGCCACCAGCGAGATGCCGACGTAGTGGACGACGAACGCGGCGAGGGTGAAGGAGTGGAAGACCTCGTGGAAGCCGAACCAGCGCGGTGACGGGTTCGGACGCTTGATGCCGTAGACCACGCCGCCGGCGCTGTAGAGCAGACCGCCGACGACCACCAGGACCAGGACCGCGATGCCGCCGGTGCGCAGGAAGTCGGGCAGGAAGAACACGGCCGCCCAGCCCATCGCGATGTAGCAGGGCGTGTAGAGCCAGCGCGGGGCGCCCACCCAGAAGACCCGGAAGACTATCCCGGCCGCGGCGGCGGCCCAGATGCCCCACAGCAGCCACTGGCCCTTGGCTCCGGGCAGGAGCAGCAGGGTCAGCGGGGTGTAGGTGCCCGCGATGATCAGGAAGATGTTGGCGTGATCCAGGCGGCGCAGGACGCCGTCCATCCGCGGGCTCCAGTTGCCCCGGTGGTACAGCGCGCTGACGCCGAAGAGCAGGCAGGCCGTGAGGACGTAGATCCCGCAGGCTATGCGGCCTCTGGTGGAGTCGGCGAGGGCGGTGAGCACGAGGCCCGCGATGAGTACGGCCGGAAACATGCCCAGGTGCAGCCAGCCGCGGAGCCTGGGCTTGACCGGATGCGGCAGGGAGAGCGCGACGGGACCACGGCCGTCGGCCGGCGTCTCCGTGGGCGCGTCGGGAGCGGACGCAGTCATGCGGGGCATGGTACCTACGGCACCGTAAGTCGGGTGTCAGCGCGGGTCTTGGTCGATCGAACGCAAAAAGACCTTCAGGTGACCCAAACCTGGACGTAAAGGAAACGTAAACGGGCCTGGAAACCGTGGCCTTCCTCACGTCGCTCACTTGTGAGGTCCCCTGGACAGATGCGCAGGGACGACGGATGATCATATGAGTGCGGTCGGCACCGGATGAGCATCAGAAGCGTCCGGGTCGCAGCCCCCACGGGGCCACAAGGACAAAATCCCTCACTTAGGAGCAACCGTGGCGCGCGACATCTCGGCTTCCAGCGTTCCCACCACCCATCAGGAACTGATCTCGTGGGTCAACGAGATCGCCGAACTGACGCAGCCGGACAGCGTGGTCTGGTGTGACGGCTCCGAGGCGGAGTACGAGCGGCTCTGCGAAGAGCTCGTGGCCAAGGGCACCTTCAAGAAGCTCGATCCGATCAAGCGCCCCAACTCCTACTACGCGGCCTCCGACCCGACCGACGTCGCGCGCGTCGAGGACCGCACCTTCATCTGCTCCGAGAAGGAGGAGGACGCGGGCCCGACCAACCACTGGAAGGCCCCCGCCGAGATGCGGGAGATCTTCAGCGGCGAGAAAGGCCTGTTCCGCGGCTCCATGCGTGGGCGCACCATGTACGTCGTCCCGTTCTGCATGGGCCCGCTCGGCTCCCCGCTGTCCGCGATCGGCGTGGAGATCACCGACTCCGCCTACGTCGCGGCCTCCATGCGCACGATGACGCGCATGGGCCAGGCAGTCCTGGACCAGCTCGGCGACAGCGGCTTCTTCGTGAAGGCCGTCCACTCCCTCGGCGCCCCGCTGGAGGAGGGCCAGGAGGACGTTCCGTGGCCATGCAACTCCACCAAGTACATCTCGCACTTCCCCGAGGGCCGCGAGATCTGGTCCTACGGCTCCGGCTACGGCGGCAACGCCCTGCTCGGCAAGAAGTGCTACGCGCTGCGTATCGCCTCCGTCATGGCGCGTGACGAGGGCTGGCTGGCCGAGCACATGCTGATCCTCAAGCTCACACCGCCGCAGGGCGAGTCCAAGTACGTCGCCGCCGCCTTCCCGAGCGCCTGTGGCAAGACCAACCTCGCCATGCTGGAGCCGACGATCTCCGGCTGGACCGTGGAGACCATCGGTGACGACATCGCCTGGATGCGCTTCGGCGAGGACGGCCGCCTGTACGCGATCAACCCCGAGGCCGGCTTCTTCGGCGTCGCGCCCGGCACCGGTGAGCACACCAACGCCAACGCGATGAAGACCCTGTGGGGCAACTCGGTCTTCACCAACGTCGCCCTCACCGACGACGGCGACGTGTGGTGGGAGGGCATGACGGAGGAGACCCCGGCCCACCTGACGGACTGGAAGGGCCGCGACTGGACCCCGGACTCCGCCGAGCCCGCCGCGCACCCCAACGCCCGCTTCACCACCCCCGCCGCGCAGTGCCCGATCATCGCGCCGGAGTGGGAGGACCCCAAGGGCGTGCCGATCTCGGCGATCCTCTTCGGTGGCCGCCGCGCCTCCGCGGTGCCGCTGGTGACGGAGTCCTTCGACTGGGACCACGGCGTCTTCCTCGGTGCCAACGTGGCCTCCGAGAAGACCGCCGCCGCCGAGGGCAAGGTCGGCGAGCTGCGCCGCGACCCGTTCGCGATGCTGCCGTTCTGCGGCTACAACATGGGCGACTACATGGCCCACTGGATCGACGTGGCCAAGGACAAGGACCAATCCAAGCTGCCGAAGATCTACTACGTCAACTGGTTCCGCAAGAACGACGAGGGCAAGTTCGTCTGGCCCGGCTTCGGCGAGAACTCCCGTGTCCTGAAGTGGATCGTGGAGCGCCTGGAGGGCAAGGCCGAGGGCGTCGAGACCCCGATCGGCGTGTTGCCCGCCAAGGGCGCGCTGGACACCAAGGGCCTGGAACTGTCCGAGTCCGACCTGGACTTCCTGCTCACGGTCGACAAGGACATCTGGCGCGAGGAGGCCGCGCTCGTCCCCGAGCACCTCAACACCTTCGGCGACCACACCCCGAAGGAGCTGTGGGACCAGTACCACGCGCTGGTGGAGCGCCTGGGCCAGTGACCTGGTCCTGAGGAACCGTCGTGTTATCCGATGCCGAGCGGCGGACGTTGCAGGGGTGGGCCAAGCGCCGGACGACTGCGCAGGACCTGGCGAAGCGGGCCCGAATTGTGTCGGCGTGTGCCGACGGGCTCAGCAATACCGCGGTGGCCGCGCGGCTGGACGCCGATGGGGGGACCGTGCGCCGCTGGCGGACCAGGTTCCAGCGTGACCGGCTCGACGGCCTGAGCGACGAACCTCGGCCCGGGGTGCCGCGCACCATCACCGATGCCCAGGTGGTGGAGGTGGTGGTGCGCACCCTGGAACAGGTCCCGGAGGGTGCCACGCACTGGTCGAAGCGGGAGCTGGCCAGGAGGGTGGGGATCTCGCCGACGAGCGTGCTGCGGATCCGGCGGGCCTTCGGTCTGCAGCCGTGGCGCACGGAGGACTTCAGGATCTCCTCGGATCCGCTGCTGATCGAGCGGGTTCGTACATGGGGACGGCCCCCTGTGCGCTGACAGGAAGCCATTCTGGCTTGGATTGCGGCTAGAGGATCTTGTCGTAGATCTCGTCGGAGCGGACCAGCAGGTTGTGCCGGCGGGCGATGTCGGTTGAGCCCTTCAGCATCGCCTCGTCGTACACCGCGCCCGTGGGGTTGTTGGGGTTGATGATGACGATGGCCTTGGTGCGGTCGGTGACCTCGCGCTCGACGTCGGCGAGGTCCGGCATCCAGTCGGACTGCTCGTCGCAGCGGTAGTGCGCGGCCGTGCCGCCGTAGAGGGTCAGGGGGTAGTCGGGGGCTGGTACGAGCCCCTCGTCGTCGTCCGACGGTGCAGCAGCATGTAGCCGTCCTGCAAGGCCACCAGGTCGTATCCGTTGCCGAGGTTGGCTGTCAAGCTCTGCTGCTCCGCCTCGACGCTGAGCGGCTGGCCCGGCCACCCTCGCTGTTCGTCCGGCACCTCGGTGTCCACCATGATCCACTGGGGATCGGGACGGCTGCCGGGGGAGCCGTAGAGGCCGACGCTCGTGCGGTCGGCGAGCTGGGGTACCAGATGGTCGGACGCCTGGACCGTGACGCCGTCGGGGATCATGGCGATCAGACGACGGGCGACGGTGATGCGAGAGTCGGTTCGCCAGGTCTCGGGCTGGGCGAGCTGGAACAGGGGGAAGCTCGGAAGGATCACGAGGGTGATCGCGGCGGAGCCCGCGAGGTAGCGGCGCAGGCCGC
This sequence comes from Streptomyces sp. NPDC052107, assembly GCF_040680215.1. NCBI lineage: Bacteria > Bacillati > Actinomycetota > Actinomycetes > Kitasatosporales > Streptomycetaceae > Streptomyces > Streptomyces sp. NPDC052107. The sequence continues at coordinate 67,841 of NZ_JBFAWG010000011.1, forward strand.
GTCCGCTCGTCCCGCGTCGCACCAGGGCGTCGACGAAGGCCGCGAAGACGATCGGCATCAGGACGAGCGAGTAGTGGAAGCTGGTCCCCCAGTGCAGGCTGTTGCTCGACGCGAAGCGCCACACCAGCGTGGGCAGGGCCACCCACAGCAGGGGCGACCGCATCGCCAGGAACAGGGTGGGAGCCAGCACGAGGACGAAGGTCGTCACCTTGGGCAGGGGGGTGAGGAGACCGATCGTGCCCTGGTGGAGCACATCCAGCAGACCGCCCGCACTGCCCTCGGCCGCCCCCTGGCCGCCTGCGGCGGGATCCTGCAGCAGGGACCAATAGGCGAAGGATCCGCCGGGGTTGAAGGCCGGCAGGACCACGAACAGGGCCAGCGCAGTCCCGGCAAGGCCGGCCACAGCCGTGAGCGTTCCGAGCCTGCGGTTGCCTCGCCGGGCGATGACGAGGCCGATGACGAGAACCGTGAGCCCGAGGTCCTCCTTCACGAGCAACAGGGGTAGGGCCCAGCATGCCGCGGCGGTCAGCCGGCCGTTCCCGAGGGCGGTCAGCGAGAGTGCCAAGAGCGGAGCGGCGAATGCCACTTCGTGGAAGTCGTAGCCGACCGCACTCGCGATTCCCCAGGAGAGCCCGTAGCAGGCACCGATCGCCGCGCCGGCCAGGGAGCCCAGGGCCCGGCGCGCCCAGAGAGCCAGCGGGACGACGCTCACGGCGAGGAGTGCGGCCTGTACGGCGAGGAGTGTTTCCGCTCGTTGCCACACCCGGTAGAAGGGTGCCACGAGCGCCAGGATCGGGGAGAAGTGATCCCCCAGGACGGGAAAGTCCTGGCCCTTCACCTCGGAGACCGGCAGGTGTCCTTCCGCGTACGAGCGGACGACCTGTTGGAAGATTCCCAGGTCGTAGCTGCTCGTGAGCATGTGCTGGTGGAGTCGCAGTGACACCGCCGCGTACATCACGAACAGCGCTCCCGCCATGGCCCAGACCCACCATGTGCCGTCGAAGCGGCCTTTGCGTGGTGGTTCGGCCAGTGCCGTTTTGCCATGAGTCTGTTGTTGCGCCGGAACTGTCGCGCCGTTGACGAGCGGTGCTTGCATCGGGATCCCCCTTGGGAAACGGAGACTTGCGGCCATCAAGATGCCAGCAGCATGCGGCATTCGGACTCGAACGAACTCCCGTGTGCCGAGAATCCACCGAATGGCCGACCGGCCGGTCCCCCGCTTTTCGCCGTGTACGGCCGTCCGTCGCGTCTAAAGGTGGCACCGATAGGCAATCCACCTATGGTGCTGCCATGCGCGGAATTCTCCTGGCCGGGGGTACCGGCTCGCGACTGTGGCCACTGACCCGCTCGGTATCGAAGCAACTGCTGCCGGTTTTCGACAAACCGATGGTCTATTACCCGCTTTCCACACTGGTGATGGCCGGTGTGCGTGAAATCCTTGTCCTCACCACGCCCGAAGACCAGCACCAATTCCGCCGCTTGCTCGGCGACGGTCGTCAACTCGGCCTGCGGCTTGAGTACATGGCGCAGGAGTGTCCGGAGGGAATCGCCCAGGCCTTCCTTTTGGGCGCCGACTTCATCGGCGACGAATCGGTGGCCCTGATCCTGGGCGACAACATCTTCTACGGGAGTGGCCTCGGTACCCGGCTTGCCCGCCACGACGACGAACTCAAGGGCGGGAGGGTGTTCGCCTACCAGGTCGCAAACCCCTCGGCCTACGGCGTGGTGGAGTTCGACGAGGCGGGCCGGGCACTGTCCATCGAAGAGAAACCGGCCCGGCCGAAGTCCCGCTACGCCGTGCCCGGCCTTTACTTCTACGACCATCATGTCGTGGAAATCGCCCGCAGTCTGCGGCCCAGCGCCCGAGGCGAGTTGGAGATCTCCGACCTCAACCGTGCCTATCTGGAAGCCGGGACGCTGCAGGTCACCCGGCTGGACCGCGGCACCGCATGGCTGGACACCGGGACCTTCACTTCCATGATGCAGGCGTCGGAGTTCGTCCGGGTGATCGAGGAGCGCCAGGGCTTCAAGGTGGGGTGCGTGGAGGAAGCGGTGTGGCGTGCCGGCCTGATCGATGACGACCGGCTCCGGGAACTGGCCCAGCCCCTGCTCAAGAGCGGATACGGCCACTATCTGCTGGGGCTGCTGGAGGACTACCGGCATGTCGTCCTGCCCCAGAGAAGCAGCGGATCGCACTACGAGGAATCGCTCGGCCGACCCTGAGCCGGTCGCGAGGTGAAAAGGAGTATTCACATGGAGCCACTTGGCATCGAAGGGGCCTGGGTGGACGCGCCCGAGGTGTTCACGGACACCAGGGGCAGATTCCATGAGTGGTTCAAGGGGGAACGGTTTCTTGATTCCACCGGCCAGGGATTCCGACTCGAGCAGGCCAACTACTCGCGCTCCGTTCTCGGCACTCTCCGCGGCATCCACTACGCATCGGTTCCACCGGGCCAGGCCAAGTTCGTCACCTGTGTCAGCGGCGCCGTCCTCGACGTGGTGGTCGACATCCGCACCGGTTCTCCGAGCTTCGGGAAATGGGAAGCGGTCAGGCTCGACGACGCGACGCACCGTTGCGTCTATGTCTCGGAAGGCCTGGGCCATGGCTTCATGGCTCTGGAGGATAATTCGACCGTCATCTACCTCTGTTCAGAAGGATACGCGCCGCACCGCGAATACGGGATCAACCCGCTGGACCCCGATTTGGCCATCTCCTGGCCCGGGGAACTCGCACCTCGCCTTTCCGGCAAGGACGCCGCTGCGCCAACGCTGGAGGAAGCGGGGCGACTGGGCCTGCTGCCGTCCTTCGAGGACTGCATCGCGTATCGCAGAGGGCTCGTCAAAGGAATCCGCGAGGAAGGCACGGAGGGAACAGGTTTTTTGAGGCCGCACGGGTGATCTTGGCGCAAGTCGCGGTGTGACCCGTAACCCTTCAGTTGCCGCGAGTTTAAGAATGGATTTGTCCGTAGCCAGAGGCGACGTGACGCGCATGCGGAAAGCGCACCCGGTGCGCGCGCTTGCGGTCTGACTCCCAGTTACTGAGGAAGGTTCTCTTGAACCGTAGAACGATCCGAAGTTCACGCCTGAGGTCCGCCACGCTCATGTCCGCGGGCGCTCTCGCGGTGGCGCTCAATGTTGGGCAGAGCCCGGTGGCCATCGCCGACGCAATCCACCGGTCGGGCTCTTTGCCCCAGGCGGCGTCCAGCAGCACGAACGAAGACATGGCTGGCGGCTGGGGCGGCCGGGGCCATGGCGGCCATGACGGCCATGACGGCCATGACGGCCATGACGGCAAGCCCGGCAAGCGGGGTCCGCAGGGCCCGCAGGGTCCGCAGGGTCCGCAGGGTCCGCAGGGTCCGCAGGGCCCGCGGGGTAAGCACGGTAAGCAGGGTCCGCAGGGTCCGCAGGGTCCGCAGGGTCCGCAGGGTCCGCAGGGTGCTCAGGGCAAGGGTGTCCAGGGCCCGCAGGGTGCTCAGGGCGCGCAGGGTGCTCAGGGCGCGCAGGGTGCTCAGGGTGCTCAGGGTGCTCAGGGCAAGGGTGTCCAGGGCCCGCAGGGTGCTCAGGGCGCGCAGGGCGCGCAGGGTGCTCAGGGCGCGCAGGGCGCGCAGGGTGCCCAAGGCGCTCAGGGTCCTGGCGGCATCAAGACGTACGTCAGGACTGACTCCTTCACTGAGCCCAAGAAGGAGGTCACTGTCTTTTGCGACCCCGGCGACGTCGCCACCGGCGGTGGATTCAGCGGCGGTGGCGCCAACACCGCGACCAGCAGGCCCATCCCCGCCGCTGATGGAAGCTTCCCCATCGGGTGGCAGGTTGCCACTCCGGGCGGCGCCCTCACCCTCCCCCCGGGGGCGTCCAACACGACCATCGCCTACGTGGTGTGTGCCGACGTGGCCTAGTAACTCCCATGCGAGCGGCAGTGCGGCACCGGCCGCCTGCTTCTCCTGGGAATGAACGACGGTGCCCCCGAGGCTTCGGCCTCGGGGGCACCGTCCGCATGGTGTCCGCGCCCGCGACCTGGCATCGGATGGGAAGCCCCGGCGTTGAAACGTCGGGCAGCAGGAAAAAAATCGGAGAGTTATGCGCGTCCTTGTGACCGGCGGTGCCGGATTCATCGGTTCGGAATACGTTCGCCGACGGATGGAATCGGATCCGGGAGCGCGGATCACCGTCCTCGACAAACTCGCCTACTCGGGGGTCGAGGAAAATCTGGCATCGGTGGCGGAACACCCGTGGTACACCTTCGTCCGAGGCGACATCTGCGACCCGGACGTGGTCGACCAGGTGATGGCGGGCCAGGACGCCGTGGTCCATTTCGCCGCCGAGTCGCACGTGGACCGGTCGATCGACGGGGCCGGTCCGTTCGTCCGCACCAATGTGATGGGCACGCAGGTGCTCCTGGACGCGGCCCACCGGCACGGCATCGGCCGCTTCGTCCATGTATCCACCGACGAGGTTTACGGCTCGATCAGCGAAGGCGCATGGACCGAGGGGTGGCCTCTGGCGCCGAACTCCCCGTACTCCGCGTCGAAAGCCGGCTCCGACCTGCTGGCGCTCGCCTACCACCGCACCCACGGCCTGGACGTGGTCGTCACCCGCTGCACCAACAACTACGGGCCGTACCAGTTCCCCGAGAAGGTCATCCCGCTCTTCATCACCAACCTGCTCGACGGGAAAACGGTCCCCCTGTACGGAGACGGCCGCAACCTGCGCGACTGGCTGCACGTCTCCGACCACTGCCGGGGCATCGACCTGGTCCTGCACGGCGGCCGGGCCGGAGAGATCTACCACATCGGTGGCGGGACCGAACTGACCAACCACAAGCTCACCGGCCTGTTGCTGGACGCGGTCGGCGCGGACTGGAACAGGGTCGAGTACGTGGCCGACCGCAAGGGCCACGACCTGCGCTACTCGCTGGACGACAGCAAGATCCGCGAAGAGCTCGGCTACGCCCCACAGGTGGCCTTCAACGAGGGCCTTGCCGCCACGGTCGCCTGGTACCGGGAGCACCGCGCCTGGTGGGAGCCGCTGAAGGAGAGGGCCGCACTGCAATGAGCACCAACTGGCTGGTGACCGGCGCCCGGGGGCTCCTCGGCCAGGACGTGCTGGCCGAACTCGCCACCGACCCGGATGCCGGGGTCACGGGACTGGGCCGGGAGCAGCTAGACATCACCGACCGGGCCGCCGTACGCGCCGCCGTCGCCGGTCACCGAGTGGTCGTCAACTGTGCCGCATGGACGGACGTCGACGGCGCGGAGCGGTCCGAGGCGGCGGCCACGGCCGTGAACGGCACGGGTGTCCGCCACCTCGGCCACGCGTGTGCAGACGCCGGCGCCATTCTGCTGCACATCTCCAGCGACTACGTGTTTCCGGGCGACGCCCGCCGCCCGTACCCGGAAGACGCGCCGACGGGGCCCGTCAACGCATACGGGCGAAGCAAACTGGCGGGGGAGCGGGCGGTCGTCGAACTGCTCCCGCGTACCGGCTACATCGTGCGCACCGCCTGGCTCTACGGCGCGCACGGCCCGAACTTCGTGGCCACCATGCTCGAACTCGCCGCTCGGCGCGAAACCTTGGACGTGGTGGCCGACCAGCACGGTCAGCCGACCTGGTCCCGGGCGCTCGCCCGGCAGCTGGCCGCCCTCGGCCGCGCCGCGCTGACCGGACGGGCACCGGCCGGCATCTACCACGGGACGGCGGCAGGCCGCACCACATGGTGCGGCCTGGCGCGTGAGACCTTCCGGCTCAGCGGTCTCGATCCCGAGCGGATCCGCCCGGTCGGCTCGGACAAGTTCCCGCGTCCGGCCACCCGTCCGGCGTTCGGTGTCCTCGACCACGGCAACTGGCTGCGAGCCGGCCTAGAGCCCCTTTCCCCATGGGACGACCAGCTGACGGCCGCTCTGACGGATCCCGGGTTTGCCCAGCTGGCCGCCGCGGCGCGTGCGAGCGCCTGCCACGCGTAGGAGGCGTTCTGCGGAACCAGACGGGTCCGCGGGCGCCTTCCGGGGCGTCGTCCGCGCCGCCAGGCACTCAGCGGCTCACAGAATCCCGGTACTCTTCCGGTACTTGGGAAAGGAGCCTGTGGTCGACCGCGACCGCATGACGGAAAGCATCCTCGGCCTCGTCCTTGCGGTGCTGCCCGGCCAGGAGGTTACCCAGTTGCATCTGGATCGTGGTGCCCTTCGGATCGGCGGCAACGGCACGCTTCAGGAGCTTAATGGCCCGGTCGGGATCGCTCGACCTCAGCAGAAACGCCTCGCTGTAGAGCGCGGACATGAATTTCGGATCGGTCTCCAGAGCCTTCTCGTACGCTGCACGGGCATTCGCCGTCCTGCCGTTCTGCTGCTCGATCACGCCGAGGCCGTACCAGGCTTGCTTGTTCGTGGGGTCCAGTTCCAGCACATGCCGGTAGTCCTGGGCAGCCCCGGGGGAGTCCTGCTGCGTCTGGCGCTGAAGTGCGGACCGCAACAGTGCGTTTGTCTGCTCGGTGGTCCGGGTCACGGACGCGGGCTTGGATTCCGACGGCACGGTCGACAGGGACAGAGCCCAGACGGTCACCCCGGTGGCAACCGTCGCGGCCGCGACGAGCCCTGCCCACAATTTCGTACGTTTCACTTGGTCACTTTTCGTGGAAGGTGGCGGACGGATGGAGTTCGCCTGTCTCAGGTCGTCGGCACCGACGTTACGAGGCGTCCCCGATGGTGCCGTCGTGCGGCAGGCGCCAGGGGTGTTCAGACCACTCGAATGCACGAGTCCTGAGAAATGGCTGCGGCCCAGCCTCTTTGCATGGATTTCATCGGCTGGATTGGATGGGACCCGTGAAGTCAACGGTCTGTCTCAACATGATCGTCAAGGACGAGGCCCCGGTGATCCGGCGTTGCCTCGAATCCGTACGGCCCCTGATCGACACCTGGGTCATCGTGGACACCGGCTCGACCGACGGCACGCAGGACGTCATCCGCGACGTCTACAGCGACTTGCCCGGCGAACTGTACGAACGGCCTTGGAAGGGGTTCGACGGCAGCCGCGCCGAGGCGATCGAACTCGCTCGTGCCGGCGCGGACTACCTGCTCTTCACGGACGCCGACGACATGATGGAGGTGGCGCCCGGCTCGAGCATGCCCGAGCTGACTCTCGACGCCTACCGACTCAACATCAGAAGCGGGCGCTACATCCACCGGCGCCGCGCCCTGGTCTCGACCCGGCTGCCGTGGCGGTACGTCGGTGTCCTGCACGAGTAACTCGACTGCGGTTCGCGGTACAGCCTCGGGAACCTGGAAGGCGCCACCATCGTCGTCGTGGGCGGCGGGGGACGCAGCAGGGGAAAGAGCCCGCGGGAGAAGTATCTGGGAGATGTCGAGATCCTCCAGCAGGGCCTGATCAAGGAGCCCGGCAACGAGCGCTATGTGTTCTACCTGGCTCAGTGCTGGCGCGGCGTCGGTGAGTTCGACAAGGCGATCGAAGCCTACGACCGCCGGGCGGGTATGGGCGGCTGGGACGAGGAGGTCTTCTGCTCCCGCCTGTTCGCCGCACAGTCGGCCGAAAAGCTGGAGCGGCCGCCGGCCGAGGTGATGGACCGCTACCTCGGTGCGCACGAGATCCGTCCCACACGCGCCGAAGCACTGGGTGAGCTCGCGCGCTGGTGCCGCCTCAACGGGCAGCGCTGGCCGCTCGCCCACCTGTTCGCCCGGCAGGCGGCGAGCCTCCCGTATCCGAGGAACGACCACCTGTTCGTCGAGTCCGACTGGTACGACTGGCGCGCACTCGACGAACTCGGAGTGTCCGCCTACTGGGTGGGGGAGTACGAGGAAGCGGAGAACTGCTGTGAACGCCTGCTGATGGGGAACAAGTTGCCTGCCGAACATCGTGACCGCGTGCTCCAGAATCTGGAGCTCTCACGACGCCACCTGCGCTCGAGGCAACTCGTCGCGGCGAAGCAACGCGTCGGCGTCTGAAGCGGTGTGAGTCCGGCCCGCAGACGTCGTAGGCGCCCGGTGGAACCTCACGGTCCACCGGGCGCCTACTGTCTCGGGCGGCCTAGACGAGCAGCTTTCCGCCGCATCGCGCGGCGCCGTCCTTCATCGCGATGAGGTTCGCGACCACGTACGAGATGTCGTTCTGGGAGTGCCACTCGCTGGGGAAGTAGGTGACCAGCCGCGACGACTGGAACCGGGCCTCCAGGTCCGGCACGAAGGTGCGGTACTGGTCGTCCGTGTAGTACCAGAACGAGTTCTCGTTGTAGTAGGCGACGTGCGTCGGGTCCTGGTAGGCGCCGCGGCCGTCGGAGCTCGGCGTCATGGTGAGGAGCATGCCGCCGGGCGCCAGCAGCCGGTACAGCTCGTTGATCAGCGGCACCTTCCCGGGCACGTACTCGAGGAAGTTCACCGCCCGCATCAGGCCGACGGAGCCGTCGGGCAGGTCCAGCTTCCCGGGCAGGGTCGCGACGATGTCGACACCGTCTCCCGGCCGCTGGTCCACGCCGACGTAGCCCGGCGGTTTCCGGTGGGCCGCGCCGAGATCCAACGCGATCAGTCCGCGCCGGTAGGTCCATGCGAGGGCGTTGGCCTCGATGTACTTGTCGTACAGGGCGACCGTCTCGCGCTGGATGTGCGCGTTGATCTCCGGGTCGCGCTGGGTGTTGTCGGGGTGGACCCGCTGGAGGTAGAGGCAGCGGTTGATGTGGTGGAAGTCGCCGAGGTGGAAGAGGCGGCACATCAGGTCCTGGTCGTCCAGAACCGTACGCTCGGCATCGTACCCGCCGGCCTTCTCGTAGCTCTTCTTGCGGAACGCCCGCACGTGGTTGGGTGCGTACCAGATGTAGGCGACGTTGTGCGGCGTCGGCGCGAGGGAGACGACCTGCAGCAGCTTGCGGCCGTCGACGTTCACCTCCTCGTACTGCCAGCCGAACGTCTCGTCGAAACGGCTGTCGTCCCGCCCCCCGTCCTCGGCGATCTGCGCGGTGTTGCTGTAGACGAAGACAGCGTCGGGATTTTCGTCGAACGCCTTGCCGAGTTCCTCCAGGCACGACTTCGCCATCAGGTCGTCGTGGTCGAGTTCCACGAGGATCTCGCCGCGTGCCAGTTCACAGGCCCTGCGTTTCGCAGCCCCCACGCCGTCCACGTTGTCCGCGATCTCGATGCGGACGCGGTCGTCGGGCCGCTCCGGCCGCCACCGGGCGCCGTTGTTGAGCAGGACGATCCACTCCCAGTCCGAACAGGTCTGTGCCTGCAGGGTTGCCAGGCACTCATCGAGGAAACGGGGCCGGTGGCTGGGGGTGAAGACGGAGAACCTCGGTGTCGCGGTCGACGTCATCTGTTGCTCCCTGCTTGGCTCGATGTCGGTGAGAGGGTTGGGGAGCCGGGAATCATCGGAATTCCGCCGGCACTTGGGAACGCAGTGAGGGATCGGCGGCGATCGCACGACGGAACTCGTCCGCGGCGTCCTTGGCACGGTTCTGCCGCGCTCGGATTCTTCCGAGGTGCAGATGTGCCGTGCCCGCCTTGGGTTTGCCGGCGATGACACGCTTCAGGAGTTCGCCGGCCTGGTCGGGATCGCTCGACTCCAGCAGAAGCGCCTCGTTGAAGAGAGCCGACGTGAACACCGGGTCGATCTTCAGGGCGTGGTCGTAGTCCGCACGGGCATCGGCCGCCCTGCCGGCCTGGTGCGCCATGACTCCCAGGTTGTACCAGGCGTACTTGTTCCGCGGGTCCAGCTTCAGGACGCGCCGGTAGGTACGGTCGGCCCCTTGGACGTCGTGATTCTCCTGCTGCGCAATGCCGGCCTGCAAAAGGATATCGGCATCCTGCAGGTTCTGGTCCGCTGATGACGGGGCCTTGGAATCCGGAGGCGCTGCCGAGTACGAATGAATGGCCCACGATGTCACTCCGGTGGCAACTGCAGCCGCAGTGAAGAGCCCCACCAACAATTGCCTACGTTTCACTTTGTCATATCTCGTGGAATAGTGAGGGACGATGGGGTGTCGGAGTCCGAACCACCGTCATTTCCATCGACGTTACGAGGCAGTGGTGGTGCGGCCGCCTTTTGGCGGCCACTTGGGGTGCGTAGTCCACCCGAATGTACGCGTCGCGCGCACGAAAGATGGCGCCCGGTCCGCGCGTCGCTGCGGGTGCACGCGGACCGGGGCCGTCGAGGGGACCCCGGGGGAGGGGTCAGTGGGCCGCGCTGAGTTCCTTCGGGTCGGCCAGTGCGGCGGTGTGGGCGTCCATGCGTTCGGCGGACAGGATCGCCGCCGCCGTATCGGCGCGGGAGGCCGCGACGACGAGGGCGCGACCGGCGAGGGTGTGGGCCCGCTCGTGCAGGGCCGCCAGCCGGGGCTCGGGTGCGGTGCCGGTTGCGCGGGCCGGCGTTCGTCCGCTCCGCAGCCGGGCCACCTGCTCGGCGAGCCGTTCGGCCGCCAGGTCCAGGTCGGCGGAGGGCGCGAGCGCCCGCAGCTCGTCCGTGACGGCGAGCAGGGCCGCGAGGTGTCCGGCGAGCTGGATGTCCAGCTCCTCCTCGCGTGACCGGTGGGGGAAGTCGGAGGCGGTGCCGGCCAGCGTGCTGTGGACCGACTTGGTGCGGATCGGTTCGTACATGGGGGATGGCCTCCTGTGCGCTGACAGGAAACCATCCTAGCTTGGATTTCGTCTAAAGTTGAGCCGGGTCACGGAATGGAGTCCGTCGGCTACGGCTGGCTGTATCCGTCCAGGAAGTTCCCGATCCGGCTGACCGCGTCTCGGAGATCGCCGACCGACGGCAGGGTCACCACCCGGAAGTGATCCGGCTCGGGCCAGTTGAAGCCCGTGCCCTGGACGACCATGATCTTCTCCTGGCGCAGCAGGTCCAGGACCATCTGCCGGTCGTCCTTGATCTTGAAGACCTGGGGGTCGAGGCGCGGGAAGAGATACAGCGCGCCCCTGGGGCGGACGCAGCTCACGCCCGGGATCTGCGTCAGCAGCTCGTACGCCGTGTCCAGCTGCTCCTTCAGCCGCCCGCCCGGCAGCACCAGGTCCTTGATCGACTGTCGTCCGCTGAGCGCTGCGACCACCCCGTGCTGCCCCGGCATGTTGGCGCACAGCCGCATGTTCGCCAGGATCGTCAGGCCCTCGATGTAGGAGTCGGCGTGGGCGCGCGGGCCGGAGATCGACATCCAGCCGACCCGGTAGCCGGCCACCCGGTACGCCTTCGACATGCCGTTGAAGGTGAGGGTGAGCAGGTCGGGGGCGATCTTCGCGGTCGGGGTGTGGGTGGCGTCGTCGTAGAGGATCTTGTCGTAGATCTCGTCGGAGCAGACCAGCAGGTTGTGCCGGCGGGCGATGTCGGTCAGGCCCTTCAGCATCGCCTCGTCGTACACCGCGCCCGTGGGGTTGTTGGGGTTGATGATGACGATGGCCTTGGTGCGGTCGGTGACCTTGCGCTCGACGTCGGCGAGGTCGGGCATCCAGTCGGACTGCTCGTCGCAGCGGTAGTGCACCGCCGTGCCGCCGGAGAGGGAGACGGCCGCCGTCCACAGCGGGTAGTCCGGGGTCGGGACGAGGACCTCGTCGCCGTCGTCGAGGAGCCCCTGCATCGCCATCACGATCAGCTCGGAGACGCCGTTGCCGATGAAGACGTGCTCGACGTCCGTCTCGATGCCGATGGTCTGGTTGTGCATGACGACGGCACGGCGGGCGGCCAGCAGGCCCTTGGCGTCGCCGTAGCCGTGCGCGGTGGAGACGTTGCGGAGGATGTCCTCCAGGATCTCCGGGGGGCACTCGAAGCCGAAGGCGGCCGGGTTGCCGGTGTTGAGCTTGAGGATGCGGTGTCCCGCCGCCTCAAGCCGCATGGCCTCCTCGAGAACCGGGCCCCGGATCTCGTAACAGACGTTGGCGAGCTTGGTCGACTGGATCACCTGCATGTCGTGAGCTTACGGCCCGCACATGCCTCTTGAGTCGTGTTTTCCGCCACGTGAGACACGACGGTTTGCCCGGATATCGCCGATGGCTGTCTCAGGAGCCACTTGCGTCCCTAGAATGCTGTGCCGCTCCGCCGGGTCGGGCCGGCACGGCGGGGTCGCCAGGGGGGCGGGCCCGAGTGGGTGGCTTGTGCGCACAGCGAGGCGGAGTGGGGCGGGGATGCACGGAGAGACGGGGACGGACGACAGACGCGGACCGGGTGAAGCGCCCCAGGCACCGCCGAACGTGTCGTACGGACAGCCGGTCGGGCAAACGTCGCACGGGTACGACACCGAGCCCGGGCAGGCGGCCCTGCCGGACGTCGGTCCCGCGCCGTCGGCCTCGCCGAACGTGTACCTGCCCCAGGCGGACTCCGCTCCGGAGTACCACCAGTACGCCGACCCCGCCGCCGCCCACGGCTGGACGAGCGCCTACGACGAGACCCGCGAGCTGCCTTCGCTGCCCCCGCTGACCGAGCCGACCGGGGTGAGCGAGCCGACTGCGCCGGCTGGGGCGACCGAACCGACCGAGCCGGTCGGCCGGTCCCGGGCGGGCGAGGGGGAGGGGCGGGCCGCGCGGCGGCGCGCCGAGCGGCGCACGGGCGGCCGCCGCCGGGTGGTGGCCGTCGCCGGGGCGCTGGGGGTGGCCGGCGCGGTCGCGGTGATCGCCGCCGTGGCGGGCGGCTCGGATTCCCCCGCCTCGGACGGGTCCGGTCCGGCCGGCGGCACACACGCCGTCGTCGGCGACTCCGCCACCGCGAGCCCCGGTACGGACGCCGGCTCCGCGGCCGCCTCGACGGCCGCCCCCGGCGCTTCCTCGGCCTCGCCGTCCCGCTCGTCCGCCTCCCCGGCCGCCGGCGCGTCCCAGGGGAAGGCGAGCACCGGCCCGACCACCTCGGCCCCCGCCACGACCTCCGCGACGGCCGGCGCTCCCACGCCCACCGCGACCACGGCCGACCCGCCCACCTCCACGTCCGCCTTCCCCGGCGGCCGGGGCCACGGCCACGGCGCCACCAAGCGCCCGCGCTGACGGACGCCCCTCCGCCAAGGCCGACGTACGCCTCCGGCGGCGTGGACGCCGGCCCGTGTGTCCCGCGGGGTTTCGCATCCCGCTGATGCCGTGGGCGCGCCCGCTCATGTCGTGGCGCAGCCCGGGCCCGCTGACTCCAAGTCGGCGCAGTTACGGCGGAGTTGCATGAGCCTCTCCGCAGAGGGAAACCCCTACGACCTGAGTCCGCTTCTTGTTGCCGTCCCCTTCGTGCGTTGAAGATGTGCATGACAAAACGAGCGGGCGGCCGGAACACTCCGGTCGCCCAAGTCGTCAGAGGGGACCCCCACATGAACAAGCCTCTCCTTGCCGCACTCTCCTCCCTGGCCATGGCCGGCCTGGGCGCCACCCCCGCGGTCGCCGCACCGCACACCGCCACGCCCGCCGCCAAGCCCGCCGCGGTGACCGTCAACTTCGCCGGTACCGTCGCGCTCAGCAACTGCTCCGGCTCCGTCATCCGGTTCCCCAACTCGGCCGACGGCGACCCCGCGCTCGTGCTGACCAACGGCCACTGCCTGGAGACCGGCTTCCCGGACCCCGGCGAGGTCATCACCGGCCAGTCCTCCAGCCGCACCTTCGGCCTGCTGAACGCCTCCGGCAGCAGGGTCGCCACCCTCCGCGCCAACCAGGTCGTGTACTCGACCATGACGGACACGGACGTCACGATCTACCGACTGACCACCAGCTACGCGCAGATCAAGAGCGCGTACGGGATCAGCCCGCTCACCGTGAACGACACCCACCCCGCCGCCGGCACCGCCATCAAGGTCGTCTCCGGCTACTGGAAGCGGACCTACAGCTGCAGCATCGACGGGTTCGTGTACCGGCTGAAGGAGGGCGACTGGACCTGGAAGGACTCGGTCCGCTACACGTCCTCCTGCAACACCATCGGCGGCACCTCGGGCTCCCCGGTGATCGACACCACCACCGGCAAGGTCGTCGCCGTCAACAACACCGGCAACGAGGACGGCGAGACCTGCACGGTGAACAACCCGTGCGAGGTGGACGAGAACGGCAACGTCACCATCCACCAGGGCATCAACTACGCCGAGGAGACCTACCAGATCCCCGCCTGCTTCACCACGGGCAACAAGCTGAACCTCAGCGCGGCCGGCTGCACCCTGCCGAAGTCCTAGCGGGCGTTCGCGCGGCGGACGGACCGGCCCGCGAGCACATCCGTCCGCTTGCCGTCCTCGATGACGAACCGCCCGTCGACCAGGACGTACGGGATACCGGTCGGCAGCGTGCGGGGCTCGGCGAAGGTCGCGCCGGGCGCCACCGTCTCCGGGTCGAACAGCGCCAGGTCGGCCCGGTACCCCTCGCGCACCAGCCCCCGGTCCGGCAGCCGCAGCCGGGCCGCGGGCCGGGACGTGAGGTGGGCGACGCACTCCTCCAGTGACAGGATCCCCAACTCCCGCACGTAGTGGCCGAGATAGCGGGGGAAGGTGCCGTAGGCGCGCGGATGCGGCTTGTCGCCCCGCAGGATGCCGTCGGAGCCGCCGGTGTGGGTGCGGTGCCGCATGATCGTGCGGACGTTGTCCTCGTGGCCGACGTGCTGGAGGATCGTCGTACCGAGCCGGTCCTCGACGAGCAGCCGGCGTGCGGTGTCCCACGGGGCCTCGCCGCGCAGTTCGGCCGCCTCCCGGACCGTACGGCCCACGAGGTCGCCGAGCGCGGGGTCGCCGATCCCGTCGGTGACACCGGAGATCTCGATCGTCTCCCACTCCACCGGCACGCCGTGACAGCCGTCCGAGCCGGTCACCTCCAGGTCGTGCCGGATCCGCGCGGCCGTCGCCGGGTCGGTGAGCCGCGCCAGGATCTCCTTCGGGCCGCCCTCGCTCGCCCAGCTCGGCAGCAGCGCGGCCAGGGTGGTGCAGCCGGGGGTGTAGGGATAGGTGTCCAGCGAGATGTCCGCACCGGCGTCCAGCGCTTCGTCCAGCAGGGTGAGCAGCTCCGGCGCCCGGCCCTCGTTCACGCCGAAGTTCATCGTCGCGTGGGCCAGATGCAGCGGACACCCGGCCTCCCGCGCCAGGGCGACCATCTCGGCGTAGGCCTGAAGGGCGCCGGCGCCGTAGGAGCGGTGGTGCGGGCAGTAGTAGCCGCCGTACGACGCCACCACCCGGCACAGCTCGGTCAGTTCCGTGTCGGGGGCGTACATGCCGGGCGTGTACGTCAGCCCGGAGGACAGCCCGACCGCGCCCTGCTCCATCCCCTCCGCGACCAACTGCCGCATCCGGTCCAGCTCCGCGGGGGTCGCCGGGCGGTCCTCCCAGCCGACGGCGAGCGCGCGGACCGTGCCCTGGGGGATGAGATAGGCGGCGTTGACGGCGATGCCCCGGTCGAGCCGGTCCAGGTACTCGCCGACCGACCGCCAGTCGAAGTCGATGTCGTCGCCGTACCCGTTCCACCCGGTGATCGCCCGCCGCACCTCCTGAAGCGTGCGGTCGTCGACGGGCGCGTACGACAGCCCGTCCTGCCCGAGGACCTCCAGCGTGACCCCCTGAGCGGCCTTCGCGCTGTGGTCGGGGTCGCGCAGCAGGGCGAGGTCGGAGTGGGCGTGCATGTCGATGAAACCGGGGGAGAGGACCAGGCCCTCCGCGTCCAGCTCCCGCACGGCGCGCGGGCGCTGGCAGCCGGCCGCGGCGGCCTCCTTGACGATTCCGACGATCCGGCCGCCGTCGATCACCACATCGGCCCGGTACGGCGGTTCGCCGCTGCCGTCCACGACGTCGGCGTCCCGGATGACCAGGTCCTCCATGCCAGGCCTCCTGATGTCCTCTAGAAGAAGGTGCGGACGTACTCGACGACCGTCCCGTCGGCCTCGGCCACCGGGATCAGCTGCCACTTGTCGAACGACGTGCACGGGTGGGACAGACCGAGCCCGATCCAGTCGCCCACCCGGACGTCCGCACCGGGTTCCGTGCGCAGCCAGGCGTGCTGGTCGGACAGGCCGGTCACGGTGATCCCGGTGGCCGGGCGCTCGACACCGTTCCGGCGTACCACCTGGGCGATGGGCAGGTCCAGGTCGTAGGCCGCGTCGCGCTTGCCCGCGTTGGCGAAGGCCTGCTCGGGGGTGGGCCGGGAGACGACCTGCGCCCACAGCCGGAAGGCGGGCTCCAGGGCCCCCTCCTCCGGGACGCGGGTGAAGGGGGTGAGCCTGCGGTAGTGCCCGTCGTCGTGCGAGACGTACGCCCCCGAGCGCAGCAGCTTCAGTACGGGCAGGGAGAGCTCGGGGATCTCCGCGAACACCTCGGCCACCGCGTCGAACCAGGCGCTGCCGCCCGCGCTCACGACGATCTCCCCCGCGTCCTTGAGGAGTCCGGTCCCATCGAGGTCGGCGGCGAGCGCCACCAGCCGCCGCAAGTACGACCCCACCCGCTCCGGATCGGCCTGCGGGACCTCGCCCTCGTACCCGGCGACACCCACGAGCCGCAGCGTCTGCGTACGGCTCACCGCTTCGGCCACGGCGCGGGCCTCGGCCTCCGTGCGCACGCCGGTCCGCGCGCCGTCTCCGGCGCCCAGCTCGACCACGACGTCCAGGGGCCGGGCGGAGGCCTTGAGCGCGGCGTCCATCAGCTCGACGCCGCGCACGGAGTCGACGTAGCAGACGAACCGGAAGTCCGGGTCGGCGGCGAGTTCGGCGGCGATCCACCTCAGTGCCGAGGCGTCGACCAGCTCATTGGCGAGGAAGACCCGTTGGATGCCGAACGCCCGGGCGACGCGCACCTGGTGGGGCACCGCCAGCGTGATGCCCCAGGCGCCGTGGTCGATCTGGCGCTGGAAGAGCTGCGGGGCCATGGAGGTCTTGCCGTGTGGGGCGAAGGCGAGGCCGTGATGGGCGGCATACGTCTCCATGAGCGCCAGGTTGTGCGCGAGCCGCTCGGCGGAGAGGACGAGGAGGGGCGTGGTGAAGCCGCCGCCTCCGTCGGCCTCCGCGAAGAGATTGCGGCGCTGGGCGGCCAACTCGCCGACGGTGAGGCCGTCGGCGTCCGGCGGGAGGCCCTTGAAGCGGTGGTCGACGCGTTCCTCGGCCAGCCGGGTGAGCGCTTCGCTGCTGCTCATGGAGCCCCTCTCTCGATCGTTGCAGAATGTGCAACGGCCATTGCATGTATTGCCTACTGGTGTCTAGCATCTCGCCGACATCGGGTCAACGGAAGCCGTCGCCCGGGTATCGGACAGGAGTCATCATCAACGACGCTGCTTACGTCTCGACCGTTGCGCACGACACGGTTCCGATGGTGGACGTCGTGGCGCTCGGCGAGTCCATGGTCACCTTTCTGCCCAGCCGACCGGGCCGCCTCGCGGACGTGCCCTCCTTCGACCGTGCGATCGGCGGCGCCGAGTCCAACGTGGCCTGCGTGCTGGCCGCCGCCGGGCACACCGCCCGCTGGGTCGGCCGGGTCGGCGCGGACGGCTTCGGCGACCACCTGGTGGAGCGCATCGCCGGATACGGCGTCGACGTCACGTCCGTCTCCCGCGACCCGGACCGCCCCACCGGCGTCTACTTCCGCACGGCCGGCGACCGGGGAACGGGCGCGCACGAGGTCGCGTACTACCGGGCGGGCTCGGCGGCGTCGGCGATGTCGGTGGCCAACGTGGATCTGTCGGCGGTGCGGGCGGGCCGTGTGCTGCACCTGTCGGGCATCACGGCGGCGCTGTCCCAGGAGTGCGGAGCCCTGATGCGGACGCTGACGGCAGCCCGCCCGGGGCGCCCGTTGGTGTCCTTCGACGTGAACCACCGCCCGGCCCTGTGGCCCACCGCCGAGGGACCTCTGACGCTGCTGCACCTGGCCCGCCGAGCGGACATCGTCTTCGTCGGCGAGGACGAGGCGGAGGAGGCCTGGGGCATCACCGGCGGCCCGGAGGCGATTCGAGCGGCGCTTCCGGAGCCGGGGGTGTTGGTGGTGAAGCAGGGCGGGAAGGGCGCGACGGCGTTCGAACGGTGCCGGCCCACCACAAACCCGGCCGCCTTCGAACCCGCCCTCCACGTGGACGTCGTGGCAACCACCGGCGCCGGAGACGCCTTCGCCGCCGGCTTCCTCTCCGGGACGCTCCGCAACCTCCCCCTGGGGGCGCGCCTCCGGCTCGGTCACCTCTTCGCCGCGGCCGGCCTCACCACCCCCGGCGACCTGGCCACACCCCCCGCCCGGGGCCACGCCGACCGCCTGACCGCCCTGGACGACACCGCATGGGGGAGACTTCGACTCGCCCCCGGCTGGACGCAGGCCGAGCGGGCCACGGAGGAGGCGAACACCCCATGAGTCAGACCGTAGACCGCGCCCTGAGCATCCTGCCGCTCCTGGCGGAGGGCCCGGCCGACCTCGGCCGGGTCGCCGACCGGCTCGGCGTACACAAATCCACGGCACTCCGCCTCCTGCGCACCCTGCACGAACACGGCCTGGTCTACCGCCAGTCCGACCAGCGCTACCGCCTCGGCGCCCGCCTCTTCGCCCTCGCCCAGGAGGCGATGGAGAACCTCGACATCCGCGAGATCGCCCACCCCCACCTCGTACGGCTGAACGAGGCCTGCGGGCTCACCGTGCACCTCGCCGTGTATGAGGAGGGCGAGGTCCTCTACATCGACAAGGTGGACAGCCGCTACCCGGTCCGCATGTACTCGCGGATCGGCAAGCCCGTCGCCATCACCGTCGCGGCCGTGGCCAAACTCCTCCTCGCCGACCTGCCCGAGCCCGAGCGCCGCACCCTCGCGGACAAGCTCGACTACCCCCTGTACACGCCCCGTTCGACCGCCAACGCCCCCGCTTTCCTACGGGAGTTGGAGAAGGTCCGCGAACAGGGCTGGGCCACCGACCTCGGTGGCCACGAGGAGTCCATCAACTGTGTCGCCGCCCCCATCCGCGGCGCCGACGGCCGCGTGGTCGCCGCGATGTCGGTGTCCGCGCCGAACGTGGTCGTCGCCGCCGAGGAACTCCTCACCCTGCTCCCGCAGGTCCGCCGTACCGCGGACGCGATCAGCGGCGAGTACTCCGGAAGAACGCCCGTAGGTGACCCCGAATGACAGACGAGGACCGTGCATGAGCGAGAAGACCGCCCTCACCCCGAAGACCCACACCACCCCGCCCGCGAAGTTCTCGCACGGCGTGAGGAAGGGCAACGTCCTCCAGGTCGCCGGCCAGGTCGGCTTCCTGCCCGCCGAGGAGGGCAAGCCCCCGACGCCGGCCGGTCCCACCCTGCGCGAGCAGACCCTCCAGACCCTCGCCAACGTCAAGGCGATCCTCGAAGAGGGCGGCGCGACCTGGGACGACGTGATGATGATCCGCGTCTATCTGACGGACGTGGACCACTTCGCCGAGATGAACGAGATCTACAACACCTACTTCGAGGAGCAGGGCCTCACCCAGCCGCCCGCCGCCCGGACCACGGTCTACGTCGGTCTCCCGGCCGGCCTCCTCATCGAGATCGACGCGCTCGCCGTCCTGAGCTGACGACCGACTGACGCCCCCTCACCTTCCGCACGTCCGTCACGGTACGGCGGCCCCCACCCCTGGGCCGCCGTGCCGCGATCCCCCCTGCCCGAAAGCACCATGTACTTATGCAGAGGACCCCCGTATGTCCCTCCCCCTGGCTGCCACAGCCCCCGCCACCCCGCCCCACACCGGAGGCCTGCTCCTCCTCCTCGACGGCACCCCCGGCCTCCTCACCGTCGCAGGCCTCGGCATAGCCCTGCTGCTGTTCCTGATCATCAAGGTCCGGCTGCAGCCCTTCGTGGCTCTCCTCGCCGTCTCCATAGCCGTGGGCCTGCTGGGCGGCCTGTCGGTCACCGAACTCTTCGGCACGGTCCAGCGTTCCGACGCCGTCTCCACCATCGAGTCCGGCATGGGCGGCATCCTCGGCCACGTCGCGATCATCATCGGCCTCGGCACGATGCTCGGCGCGATCCTGGAGGTCAGCGGCGGCGCGGAGGTACTCGCGACCCGCCTGCTGGGCCTGTTCGGCGAACGCCGAGCGCCCCTGGCGATGGGCCTGACGGGCCTGATCTTCGGCATCCCCGTCTTCTTCGACGTGGGCATCTTCGTCCTGGCCCCGCTCGTCTACGCGGCGGCCAAGCGCGGCGGCAAGTCGATCCTCCTGTACTGCCTCCCCCTGCTGGCCGGCCTCTCCATGACCCACGCCTTCCTGCCGCCGCACCCCGGCCCGGTCGCCGCGGCCGGCCTCCTCCACGTCCAGCTCGGCTGGATCATCCTCATGGGCATCGTCTGCGGCATCCCGGCCGTACTGGCCGCCTGGGCGTACTCCGCCTGGATCGGAAAGCGCATCTTCGTCGCCGTACCGCAGGACATGGTCGAGGCGGCGGAAGAAGCGAAGCGGGCGGTCGTGGCCGAACAACGCGCCCAGGGAGTGGAGCCGCAGGAGAGGCCCGTACCGCTCGCCACAGTCCTGGCCATCATCGGTACGCCCCTGATCCTGATCCTCGCGGCCACCTTCTCCTCGATCGCCCTGGACCCGTCTCCCACCCGATCGGTCCTGGAGTTCTTCGGCAGCCCGTTCGTGGCCCTGACCCTGGCCCTGCTGCTCGCGTACTACCTGCTGGGGATCCGGCGTGGCTGGTCCCGCAAGTCCCTGGAGGCGGTGTCGACTTCCTCGCTCAAGCCGGTCGGCAACATCCTGCTGGTGGTCGGCGCGGGCGGGATCTTCGGCGCCGTACTGAAGGCGAGCGGCGTGGCCCAGGCCCTGTCGGACACCTTCAACGGCGTAGGCCTGCCGGTGATCGTGCTGTCGTATCTCATCTCCCTGGTCCTGCGGGTGGCCCAGGGTTCGGCGACGGTGGCGATCGTGACGACGGCGGGCATCGTGGCGCCCCTGCTCTCGGAGGGCCACCACTCCCAGCCCTTCGTGGCCCTGGTCATCATGGCCATCTCGGCCGGCTCCATCTTCGCCTCGCACGTCAACGACGGCGGCTTCTGGATGGTGGCCAAGTACTTCGGCATCAGCGAACGGGACACGCTGCGCACGTGGACGGTCCTGGAGTCGGTGCTGTCGGTGGCGGGGTTCGCGGTGGCGGCGGTGGTGAGTGTGTTCGTGTGAACGTGACGTGAGTGAAACCGGGGATGGGCGGGCTGACTGGTTCCGGCACAGGGAAGTCGTCCATACTGCCGCCGTGGAGCAGCGCATAGGAGCGAGCAGCAAGCCGTCCGAGGCCGAGCCGTTGAAGGTCGAGCCCGTGACGGGCGCCGGTTTCGACCCGGCGTTCATCCCCGGAATCACGGGCCCGGCACCGGCCAAGCCGGCCCAGTCGCAGGAGCCGGACGAGCCTGCGGACGCGGAGCCGGAGTCGGAGTCCGTGGATCTGGAGGACTCGAAGGCGCCTGAGGTGACCGAGGTGTCCGAGGCGACCGAGGATGCCACGGAGCCTGCGGACGACGACGGCTCGGACGGCGGCCCGGACGGCGGTCCGGTCTTCGAGGCCTCCGACCGCCGGGCGAAGATCGTGGCCGACCGCAAGGGCGTCCGCCTCCGGCTGGACGAGGAGTCCTGCGAGTTCCACTGGGACGAGATCGCGGCGGTCGAGACGGAGTCCCCCCGCTTCGGCAAGCGTTACACGATCACCGTCCACACCCCGGACCGCCGCTGGTACCCGATCGAGATCGAGGCGGCGGCCCGGGCCCGCTTCAAAGAGTGGGACGAGCAGCTGGACGCGGTGCTGGACGCGTACTTCGAGGACGCCGAGGACTCCAAGGATGCCAAGAATGCCAAGGATTCCAAGGACGCCAAGGATTCCAAGGACGCCGAGTGACTGAAGCCGGTCAGGGGCCGGTGGACCTGGTCCATCTGGAGGACGCGGACGGCAGCTCTTGCGTCGTACGCGTGACCGGCCTGTCCAAACCCGTCGGTGACACGCTTGAGGCCGACGTGTTGCTCTCCACGAGCTTTCTCGACGCACGCCTGGACGTCCACCTCTTCCCGCAGGATCTGGACGACTGGCAGGGCGGCTTGATCGAACTGGCGCCGGGTCGTGACCTCAGCATCGGGAACGAGCGCGGACTGACGCTCATGCTGCACATGTTCGAGGACCACTCCCTGGCCGTGACGGTCCACGACCCCGACCGCCTCACCGCGATGTTCGGCGTCGATCCGGAGGAGAACTGGATCGACGACCATCACGAGCGGGTGAACCAGGTCAGACGGAGCTGGTGGGAGGGGTCTCCTTCAGGGCGTTGACGACTCAACCGGAGGCGGGGGAGTCGTTCGTCGCGGAGTGCGCGAGCGGCCCGGAAGGGCGGAGGCCACGATTGGCAGATCCGTTCCACCCCAGATCCGCAGCCGTCACGCTGACCCGCACATGCACGCGACTCCCCCGGAACAAACCTGCCAATCCCCGCACCGCCCCTTCTCCCCTCCGGCAGGAGGGGCACCGTCCGCGTCGATGAGTCACCCGTGGGAGATCTCCCGGGCGGCGGCCTCCAGGTCGTCGATGGTGCCCGACATGATCGTTCGCACGTGCTCGGTGATGTGTTCCGCCGGCCAGTCCCACCAGGCCAGCGCCAGCAGGCGGGCGATGTCCCGGTCGGTGCGGCGGGTGCGGATGAGGCGGGCCGGGTTGCCGCCGACGATGCCGTAGTCGGGTACGTCGGTGGTGACCACGGCGCCGGTGGCGATGATCGCGCCGTGGCCGATCCGTACACCGGGCATCACCGTGGTGCCGTGGCCGAACCAGACGTCGTTGCCGACGACGGTGTCCCCGCGGTTGGGCAGGCCGGTGAGCAGGTCGAAGTGGTCGGCCCAGGAACCGCCCATGGTGGGGAAGGGGAAGGTCGAGGGGCCGTCCATGCGGTGGTTGGCGCCGTTCATGATGAACCGCACTCCCGTGCCCAGCGCGCAGAACTTGCCGATGATCAGCTTCTCGGGGCCGTAGTGGTAGAGCACGTTGCGGGTCTCGAACGCGGTCGGGTCGTCCGGGTCGTCGTAGTAGGAGTACTCCCCGACCTCGATCAGCGGGGACTTCACCAGCGGCTTGAGCAGCACCACCCGCGGCTGCTCGGGCATGGGGTGGAGGACCGTCGGGTCGGCGGGTACAGGCATGGTGGGCGCATCCTCGGCGGTCGTGAGTGGCGGTGACCGGTCCATGATCGCCGCAACCTGGCGTCCAAGGCACCGAACTGTCACCTGCGTGTGTGTACGACGACGCCCGGACCGCCGAGGGCCCGGGCGTCGTCACCACGTGAAACTCACGTCACGGCAGCGCGTGCACATGCGCCCCCACGGCGTTCGACCACGCGTTCCCCGCCGACGCGTCCCAGTTCGTCGACCAGGTCATCGCGCCCCGCAGGTCGGGATAGGTCTTGGACGGCTTGAAGGTGCCGCAGTTGGTGCCGGCCGTCAGGCAGTCCAGGGCGTTGTCGACCACGGTCGGCGAGACGTAGCCGCTGCCCGCCGCGCTCGTCGAGGCCGGGAGGCCGAGGCCCACCTGGGAGGGGGAGAGGCCGCCCTGGAGCTGGATGCAGGCGAGTGCGGTGAGGAAGTCCACCGAGCCCTGGCTGTAGACCTTGCCGTCGCAGCCCAGCATGGAACCGCTGTTGTAGTACTGCATGTTGACGACCGTGAGGATGTCCTTCACGTTGAGCGCGGTCTGGAAGTACGCGTTCGACGTCGACTGCATGTCGATCGTCTGCGGGGCCATCGTGATGATCAGGGACGAGCCCGCCTTCGCGGACAGGGCGCGGAGGGCCTGGGTCATGTACGTCGCGTTGAGGCCGTTCTCCAGGTCGATGTCCACGCCGTCGAAGCCGTACGTCTGCATCAGCGAGTAGACCGAGTTCGCGAAGTTCGTCGCCGACGTCGAGTCGCTCACCGACACCGTGCCGTTCTGGCCGCCGATCGAGACGATGACCTTCTTGCCGGCCGCCTGCTCGGCCTTGATGTCCGCCTTGAACTGGTCCACCGTGTAGCCGCCGAGGCCGGAGGAGTCCAGGTTGAAGGTCACGGCGCCTGGCGTCGAGGTCGCGTCCGCGAAGGCCACCGCGATGATGTCGTAGGAGGAGGGGACGTCGGACAGCTTCTGGACCTTCGCGCCGTTGTTGAAGTTCTGCCAGTAGCCGGTCACCGCGTGCTTGGGCAGCGCACCGCCGCCACCGCCTCCGCCGCCGGTCGAGGCCGTCGTGGCCGTCAGCGGCGCCGACTTGGGCGACTCGCCCGCCGTGTTCGTCGCCGTCACCTGGAAGGTGTACGACATGGCGGCGGTCAGTCCGGTCACCGTCGCGGACGTTCCCGTCACCGCCGTCACCTTCGTGCCGTCGCGGTAGACGTTGTAGCCCGTCGCGCCCGACACCGGGGACCAGGACAGCGAGACGGAGGAGGACGTCGTGCCGGAGACCGTCACGCCGGTGGGAGCCGCCGGGACCGTCGGGGTCGGGTCGCCGCCTCCGCCGCCGTCGGGGCCGTAGACCGAGACGTCGTCGGCGTAGTAGGGCGCCTGGCCGTACCAGCCGTGCGTGTAGATCGTGACCGATGTCGTCGACGAGCCTGTGGTGAAGGTCGTGGACAGTTGCTTCCAGGTGGAGGTGTCCGGCGTCCACGTGGACACGTCCGTCGTGCCCGTGCCCGTCACGCCCAGGTAGGAGTAGCCGCCCTGCACCCACGCGCTCAGCGTGTACGTCGAGTTGGGCTTGACCGCGACCGTCTGGGTGCACTGGGCGTTGTCCTGGCCGGCCGGGGTCGCCTTCAGCGCCGAGGTGCCGGAGTGCACCGGTGAGGAGACGGTTGTGCCGCTGGCTGCCGTGCACGTCCAGTTCGACAGGCCCGACTCGAAGCCCGCGTTCCTGACGTTGTTGACGTCCGCCGCGGAGGCCGGGCCGGCGGCCGCGGTGAGGCCTGCTACGGACAGGGCCAGTGCCGTGGCGGCGGACCACAGGGTGATTCGCCGTCCGCGGGGTCTGGGTATGCCTGGTGCATGGTCCACTGGGGCCTCCGGTGGGGAAGTGAAGTCGGAGAAGAGGGAGCCGTGGCGGGCAGGGAGGGGAAGAGATGGGGTGGCCGCCGTCGCGCATACAAGTTGGTCCAGACCAATCGGGGTGTCAAGAGGTCCAGACCAAATCGGCTTCCGGATCGCCGCTCAAGCTGTCCGTATTTGGCCGGAGTTGTGAACAGAGAGTTCCACGCGAGCTTCACAAACGCTGTTCTCCGGTCATCCGGCCGTGGATACAGTGCTCACGTAGTCACGCAGTGAAGTCGTCCTGGCGCACGGGAGTTACCTCTGTGGGCCGGCGGGTGTGAAGAGCGGGGAGCTGCGCGTGCCAACTGCCATTGCCGTGACCAGTGCCGACATGGCACTGCCGGCGCAGGACGAACGGACCATGCCCGCCGTCGTGCTCGAAGGCCTCGACCAGCGGCCCCTGGAGCAGGCGCTCACCGAACTCCACACCCTGACCGAGCAGTACGGATACGTGGTCGTCGTCTGCTCGACCGCCACTGCGGAACCCGTCGTACGACGGCTGTACACCCTGCGCTCGCTGCTGGAGAGCGATCGCATCGCCCTCTTCCGCCCGGAGCTGCCCCCGCTGGGCATCGCCGTCCTCGCCCGGCAGCTGCGGCAGCTCGCCTCCTGCGATCTGAGCCCCGGCGTGCTCGCCTCCGCCGGGCGGCTGCTCACCCACTACATCCACGCCGGGGCCGTGCTCGGCTCGGTCGCCAAGCTGGACCGGGTGCCGGTCGGACTGAAGGCGCACGCCAAGTCCTGGGTCCCCGGCAGCCAGTTCGCCGTGCTCGCGCATCCCGAACCGCAGCTCGTGCGCACAGGACCCGGTGTCACGCTCAAAGGGCCCGAGTTCAACACCTGGATGCTCGTCGCCAAGGGGCAGGCGCAGGGTGACTGGGTCGCCGGGCTCGCGGGGCAGTGGAGCGTGCACGGGCTGCGCGAGGTCCCGCTGCCCGCCGAGTCCCCGGTGTGGTGGGGCACGGGCCGCGTGACCGAGTTCTGCAGCTACCTCGCGGATCTGCCCGTTCTGTACCAACTGGTCACGTCGGTACGGCGGGCCGCCTGCCACTGGTGCGGACTGGACGTCATCGGCGACCGCTGTGTCTTCTGCTCCGCCACCCCGCCCGCCTACGAACCCGCCGCGCCCCGCGCCCTGGAGCAGCGCACGCCCGCCTGACCAGACGAGCAAGTCCGCATCCCGCTCGACCGATTCCCCCAATGAGGTTGCACGGTTCATGAACTCCCGTCAGCGCCGCGGCGTGATACTCCTGATCCTGTCGGTCCTGTGCGCTCTCGGCGCGTTCGCCGGCGTGCTCTCCGTCGTCCGCAACGTCAATTCCAAGGTCGGCCCGGAGGCCACCGCCTATCGGGTGCGGTCCGATGTGAAGCCGTACACCACTCTGGACGCCGGTCAGTTCGAGAAGATCGAGATGCCCAGGCGGTGGCTGTCCGGCAACGCGGTCACGGATCTGCGGCAGATCCAGGGCAAGATCGCGGTCACCACCCTGCGCAAGGGCTCCCTGCTCCAGACCGACATGATCGTCGACCAGCCCGCCCTGCAGCCCGGACAGCAGGAGGTCGCCATCATGATCGACGCGGCGACCGGCGTGGCGGGGAAGATCACCCCCGGATCGCACGTCAACGTGTACGCCACCTTCTCCGGAAAGAAGGAAGGCGACCCGGACCAGTCGAAGATCATCGTCACCGACGCCCGGGTCCTCGACGTCGGCCAGATCACCGCCCTCGACCCGGACCAGAGCAAGAACCAGCAGCAGCCCAGCGAGGCCGTCCCCATCACCTTCGCGCTGTCCACCCTCGACGCCCAGCGCATCACCTACGCCGAGTCCTTCGCCCAGCGCGTCCGGCTCGCGCTGGTGGCGCCCGGCAGCGAGACCAGCGTCCCGGACAAGGACCGCACCTACGAACTCGCGACGGACAAGTGAGAGGCGGCCCGCATGCCTATCAGGATCCTCCCGGCGGGAGCCGACCCGGACGCCGTACGCTCCCTCACCACCCTGCTCAGCCAGCTCCCGGACGCCGAACCACAGCCGCCGGTCGGCGACTCCACCCAGCTCGTCGACACCCTCGCCCGCCTCGCCGCCGAGTCCGTGGACGAACTGCCCGAGGTCGTGGTCGTCCACGAGCGGATCGGCCCCGTCCCGGCCCTGGAGCTGATCCGCGAGGTCGCGCTCCGTTTCCCCGCCGTCGGCGTCATCCTCGTCACCACCGACGCCGGCCCCGGTCTGTTCTCCGCCGCCATGGACTCCGGTGCCCGTGGCCTGGTCGCGCTCCCGCTGTCGTACGAGGAACTCGCCAGCCGGGTCCAGGCCGTCGCCCAGTGGTCGACGGGGGTACGGCGCCATCTCGGCCACGGCTCCGACGTGTTCGGCGGAGCCGGCGGCACGGTCGTCACGGTCAGCGGCGCCAAGGGAGGCGTGGGTGCCACCCTGGCGGCGATCCAGCTGGCCCTCGCTGCACAGGCCTCCGGGCGGCCGACGGCTCTGCTCGACCTCGATCTGCAGACCGGGGACATCGCCTCCTACCTGGACATCCAGTTCCGGCGGTCCGTGGTCGACCTCGCCGCCATCACGGACATCTCGCCCCGCGTCCTCGCCGACGCCGTCTTCCGCCACGACACCGGGCTCGCCCTGCTCCTCGCACCCGGCGAGGGCGAACGCGGCGAGGATGTCACCGACCGCGCCGCCCGCCAGATCGTCAGCGCCCTGCGCGCCCGCTACGAGGTGGTCGTCGTCGACTGCGGCGCCCAGCTGAGCGGGGCAGGTGCGGCGGTGGTGGAGATGGCCGACATCGCGCTGCTGGTCACCACGCCGGACGTCATCGCCGTCCGCGCCGCCAAGCGGACCGTACGGATGTGGGACCGGCTGCAGATCCGCAAGGCCGAGGAGACGACCGTGGTCGTCAACCGGCACACACGCAGCACGGAGATCCAGCCGGCGCTCGTGCAGCGCATCACCGGGACGGCGCTGGCGCGTACGGCCATTCCCGCCAACTTCAGGGAACTTCAGGCCGTTGTCGACGCCGGGCGGGTGCACGAGCTGGACAGCAGGAGTTCCGTGAAGCAGGCCTTGTGGGGGCTCGCGGGGGAGCTGGGGCTGGTGCGGGCGGCCGAGGGGGCCGCGGGCCACCGGGGGAGCGGGCGTGGTCCGGGTGGGTTCCGGCGGCGGAAGGAGTGAGCGGGTCGTGAAACGGGGTGGCGGGGAGCGAGACCGGGGGCAGGTCAGTATCGAGTTTCTGGGGATGACGCCGCTGATCATCCTGACGCTGGTGCTGATGTGGCAGGCCGTGCTGGTGGGGTACGCCTTCACGCTCGCGGGGAATGCTGCGGAGGAGGGGGTGCGGGCGGGGACGGCGGCGCCTCGGGGCGAGCGGTACGGAGTGTGCCGGGAGAAGGCGCTGGCGCAGTTGTCGGGGGCGTGGCGGGAGGGTGCCAGCGTGACCGGGTGCGACCAGACCGGCTATGTGACCGTGGACGTGGGGGTGAAGGTGCCCGTCCTCTTCCCCGGCTCCATCGACTTCCCCGTAACCGTGTACGGCCACGCCGGCGCCGTCGAGGAGGTGAAGCGCTGAGATGCCATGCCGCCGTGGACGTGACCGGGGCCAAGTGGCCATCGAGTACCTCGGGTTCATCCCGCTCCTGCTGATCGTCGGCCTGGCCGGCATCCAGATCGGGGCCGTCGCCTACGCCGCCGAGCAGGCCGGTACGGCGGCCAGGGCGGGGGCGCGGGCGGCCTCCCTGCGGCAGGACGCCCAGCAGGCGTGCTCGGAAGCCGTCAGCGGCGGACTCGAAGTGACCTGCTCACCCGGCGGCGGGGGAGACGGCTCCGTGACCGTCACCGCCAGGGTCCACATCCCCAAGATCGTCTGGGACTTCGGCTACGCCACCAAGTCCGCCACCATGCCGCTGGACCACTGAGCGAGGAGATGCCGACATGAGCCTGCGGGCGCGCATCAGCACTCCGGAGGAGCACGGCAGCCGGGGCGAGGACGGGCATCTGGTCGCCTCCTACCGGGCCAAGCTGCTGGAGGAGATCGACCTCGCGGAGATGAGTTCGCTCGCGGCGGCCGAACGCCGGGCCCGCCTCGAGCGGGTGCTCGGGCACATCATCAGCCGTGAGGGCCCGGTGCTGTCGACCGTGGAGCGCTCCCAGCTGATCCGCCGGGTGGTGGACGAGGCGCTGGGTCTCGGCATCCTGGAGCCTTTGCTGGAGGACGCGTCGATCACCGAGATCATGGTGAACGGACCCGACGCGATCTTCGTGGAACGCGGCGGCCGCGTCGAGCAGTTGCCGCTCCGGTTCGTCTCCGCCGACCAGCTGATGCAGACCATCGAGCGGATCGTGTCCACGGTCAACCGCCGGGTGGACGAGTCGAACCCGATGGTGGACGCCCGACTGCCCTCCGGCGAGCGCGTCAACGTCATCATCCCGCCGCTGTCCCTGACCGGCCCGATCCTCACCATCCGCCGCTTCCCGCGCTCCTTCACCCTCCAGGAGCTGATCTCCTTCGGCTCACTGGACGAGCACATGGTGTATCTGCTGGCCGGGCTGGTGCAGGCGAAGTTCAACATCATCGTCTCGGGTGCCACGGGCACCGGGAAGACCACCCTCCTCAACGCCCTCTCCGGACTGATCCCCTCGCACGAGCGCATCATCACCATCGAGGACTCCGCCGAGCTCCAGCTCCAGCAGACGCATGTGGTCCGGCTGGAGTCGCGGCCGCCGAACGTCGAGGGCAAGGGACAGGTCACCATCCGCGACCTGGTCCGCAACTCGCTGCGCATGCGCCCGGACCGGATCGTGGTCGGTGAGGTCCGCGGCGGCGAGTCCCTCGACATGCTCCAGGCGATGTCGACGGGCCACGACGGATCGCTGGCGACGGTGCACGCCAACAGCGCCGAGGACGCGCTCACCCGGTTGCAGACCCTCGCCTCCATGTCCGACGTCGAGGTGCCCTTCGTAGCCCTGCACGACCAGATCAACAGCGCGGTCGACGTCATCGTCCAGCTCACCCGGTTCGCCGACGGCGCCCGCCGGATCACCGAGATCGCGCTGCTCGACAGCCACGGCGGGGAGCCGTACCGGATCGCGACCGTGGCCCGGTTCGACGCCCAGCCCATGACCCCCGACGGCCGCGTGTACGGCAGCTTCCAGTACTTCCCGCTGCCGCGCCGTACCGCCGACCGCCTCTACATGGCGAGCCAGCCCGTCCCGCAGGCCTTCGGAGTCGCCCACTCCGTGGACCAGCTCGCCACCCGAGAAGCCAGGTAGGCCACCCATGGAACTCCACACCCTCGTCCAGCTCACCACCGGCGTGACGCTGCTGACCTGCGTCCTGGCGGTGGCCGGCGTACACGCCTACGCCTCGGGCCGGGCCCAGCGCGCGGCCCTCGTGGACCGGCTCACCCACACCGGCCCGGTCCCGGCGACCGGCCGCAGGCGCCGCTTCCGCGACCTGGACCGGCGGCTGCGCCGCACCCGCCTCGGCCGCTGGCTGGAGCTGCGCCTGGCGGCGACCGGACTGGACGTCACCCCGGGTGAGTTCTTCGTCTACATGCTCGCCACGGTCGCCGCGCTCTGGCTGATCGGCCAGGCCACCCTGGCGCCCTTCTTCGGGCCGCTCGCCGGCCTCCTCGGCATCTGGGCGGCAGCGCAGTTCCTCAACTGGCAGCGGCAGAAACGCATCGAGCGCTTCATCAACCAACTCCCCGAGCTCGCCCGCATCCTGGCCAACGCCACCCAGGCCGGCCTCGCCCTGCGCACCGCGATCGGCATGGCCGCGGAGGAGCTGGAGGCCCCGGCGGGCGAGGAACTGGCCAAGGTCTCCGACCAGTTGGCCATCGGCCAGTCCCTCGACGACGCGCTGGGCGAACTGGCCGACCGCCTCCCGTCCCGGGAGCTGGTCGTCCTCGTCACGACCCTGATCCTGTCCAACCGGGCGGGAGGCCAGGTGGTGTCGGCCCTGCGCAACCTGACCGAGACCCTGGAGGAACGCAAGGAGACCCGGCGCGAGATCCGCACCCAGCTCTCCCAGGTGACCATGACGTCGTACGCCGTCCCCGTCCTCGGCGTCGGCGCGCTCTTCCTCATGAACGCGGTGAAGGACGGCGCACTGGCCCGCATGACCGGCTCACCGGTCGGCCAGGCCTGCGTGCTCATCGCGTTCGCCATGTACGCCGTCGGATTCGTCCTCATCCGGCGCCTGAGCCGGATCGACGTGTGAGGGGGCGGCCGGCCCGATGGTTGGATTTCTGCTTGCCCTGCTGATGGGGCTCGGCGTCTGGGGCGCCTTCGCCGGCCTCCGGATGTACCGCGCGGACGCGAAACTCCCCGGTGACCTGGCGGTGGCCCTGGAGGTCGGCGCCACCCGCACCGGCGCGGTCGGCTCGGTCATCGACCGGATGGGCATGCGATACGCCCCCGCCGTGCTGCGCCTGATGGGCCCGCGCCTGGTGGCCAAGTACCGCCGCAAGATCGACCTCGCCGGCAACCCCGGCGGCCTGACCATCGACCGCTACGCGGCCCGGCGGGCGGTCTACGGCGCGCTGGGCGGCGTGGGATTCCTGGTGTTCCTGCTGCGCGGCCAGTGGTTCGTGGCCGTACTCCTGCTGCTGTTTGGCGCGTTCTGGACGGAGGTCGGCATCTGGTCGGCGATCCGGGTCCGCAAGGACGTCATCGAGCGCACGCTGCCGGACTTCCTGGACGTGCTGGCGGTGGTGGTCAGCGCCGGGCTCGGTTTCCGCCAGGCCCTGGACCGCGTGGCCTCCCGCTACGAGGGCCCCTGGGCCGACGAACTGCGCATCACCCTGCGCCAGATGGACCTCGGCATGAGCCGCCGCCAGGCCTTCGCGGAGCTGAGGCGGAGGAACGACTCGGAACAGGTGGCGATGTTCGTGACGGCGTTGCAGCAGGGGGAGGAACTGGGCGCGCCGATCGTGGACACGCTGGTCTCCCTGGCGAAGGACATGCGCCGCACCGACGCCCAGAACGCCCGCCGCAAGGCCGCCCGCGCGGTGCCCAAGGCCACGCTGATGATCACCACGTTCATGGTCCCGGCCACGATGCTGTTGCTGGGCGCCGGCCTGCTCCTCGGCTCCGGCGTGGACTTCGGCTCGCTCACGGGGAAGTGAGGCGGACGTGACGGTGACGGGGCTGATGGGGCGCGGGGGAGGAGCGTTGTCCGGGGGTGGCGGCCGGGTGCGCGGAGGCGTCGGCTGGTTCGTACGCCGTTGGAGGGCGACTGCCGGTACGGATCCCGCCACCGCCGAAGCCTCGGAGAAGATCCAGATCCGTGCGCTGCAGGCGATGTGCCGGCAGGTCTTCGGCTTCCGGCTGGCCATGATCGCCCTGGCGGCCCCCGCCGCGCTGCTCAACGCCGCCCCCGGCCTGGGCGTCCGCCTGGTCGGCGCGGCCGTGGTCGTGACGTTCATGGTGTCGTACGTCCTGTTCCGCGACTGGGAGCGCTTCGGCCCGCTCCTCCTGCGTCACCCCAGCCTCCTCGCCGCCGACACCCTCTTCGGCTCGTTCCTCCTGATCTCGGCCGGCCCGGACACCACCCTGGCCTACGTCAGCGTCTGCACCCCGCTCCTGGCGGGCCTGGTCTACAGCTGGCGGGGCGCGGCCTGCTTCGCCTCCCTCCAGTCCCTGATCCTGCTGCTGGTCCACGCCACCCTGAAGGCCGATCGCCACGCGCCCATCGCCGAGGCCCTTCTGCTGCCCGGCCTGTGCGTCATCGCCGGCGCGATGGGCTCGACCCTGCGCAACCTGATGCTCCGCGTCGGCGCCGCGACCAACGCCCTGACGACGGTCCAGGCGCGCCTCGCGGCGGCGGAGGCGGTGAGCGCGGAACGCGCCCGGCTCGCCCTCGAGATGCACGACTCCGTGGCCAAGACCCTGTACGGCGTGGCCCTCGCGGCGGACGGCCTGGCGGCCACGGCCTCGGCCGACGCTCCCGACCGCATCCGGCAACAGGCGGAACTGGTGTCCCGCTCGGCGCGCAGGGCGGCGGCGGAGTCGAGGGAACTCCTGACGGACCTGCGCCGACAGCAGCCGGACTCGCTCGACGAGGGCGGGACACTGGTGTGGCACGAGCTGACGGACGTTGCACGTGACTTCACGGCCCGCACGGGCCTACGGGTCACCTGCTCCTGGCAGCCCGACAGCGGCGGTCCGAACACCGACCCCGCCTCCCTCCCCGAACTTCCCGCCCCCACGACCCGCCACCTCCTCTCCATCACCACGGAAGCGCTGGAGAACGCCTACCGCCACGCGTACGCGACCCAAGTGGAGGTACGGGCGGCCGTGCACGAAGACCTGCTGCGCCTCACGGTCCACGACGACGGCCGGGGCCTCCCGCCCGGCACCACGCTCGAACGGCTCCGCGATTCCGGCCACTTCGGCCTGCTCGGCATGGTGGAGCGGGCCGCGCAGGTGGGCGCCCGGATCCGCATCGGGCGGGGCGGCCACGAGCGCGGCACGGAGGTGCGCGTGGAACTTCCCCTGCCGTCCCCGAACGGCTCCGACCCCGCATCTCGGGAGCCCTGAGAGGAGGCGCCATGCAGCACAGTGACCCCTGGCCGGAGGCCCCCACGCCGACGCCGCCGTTGCGGCTGTTGGTGGCCGACGACAACCCCGTGGTCCGGGCGGGCCTGACGGCACTGCTCTCGGGCCGCGAGGACACCACGGTGGTGGCGGAGGCGACGGACGGCAGAGAGGCGTACGAGGCGGCCGTACGACACCGCCCGGACGTCATCCTCCTCGACGTCCGCATGCCCGGCGTCGACGGAATCTCGGCGTTGCCGCACCTGGTGCGGCTGGCGCCGGTCATGATGCTCACCTACAGCCACGAGACGGAGACCGTGCGGGAGGCGTTGCGGCTGGGGGCGGGGGGATATCTGGTGCACGGCGAGTTCACGACGGAGCAGTTGGTACGCGCGGTGCGGGATGTCCGGGAGGGGCGGCCGCATGTGACTCCGGGCGCGACGAAGGCGTTACTGACGGGCCTGCAGGCAGGTGCACCTGCACATGCGGAACGCGAAGTCCCCCAGTTTTTAAGGGAAAATGCCCCAAAACTTCTTTCGCAACTGCAATCACCTGTGGGACAGTCATTCCGTTCGCGTTTCCGGCTGAGCACGAGGGAGGCGGAGATCATGGACCTCATCGCGTCCGGCATGACCAACCAGCAGATTGCCGCCGCCTGCTTCATCTCCGAGAAGACGGTCAAGAACCACATCAACCGCATCTTCCCCAAGCTCCAGAGCACCACCCGGTCCCAGGCGGCCGCGAAGTGGTTGGGGGTGGCTTGAGGTGGGTGCGTGGGGGAGAGGACGGCGGGGGGAATGGGTCCCGGGTTGGGTCCTGGGGCCCTCTCGAGAGTGCTGCGCCCCGGCATACGTTGTCCGGATCGGAGGCGAGTCCGGAGGGGACCACCATGAACAACTGGTTCAACACCACCGTCGCGTATCTGCAGGCCCGCGTTGCTCGCGGCGACAGGGGGCAGACCGCGGTGGAGTACCTCGGCATCATCGCGGTGGTGGTGGCGATCGTGTTGGCGATCACGGGCACGAGCATCGGTCAGACGATCTTCGACGCGATCAGGAACAAGATCTCCGAAGTCACCGGTGGCTGATGCCTCCACGCCGCGACGCAGGGCAGGCCTTCCCCATCTACATCACGGTGGTGGCAGGCCTGCTCTTTCTTGCGTTGGCCTACCTCGCCGTCGGCCAGGCGTCGGTGAACCGCAGCGGGGCCCAGACGGCGGCCGACGCGGCAGCGCTCGCGGCGGCTCAGAGCGAGCGTGACCAACTCGCGGCCCAGTGGGTGAAGGTGCTGTCCGACCCCGCGAAGTGGCAGGAGGTCTTCGACGGCAGGGTGACGTTCGATGACGATCCGTGCGGACGGGCCGGCCAACTCGCTGCGCAGAACGATGCCTTGCTGAACGGCTGTTTTCCGCAAGGGCTGCTGAAATACCGGGTCGACGTGCAGACCAACAAGTCCGTCGGCCGGTCCGTCGTGCCCGGGTCGGAGAAGTACCGGTCGACGGCTTCCGCCACAGCCGAGATCAAGTCCCTCTGTACCTTCAAGCCCCCCGCCGGTGGTGCCGACGGCGACGCGCTGCCCCCACTCACCTGCAACGGCAAGGTCTGGCATCTGAAGCCGGACGACACAACAGGGCTGCCGAAGCCCGAAGACCTCTTCGACGTCCACCTGGCCGACTGACGAGCGAACGATCAATGACGAAGGAAGCGGAGCGATGAGCATTCGGTTCACTGCGAAGGCCCGCAGGGGGATGGTCGCATTGACCGTTGTGGCTGGTCTGGCTGTCGGGGTGGCCGGCTGCGGCGGAGGCGCCGGCGACGACAAGAAGCCGCACAGTTCCGAGTCCGCTTCCCAGGGAGGCAACTCCGGCCCGAGCGCCCAGGAGGGGCAATCGGACCAACCGCTGGCCGAACTGAAGGGTTCGGATGGCCTGCTTCTCCAGATCACCTCCGTGCAACGTGATTCCGGCGGCTTCGTCACCGTGAACGGCACCCTGAAGAACGACGGGGCCGGTGATCTGCTCATCCCATCCGCTCTCAGCGGCAATGAAACCGAGATCACCAAGAACGGCCCGTCCCTGGGCGGAGCCACCCTTGTCGACTCCAAGGGCAAGAAGCGCTACTACGTACTGCGCGACACAGAGGGCCGCCCGCTCACCACCACCGGCCTCGGCACGCTCAAGGCCGGTCAGTCGCTGCAGGTCTTCATGCAGTTCCCCTCCCCGCCCACGGACACCATCGAGGTGGCCCTCCAACTGCCCACCCTCTCCTCCGCCACCATCAAGATCTCCGGGTGAGGCCGAAGTGACCACCACTCGTCTCACCCTCGCCCTCACCGCCGTCACCCTCCTCCTCGCGGCCACGCCGGCCCAAGCCGACGACACGGGTCCGAGTCAGCCGCCGGACACCGCGCCCTCCGCCAGCGCCCCGGTGAAGATCGACCCCACCGACCCCGACCTCAAGCTCCCCGAGGGGGCAACCCTCGCCGCGCCCAAGGTGCTGGACATCAAGTCGGTCGTGGAGGACCAGAGCGGGGACGAGCGACGCGAGGACACCAACGCCGACGTCACCTTCGCACTCCAGGCCGAAGTCCTCTTCAGCAAGGACAGCGCGAAACTCAGCGAGGAGGCGAAGGGCCGTATCGCGACCATCGCCGGGGAGATCAGGAAGCAGAACGCGACGCAGGTCCGCGTCTTCGGCTTCACGGACAACCTCGGCTCGTCCGCCCACGGCGACATCCTGTCCAGGCAACGCGCCAACGCCGTACAGGCCGTCCTGGACCAGGACCTGAACGACCCGAACGTCACCTTCGAGGTCCGCGGCTACGGCGAGCAGTACCCGATCGCAGACAACTCCACCGAGGAGGGAAGGAGGAAGAACCGACGCGTGGAGGTGTCCTTCCCCCGCACCCAGGAGTAACCCGACGGAGAAGTCCCGCTACTCACCCACCTCGTACTCGAACCAGATCCGATGGGTGCCGTCCGCGTCGATCCGCAGGCCGCCGGCCCCTCGGATCCCGGCCAGTGCCCCCGTCCCGCTCCCCGGCACGATCACGAAGAACTCGGCCTCTCTGCCCTCCCCGAGGGTCGTCCCCGAGTGGGCGAAATTGAAGCTGTCGCTCAGCCCGCCGAGACTTCCCTCGAAAGACTCCATGGCGACATACGTACCGGTCCCACTGGACTGGTCGTACGCCGCGGTGAACAGCGTCTGCGACACCCCGGTGACCTCACCCTCGTACCGCTTCCGCATCGTGGCCACACCGACCGGCACCGCCGTCCCGACCACCGGCTCCGGCAGCGGCACCTCCGCCGGGGCGAACTCCTCGACCTTGAACGTCCCTGAAGTCCTCATGACGCGATGCTAGGACGCACCACTGACAACGCCCTCAAACCGATCAACCGGCACCACCTTCGACGTCCGCCCTCAGCCGCACCCCAACCCGCACCCCCCACCCCGCCATCGCCCCCGCCTCCGCCTCCAGCACGTGCCGGGCCCGCAGCCGGGGCAGGCCCAGGCGGCCCGGGGGCATCGTGCGGACGGCGAGGACGGTCAGGTGGCGGTCCAGGTAGGCGACGTCGATCGGGATGCGCATGCCGAAGGTGTGCACCCCGCTCGCCGGTGACAGCAGCATCGCCCCGGCGATCGAGTCCCGGCCCAGCAGGCCCTTCGTCCGGGCCCGGTAAGAGGCCGAGATCTCCAGTGGAAGGACCAACGGGTCTTCCGTTCGCTCACCCCGGGGCACGATCAGCCTTCCGACCCCGTCACGCCGGCGTCTGCCCATGTCCGTCCCCTCCCGCGGTCTCTCGGTGTGGCCAACTCTCCGCCGGACAAAACCACTTGTCACCCCACGTCCTCCCCACTAGGAAGAGGTCCATGACTGGACTCGGTGTCGTCTTCCGCCCCCAGCTTCCGCCCGAGCGGCTGCGGGCGGTGGCCCGCGCGGCGGACGGAGCAGGGCTTGAGGAACTGTGGTTGTGGGAGGACTGTTTCCGGGAGGGCGGGATGGCGACCGCCGCCGCGGCGCTCGCCTGGACCGAGCGGGTGCGGGTCGGTGTCGGACTGCTGCCGGTGCCGCTCAGGAACGTGGCGCTGACCGCGATGGAGGCCGCCTCCCTGCACCGGATGTTCCCGGGGCGGGCCACCGTCGTCGTCGGGCATGGCGTACAGGACTGGATGGGGCAGGTCGGCGCCCGTGCCGCCTCGCCGCTCACCCTTCTAGGCGAGCATCTCGACGCCCTGCGCGCACTGTTCCGGGGTGAACGGCTCACCGTGCGGGGCCGGTACGTCTCCCTGGACGACGTCGCCCTCGACTGGCCGCCGGAGCGGGCGGTGCCCGTCTTCGCCGGCGCCACCGGGCCGCGCACCCTGCGCCTCTGCGGCGCCAAGGCCGACGGCACCCTCCTCACCGCCGCCACCTCCCCGGACGGCGTACGGCAGGCCCGGCAGCTCATCGAGGAGGGACAGAAGGAGGCCGAGCGCGGCGAGCATCACCCGGTCGTCGTCTATCTGCTGACCGCCACGGGCCCGGACGCCGACGCCCGGCTGCGGGCCGAACTCTCCGACGAGGGGCTGGCGACGGCCACGGACATCGGCGTCGCGGGCGACGCGGCGGCCGTGGCCGCGGCCGTACGGCGGCTCGCCGAGGCCGGTGCCGACACCGTCGTGCTGCAGCCGACCGGGGACGAGCCCGACCCGGAGGGGTTCGTGCGGTTCGCCGCCGAGGACGTCCGGCCCCTGCTGGACTGACGTGACAGAGAGGCGTTGTCAGTGGCGGCTGCCACACTCCTGACATGACCGACGAACGTGACGAGCGCGACGAGCACAGCGAGGTGAGCCTTCGGGGCGTCACGGACGACGACCTGTTCGTCTTCCTCGCCTATGAGCACGACCCGGAAGCCGTCCGGCGGTCGAGATTCACGCCCCGGCCGCGGGACGCCTTCCTGCGGCACTGGCGGGAGCGCGTGCTCGGCGATCCGGACTGCCTCGTGCGGACGGTCACGGTGGGCGGCGAGGTCGCCGGGAGCGTCGTCTCCTGGACGGAGGGCGAGCGGCGGTTCGTCGGGTACTGGCTCGGGCGGCCGTACTGGGGCGGCGGCGTCGGCACCCGCGCCCTCGGACTGTTCCTGGAGCTGGAGCGCGTACGACCCCTGTACGCCGACCCCTTCGGCGGCAACACGGCCTCCGTCCGGCTGCTGGAGAGACACGGCTTCGAGCGGGCCGGCACGGTCCGGCACGGCGACGACGAGCACATCCTCCTCGTGCTCGGGGGGACGGCCGGCGGGGGCCGCTGATGACGGTCCTTCCCGGTGTCGCCCCGGCCTCCTTCCCCGCGCCCTGGCAACTGCCCTTCGAGCTGGCCCGGGAGGCCCTGCGGGCCGGGAGCCGGCCTGTCGGCGCGGTGTTGTACGCCCCGGAGGGCCGGGTCGTCGCGGCCGGGCGCAACCGCAGCCGGGAGACGGACGCCCCGCCCGGTCAGCTGGCCGGCACCGACCTCGCGCACGCCGAGATCAACGCCCTCGCCCAGCTTCCGGCCGGCCGCCGCCACCCGGGCCACCGGCTGCACACCACCCTCGAACCCTGCCTGCTGTGCAGCAGCGCGCTGATCCACGCACATGTGCCGCATGTCGTCTACGCCGCCGCCGACGACGGGCGGCGTGGCATCGAGCGGGTTCCGGAGGTGGGCGGCGCCATCGCGGCCCGCTGGGCGCGGCGCGAGGGCCCGCAGGAGGGGCCGTTGCGGCCGCTCGCCCGGTTCGGCGGGCTGCTCATGCGGCTGTGGCAGGTGCGGTACGGATCGCAGCGGTTGCCGGAGGGTGCGGGCGCGCGGGAGGCCCGGCGTCTGCTGGACGCCGGGGTGCTCACCGCGCCGACCGCCCGGGCGGCCTACGCCCTCGCCGCCCCGTCCCTGGTCGGCTAGCGCCGGGTCACCGGCGGGTGGTCGCCGGTGGCGCCGTCGATCAGCTCCCGCAGGATGTCCATGTGGCCGGCGTGCCGCGCGGTCTCCTCCACCATGTGGACCAGCGTCCAGCGCAGGCTCACGGTGATGTCCCGCCAGGCCGGGCTGCCCTGGGCGTCCAGCGGCAGCCCGGTGATCAGGGCGTCGGCGGCGGCGCGGGCGCGGCCGTAGAAGGCGACGATCCGCTCGGTCGTCTCCTCGGGGGTGACCCACATGTCGTCGTGCGGGTCGAACCACAGGGGCTCGGCCTCGCCGCCGAACGTCTCCACGAACCAGCCGTACTCGACGCAGGCCAGATGTTTCACCAGGCCCAGCAGGTTGGTGCCGGACGGTGTAATGGGCCGGCGCAGCTGCTCGTCGTCCAGGCCGTCCAGCTTCCACAGCACGGCGTCCCGGTGCCGGTTCAGGCTCGCGTGCAGGGTCTGCTTCTCTCCGGCGGTGTACGTCGTCATACGGGTCGTCATGCGTGCGGAAATTAGCAGGCCGTGCCGACAACACCCTGCGATCATGGCGGGCATGTCAGTGAACCGCTCCTTCGAGGACCTCGTCGCCGAGGGCGCCGCCGTACCCACCGAGGGATGGGACTTCTCCTGGTTCGAAGGGCGGGCCGGCGAGGAGCGGCCCTCGTGGGGGTACGCCGTCTCGGCGGGGGAGCGGCTGGCCCGGGCCGGGGCCGTGCTGGACATCCAGACCGGCGGCGGTGAGGTGCTGGACTTCGCGCTGGGCAGGGCCGAGCCCGCCCGGCCGGTGCTGGCCGCCGCGACGGAGGGCTGGCCGCCGAACGTGGCCAAGGCCACCGCGCTGCTGCGGCCGCGCGGGGTGGTGGTCGTCGCTGCCGCGGACGACGCGCCTCTGCCGTTCGCCGACGGGACGTTCGACCTGGTGCTCAGCCGGCATCCGGTGCGGCCGTACTGGCACGAGATCGCCCGGGTGCTGCGGCCGGGTGGCACCTACTTCGCCCAGCATGTCGGGCCGGCCAGCGTCTTCGAACTGGTGGAGTACTTCCTCGGGCCGCTGCCGGAGGAGGTGCGCTCGGCCCGGGACCCCGAGCGCGAGCGGGCCGACGCCGAGGCGGCGCGGCTGGAGGTGGCCGGGCTCCGGGCGGAGCGGCTGCGGATGGAGTTCCACGACATCGCCGCCGTCGTCCACTTCCTGCGCAAGGTGGTGTGGATGGTCCCGGGCTTCACGGTGGAGGCGTACGAGCCCCGACTGCGCGCGCTGCACGAGCGGATCGAGAAGGAGGGGCCATTCGTGGCGCACAGCACCCGGCATCTCTTCGACGTCCGCAAACCCGGCTGATTCACGGGCAGTTTGCCAACGGTTTCCACATCGTTATCCGGTGCGGTTCACATCAGCCTCATCTGTCACATAAGTTCAGACCAAGGTAATTCGCGCTGGCAAACCCGCGCGGGCGGCACCGCGCAGTGGAGGGGGCTGCGCGGTGCTGTGAAACCGAGCTGTCTTCCCGGGTCGCCGTAGCGGAACCGTCAAGTCACCGTTCGCTGGCCCGGTACTCCGTCGGGGGGACTTGCCGACATATCCCCAGGATGGCGTAAACCGCCCGGATCCCTGCCGAATCATTTCGTATCCGATCGGTTTTCCCTGGGATTCCGCTGTGAACCGGCCATGAGACACCCCTGAATCCAGCGTTCCGCACCCACCGGGGCGTCGCCGGATGATTCCGGAGAGTAGTTGTGTCCCGCCAATGCACCCACCATCCCTTACGAAGGGTTATGGTGGAAACCCCCCCTCGGGCCGGTCCGTCTCCCCCCCACGGACCGGCCCGTTTTTCGTTCCCGCCACCGATAGGTCCTCGAACGGGACACCGGTGGGTCCATCGAGGGGAACCCGGGAACCGCTCGGCGCCGACCCGGCGTCCCCACTCAAGGGGCGCGGGGCCGCGCTCGACACGCGGCTGCGCCGCGTGGGCGCGACAAGCCCCCACGGACCTGCACCAGACGGTCGAAACCCCAAGCCCCCGAACCCCAAACCCCAAACCCCGAACCAGAACCAGGCCCCCGGCAGGGGTAGGCTCAACGGCTCGGGCACCCTTACGCACCGAACCCCCCATGCCAAACCCCCGGAGGGCCACGTGAACCTGCGCGACAACCTGCGCAGCCTGCTCGTCAGGCTCTACGCACGCCGGGTGGAGGGCCACCTCGACCACGCTCAGGTGCCCAAGCACATCGGCGTCATCATGGACGGCAACCGCCGCTGGGCGAAGGCGTCCGGTTCCACCACCGTCCACGGCCACCGGGCCGGTGCGGACAAGATCGAGGAGTTCCTCGGCTGGTGCACCGAGACCGACGTCGAGGTCGTCACCCTGTGGCTGCTGTCCACGGACAACTTCGACCGGCCGCAGGAGGAACTCGTCCCGCTGCTCGGCATCATCGAG
Organism: Streptomyces sp. NPDC052107; assembly: GCF_040680215.1. NCBI lineage: Bacteria > Bacillati > Actinomycetota > Actinomycetes > Kitasatosporales > Streptomycetaceae > Streptomyces > Streptomyces sp. NPDC052107. The sequence continues at coordinate 109,652 of NZ_JBFAWG010000011.1, forward strand.
GACGTCGTCCACACGCTCGCCGCCGACGGCCGCTGGCGCGTGCACCACGTCGGCACGATGGACCTGCTGCCGGGCGGCATGCAGCGCACCCTGAAGGAGGCCGAGGAGTCCACCGCCCACATCGACGGCATACTCGTCAACGTGGCCATCGGCTACGGCGGCCGGCAAGAGATCGCCGACGCCGTGCGCTCCATGCTGCTCGACGCCCACGACAAGGGCGTGACGATGGACGACCTCGCCGAGTCCGTCGACATCGACATGATCGGCCGTCACCTCTACACCGGTGCCCAGCCCGACCCGGACCTCGTCATCCGCACCAGTGGCGAACAGCGACTGTCCGGATTCATGCTGTGGCAGACCGCGCACTCCGAGTACTACTTCTGCGAGGTCTTCTGGCCCGCCTTCCGCAAGGTCGACTTCCTGCGCGCCCTGCGCGACTACGCCGCACGTCACCGCCGTTACGGCGGCTGATACCCGACGCACGCCCCGCCGGCCGCCAAGGCAGCGGGGCGTTCACATACCCATGATTTGTGGGGGTGTAACAAGGAGTTCACCGGCATGCCGATGGCCGCTTTTGCATGGCGGTGCATGTTCGAGGGCATAAGCCAGACAGGTCGACACCCGAACCACGGGTGTCGGATCTCAGCGGGCGGCACGGGGCCGTCCGCCCGGGAGGCCCTTTGCACCAGCCCGATCGTGCGGTCCATGCGCGGACGAAGAGGCGGCGGGCCGGTTCTCGGCCCGTGCAGGGCGGCCGACGACCGGTCCAGCTCGATCTCGTCGCTCCCCGACCTCATCCGAGGGGGTACGTCCTTCCGTGGTGACCAGCACAAAGCGCCACAAGCCAGACCGGCGCACCTATGTTCTCGACACCAGCGTCCTGCTGGCCGACCCGAACGCCCTGACCCGCTTCGACGAGCACGAGGTCGTGCTCCCCATCGTGGTGGTCACGGAACTGGAGGCCAAGCGGCACCATCCGGAACTCGGCTACTTCGCCCGCCAGGCCCTGCGCCTGCTGGACGACTACCGGGTGAAGAACGGTCGCCTCGATGCCCCCATCCCGATCGGGGAGCTGGGCGGGACCGTCCGTGTCGAGCTCAACCACTCGGACCCCAGCGTGCTGCCCACCGGCTACCGCCTGGGGGACAACGACTCCCGCATCCTCGCGGTGGCCCGCAATCTGCAGGCCGAGGGGTACGACGTCACCGTCGTCTCGAAGGACCTCCCGCTGAGGATCAAGGCGTCCTCCGTCGGTCTGCTCGCCGAGGAGTACCGCGCCGAACTCGCCATCACGGAGAACTCCGGCTGGACCGGAATGTCCGAACTGACGCTCTCCGGCGAGCAGGTGGACATCCTCTTCGAGGAAGGCCATCTGTACGTCCCCGAGGCCGCCGAGCTGCCGGTGCACACTGGCCTGACCATCCACTCCGAGCGCGGCAAGGCGCTCGGCCGGATCACCGCCGAGGGCAATGTCCGCCTGGTGCGCGGCGACCGGGAGGCGTTCGGCATCAAGGGCCGCAGCGCCGAGCAGCGCATCGCGCTCGACCTGCTGCTCGACCCGGACGTCGGGATCGTCTCGATGGGCGGCCGGGCCGGCACCGGCAAGTCGGCGCTGGCGCTGTGCGCGGGTCTGGAGGCGGTCTTGGAGCGCCGCCAGCACCAGAAGGTCATGGTGTTCCGGCCGCTGTACGCGGTGGGCGGGCAGGAGTTGGGCTATCTGCCGGGCACCGAGGCGGAGAAGATGAGCCCGTGGGCGCAGGCCGTCTTCGACACACTGTCGGCGGTCACCAGCCGCGAGGTCATCGATGAGGTCACCGCGCGCGGGATGCTGGAGGTGCTGCCGCTCACCCACATCCGCGGCCGCTCGCTGCACGACGCGTTCGTGATCGTGGACGAGGCGCAGTCCCTCGAACGGAATGTACTTCTCACCGTTCTGTCTCGAATCGGCGCGAATTCACGGGTTGTTCTGACCCATGACGTGGCGCAAAGGGACAATCTGCGCGTCGGCCGCTATGACGGAGTGGTCGCCGTAGTGGAGAAGCTGAAGGGACATCCGCTCTTCGCGCACGTCACGCTGACTCGGTCCGAGAGGTCTCAGATTGCGGCGCTTGTGACCGAAATGCTGGAGGACGGTCACATCTGACCACCCGCACAGCAGTTGGCGCCGTCCGGCAAAGGCCCAGAGCCTAGCCGGGCGGCGCCTTGGCGTGTGGAGCTTTCCGGAAATCCACAGGGGCAAACGGGATGTGACCTTTCACACGCAACGCAGAATTGCCACCCGGCGTCCGGTTACGGCAGAGTCTCAGTCCTGTCAGGCCCCGCATACGACACACCTGTACCCCCAGCGGTACAGCACCACAGAAGCACCACCAACTCCATAGAGTTCGTCGTATGCCGCCCGAGCACCACGCGGCGCTCCCCGAAGGGGGAGTTGCCCACCGGGCCCGTGCCTCCCGTGACCCCGCAGTTGGGAGGCCAGTGCCAGGGGCACGATTGCGTCCGCCAGGGTCACCGAAGCGGGCGATGCTGGAAGGAAACCGTGTGAGCCGGATTTCGGTCCGGGGATTCGCAGTGGCCTCGGCCACCGCGGTCACCGCCGTCGGGAGCGTCGTCGGAGTTGCCTCGGGCAGCGTCGCGCAGAACAACAACGACGCCGAGGCGACGGCAGCCGACACCACGCTCCTCGCAGACATACCTGCGGGTCAGCAGGCGCAGGTCCAGTCCGCGTCCTTGACGCAGCAGGCCGACGCCCAGGCCATCGCCGCGGACGCGAGTGCCAAGAAGGACGCCGAGGCGGCGGCCCGCAAGGCGGCCGCCGAGACCGCCATCGCGAAGAAGGCGGCGGCCGAGAAGGCGGCCAAGGAGGCCAAGGAGCGCGCCGAGGCGAAGGCCGCGGCCAGCCGCGACAGCGCCCGCGACTCCTCCAGCTTCCCCGTCCAGAGCAGCTATAGCGTCGCGCAGATCCAGGCGATGGCGCGTCAGATGGTGGCGGCCGACCAGTTCCAGTGCTTCAGCAACATCGTGGACCACGAGTCCAGCTGGAACTACCAGGCGACGAACGCCTCCTCCGGTGCCTACGGTCTCTTCCAGGCCCTGCCCGCCGGCAAGTACGCCTCGGCCGGCGCCGACTGGCAGACCAACCCCGCGACCCAGATCAAGTGGGGCCTCAACTACATGAACAGCCGGTACGGCAGCCCCTGCCAGGCCTGGTCGTTCTGGGCGGCCAACCACTGGTACTAGGCCCGTCCGGTCACTGCCGGTCACACTCAACCTCGCGCAGCCCCTCCCCGTCCTTAGGGGAGGGGCTTTCGCCCTGTACGGTCGTACCCAACGCCTCCGGGGGGAGGAGAGGTGGCGAGCACGCGGGGACGCGGGGGAAGAGGACGGATCATGTCGCGAGTGCCAGGGTGGCTCGGCAGGCTCGGTGCCGGTCTCACCGAGATGAGCGAGCGCCTGGACGAGCGCCGTGCGGAGGTGGAGCGCGAGCACGCCCCGGAATCCTCGGTCACCCCGCCGGCCCCGCCGCAGCCCGCCGCCGACCCGGCCCTCATCGCCGACCCGGCCCCCGTCGCCGAGGCCGCCGTACCGCCCGCCCGTCGGCCCGCACCCGCATCCGCACCCGCGGTCGCCGGCCACCGCCCCGACCCCGCCGAGGCCGTGCCCTGGGGTGTGCGGGTCGCGGCCGAGGCAGGCTGGCGCATGCTGGTCCTCGCCGGCACCCTCTGGATCCTGATGCGGGTCATCAGCGCGATCCAGCTGGTGGTGTTCGCCTTCGTCATCGCCCTGCTCGTCACCGCGCTGCTGCAGCCGACGGTCGCCCGGCTCACCCGCCGCGGAGTGCCGCGCGGCCCGGCCACCGCGCTCACCGCGATCAGCGGGTTCGTCGTCATAGGGCTGATGGGCTGGTTCGTGACCTGGCAGGTCATGGAGAACATCGACACGCTCTCCACCCAGATCCAGTCCGGCATCGACGACCTGCGCGACTGGCTGCTGAAGAGCCCCTTCCACGTCACCGACAAGCAGATCAACCAGATCGCCAAGAACCTCCGCGAGGCGATCGGCGCCAACGCCGACCAGATAACGTCCGCGGGCCTGGAGGGCGTTCAGGTCATCATCGAGACCCTCACCAGCATCCTGCTGGTGTTCTTCTCGACGCTGTTCCTGCTCTACGACGGCAAGCGCATCTGGGAGTGGTTCCTGAGGCTGGTGCCCGCCGCGGCCCGCCCGGGCGTGGCCGGCGCCGGCCCGCGCGCCTGGCGCACCCTGACGGCGTACGTCCGCGGCACGGTCCTGGTCGCCCTGATCGACGCGATCTTCATCGGCATCGGCATCTACTTCCTGGACGTGCCGATGGCCGTCCCGCTGGCCGTCTTCATCTTCCTGTTCTCGTTCATCCCGCTCGTCGGCGCGGTCGCCTCCGGGGCGCTCGCGGTGATCGTGGCGTTGGTCACCCAGGGCGTCTTCACGGCCGTCATGACCCTGGTCGTCGTCCTCGCCGTGCAGCAGATCGAGGGCCACGTCCTGCAGCCGTTCATCCTGGGCCGCGCGGTCCGCGTCCACCCGCTCGCCGTCGTCCTCACGGTCGCGGCCGGCGGCATGGTGGCCGGCATCGGCGGCGCGGTGGTGGCCGTACCGTTGGTGGCGGTGACGAACACGGTGGTCGGGTATCTCCGGCAGTATTCGGAGGAACTCCAGCGGCAGAAGGCCGCTGCGGACGAGCCCCTCGCGGAGAACGCCGAAGACCCCGCCCACCAAGGGTGAGCGGGGCCTTCGCAGAACCGCTTACTCGGCCAGCACGGCCTCTGCGTCGAGGGTGACGCCGACCGCCTGGATCACCGAGGCGATCTTGAACGCCTCCTGGACGACCTCGCGCTCCACGCCCGCCTTGCGCAGCACCTGCTCGTGCGAGTCCAGGCACATGCCGCAGCCGTTGATGGCGGAGACCGCGAACGACCACAGCTCGAAGTCGACCTTCTCCACGCCCGGGTTGCCGATGACGTTCATCCGCAGACCCGCGCGCAGGGTGCCGTACTCGTGGTCGGACAGCAGGTGCCGGGTGCGGTAGAAGACGTTGTTCATCGCCATGACGGCGGCGGCCGACTTGGCGGCCGTGTACGCCTCCGGCGAGAGGTTCGCCTTCGCCTCCGGCTCCAGCTCACGCAGCACGATCGGGGAACGGGAGGCGATGGCGGTCGCCAGCACCGTGCCCCACAGCGCTTGCGCCGGCAGGTCGGAGTTGCCGATGACCGAGCCCAGGTTGAGCTTCAGGTCCTTGGCGTAGTCCGGGACCCGGGACTTCAGCGAGTCGAGCGACATGGGTCACTCACCAGCCAGCAGCGCGACCGGGTCCAGGGTGTTCTCACCCTTGGTCCAGTTGCACGGGCACAGCTCGTCGGTCTGCAGGGCGTCCAGGACCCGCAGGACCTCCTTGGGGTTACGGCCCACGGAACCGGCGGTGACCATGGTGAACTGGATCTCGCGGTTCGGGTCGACGATGAAGACGGCGCGCTGCGCGAAGCCGTCCTCGCCCTCGATGCCCAGGTCGCGCATCAGCTCGTGCTTGGAGTCGGCCATCATCGGGAACGGCAGGTCGGTCAGGTCCGGGTGGTCCTTGCGCCAGGCGTGGTGGACGAACTCGGAGTCACCGGAGAAGCCGAGGATCTGGGCGTCGCGGTCGGCGAACTCGTCGTTCAGCTTCCCGAACGCGGCGATCTCGGTCGGGCAGACGAAGGTGAAGTCCTTCGGCCATGCGAACACGACCAGCCACTTGCCCTCGTAGGACTTGTGGTGGATCTGCTCGAACTCCTTGCCCTTCTCCAGCGAGACGCAGGCGGTCAGTTCGAACTCGGGGAACTTGTCACCGACAGTGAGCACACGCTCTCCTTGCAGCGAGGAAAGGCCCCTTTTGAGGATCTTTCCCATGGGTTGGACGCTCTCGATGTTGGCACAGGGTGCATTGATTAGTGAAATAGCTACACTCGGTCTTGTTGATCGGAGGCGGTTATCAGTGACCATGAGTAACGGCAAGCGGAGGCAACCGAGCCTCGCGCAGCTGCGTGCCTTCGCCGCCGTGGCCGAGCATCTGCACTTCCGGGACGCGGCGGCCGCCATCGGGATGAGCCAGCCCGCCCTGTCGGGCGCGGTCTCGGCACTGGAGGAGACCCTCGGGGTGACCCTCCTCGAGCGTACGACGCGCAAGGTGCTGCTCTCGCCCGCCGGTGAGCGGCTCGCCGTACGGGCGAAGGCGGTGCTGGACGCGGTCGGGGCGCTGCTGGAGGAGGCCGAGGCGGTCCGGGCGCCGTTCACGGGCGTCCTGCGTCTCGGGGTGATCCCCACGGTCGCGCCGTACCTGCTGCCGACCGTGCTGCGGCTGGTCCACGAACGCTATCCGCACCTCGACCTCCAGGTGCACGAGGAGCAGACCGGCAGCCTGATCGACGGCCTGGGCTCCGGCCGTCTCGACCTGCTGTTGCTTGCGGTGCCGCTCGGTGTGCCCGGAGTCGTCGAACTGCCGCTGTTCGACGAGGACTTCGCGCTCGTCACCCCGCTCGACCACTGGCTCGGCGGCCGCGAGGGCATCCCGCGCGAGGCGCTGAGGGAGCTGAACCTGCTGCTCCTGGACGAGGGCCACTGCCTGCGTGACCAGGCCCTCGACATCTGCCGGGAGGCGGGCCGCGCGGACGCCCCGGTGACCACGACGGCCGCCGGCCTGTCCACGCTGGTGCAACTGGTCGCGGGCGGCCTCGGCTGCACCCTGCTGCCGCGTACGGCCCTGAAGCTGGAGACCACCCGCAGCAGCCAGCTCCTCACCGGCTATTTCGCCGAGCCGGCCCCGAGCCGTCGGGTCGCCTTCGCCATGCGCGCGGGCGCGGCCCGGTCCGCCGAGTACGAGGAACTGGCGTCGGCCCTGCGCGGGGCGCTGCGGTCGCTGCCGGTGCGGGTGCTCGACCCGGACGCCTGAGCCCGCCGATCGATGGGCCCCTCCGGGTGAGAGGGGCCCACGGCCGACCGCGCTGCGACGTCGCGCTGCTACTCCGTCCGCAGTCCCTCGGGCCGCATCAGCCGCAACAGCGGCGGCAGGCTCAGCAGCGTGACCGTGACGACCACCGCCGCGCCGGCGCCGGCCATCGACAGCACGCTCGGCCAGTCCACGCTCACCGTCGCACCCACCATCTTCAGCAGCACCCCGCCCAGCGTCAGCCCGACGGCCGAGGCGAGCAGCAGGCCCAGGGCGATGGGGATCGTCGTCTGCCACAGCACCGACATGCTCAGCGTGCGCCGCCGGGTGCCGAAGGCGACCAGCGACGACAGCAGCTTGCGCCGCTCGCGCAATTGCTCCAGCTGGGACACCAGCAGGCTCGCCCCGATCAGCCCCAGCACACAGACGGCGCCGGCGAACGTTCCGGTGCGGATGGAGGTGAACCTGTTCGACTCCTCGGTGGCCGACCACACCATCGCGTCCGCGAGCGGGTCGATCCGCGCCGCCGTGTTGCGGACGTACTCGTGCACGTCCGGCACCGACTCGTCGAGCCTGAGGTACACCCCTCCGTTCAGGGCGCTGCTCATCCGGCCGGACAGCGCGGCCGGTGTCATCAGCAGCCCGCTGTCCTTGGTGCCGTTCGGCCCGGTGACCGCGGGGACCTGCCTCAGCCCGTGCGGCACGGTCCAGACGACGTCCGGTCCGCCGCCCAGGCTGTCGCTCGTGTTGAGGTGGAGCGTGCGGCCCGGCCGGACGAGGTGGTCCACGTCGGAGTCCTGGTCCCCGCCCTTCGCGGCGAAGACGTCCCCGTCGTGGCAGGAGGGCAGCGCGGCCACCTTGCGCAGCGAGGTACAGGTGCCGACGGTGAGGCCCACCGTGCTGTCCGGCCCGTGACCGGGGCTCCAGCGCCGGTCCCCCAGTTCGGTGCTGCCGAGTGTGGTGGCCTCGCGTACGCCCTTGGTCGCCGCGAATTTCTGGGCGGCCGGCACGAAGGGGACGCCCCGCGACAGGTTGACCTGCATCTGAATGCTGTCGGTGTTCTTGCCGGTGGACTTGGTGTAGTCGCCCTGAACGCCCGCGAACAGCATCTGCAGTGCGATCGCCCCGGCCACCGCGACCGCGATGCCGTTCACCACGCGGGCCGCCGAACCGCTGCTCAACTGCAGCCGCCGTACCGCCAGTTGCCAGGCCACCCCGCCCAGGCCTAGCCGGGCCACCACCGCCTCCACGACCCACGGCAGCAGTGCGGTGACGCCGACGAGCAGGAGCAGGACGCCGCCGATCACCAGGTACTCGTTGAAGGTGCCATTGCCGCGGCCCTGGCCGATCATCGGGGCGAGGCACGCCAGTCCGCCCAGCGGCAGCAGCAGCCGCCACCACAGCCGGCGGCGCGCGGGCTTGGCCGTACGGACCACGCCCAGCGGTTCGATGACCACCCCGCGCAGCGCGAACAGCGTGACCAGGACCGCCGCCGCCGGAACGGCGACCGCCACCAGGGCGGCCAGCGCCGGGGAGGGGTTGAGATAGCTGGGGAACACACTGACGTCCATGATCTCGACCGAGGCGGCGAGCTGCCGGCCGAGCAGGAAGAAGGCGGTGCCGAAGACCAGCCCGAGCAGCGATCCGGCGAGCGCCTCGCCCGCCGCGATCCGCCGGGTCATCCGGCTGTCGGAGCCCACCAGCCGCAGCGCGGCCAGCCTGCGGTCGCGCCGCTCGCCGCCGAACCGTACGGCGGTGGCGATGAACACGGCGACCGGCATCAGCAGCACCACGAAGACGACCAGCACCAGCAGGATCAGCACCGGGTCGAGCCCGTCCTGCTGGGACGACTGCGAAGGCCCGAAGCGGGTGATCCGGGCCGTCCGCCACCCGTCGATGCGCGGGGCCAGGTCCTTCGCACCGGCGTAGTAGGCGAGTTCGTGCGAGCCGATGAGCCCGGGCTCGCCGATCGTCCCGACGATCCGGTACGGCAGTCGCTCGCGCAGCAGCTTCCCGTCGGCGGAGTCGAGCAGTTTCTTCAGCGCGGGGGAGACCACCATGTCGCCGGGGGCCGGGTACCTCGCCAGGCCCGGCGCGATCGGTGCTCGCGGCCCCTCCGGTTCCACCAGCCGGCCGCGCACGTCGTCGCCGCGGAATGCGGTGTCGGCGTCGGAGATCACCAGGGTGTTCGCGGCCTTCGGCCGGTGCGGGCCGTAGGTGTAGTCCAGGCGGGCCTGGTCGCGGTCGTGCCGTACCGCCAGCGCGTTCGGGATCGCGGTCGTCAGCAGCAGCAGCGCCACGCCGAGGCCGACACCGACCGCGGTCAGCAGCATCCGGATCCAGCCCTCGCGCCCGCCGGTGAAGGCGAACCGCACGCCCATGCCCAGGTCCCGGCCCCACTGGCGGGCATTCATATGGCCCGCTCCATGTCCCGGGACTTGCCGTCGCGTACGACGATCTCGCGGTCGGAGTAGGCGGCCACCCGGGGCTCGTGCGTGACCAGGACGACGGCCGCGTTGGTGGTGCGGGCCGCGTCGGTCAGCAGCTCCATCACGCGCTCGCCGTTCAGGGAGTCGAGCGCGCCGGTCGGCTCGTCGGCGAACACCACCCGGGGCCCGGTGACCAGCGCCCGCGCCACCGCGACGCGCTGTCCCTGGCCGCCGGAGACCTCACCGGGCCGCTTGTCCCTGAGGTCGTCCACCTCCAGGCGTTCCATCCAGGTGAGCGCGGCCTTCTCGGCCTGCTTGCGGGAGGTGCCGTTCAGCCTGAGCGGCAGCGCCACGTTCTCCACGCAGGTCAACTCGGTTACCAGCTGGCCGAACTGGAAGACGAACCCGAACTCGGAGCGGCGCAGCGCGCTGCGTTCGGCGTCGCTCATGCCGGCCAGTTCGCGGCCGTTGTAGACGATGGACCCGGAGTCGGGCGGCACGATGCCGGCGAGGCAGTGCAGCAGGGTCGACTTGCCGGAGCCGGAGGGGCCCATGACGGCGACGACCTCGCCGGGGTGGATGGAGAACTCGGCACCGTCGAGCGCGACCGTGGGGCCGTAGGCCTTGCGCAGGTTCTCGGCGGTGAGCAGGGAGCCGGCGGGAGGAGTCACTTGGCCACCGTCGCACGGAGCTTGTCGAGGCGCGCGGCGGTCAGTTCCAGCCAGCGCAGATCGGCCTCCAGGTGGAACAGCGCGTGGTCGCAGATCAGCTGGTCCGCGAGGTCGCCCTTGCGCTTGCGGTCGGTCAGGATCCGCATGCTGCGCAGGTGCTCGGCGCGCTGGATGTCGAGGATGACGGCGGCGTCGCGGTGGGTGAGGAGGGCGAGGACGACCTTGGTGTACAGGGTCGACTGCAGGTATTCCTCCGGCTTCTCCGGAGTGCCGAGCCAGCGTTCGACGTCCGTGATGCCGGCGTCGGTGATGGCGTACCGCTTGCGCTCGGGGCCGCCGCCGGCCTCGATCCCGTCGACTTCCACGAGGCCGTGCTTCAGCAGCCGCGACATCGTGGAGTAGACCTGGCCGTAGTGCAGCGGCCGGTCGTGACCGAACTTCTCGTCGAAGGCCCGCTTCAGGTCGTAACCGTGCCGCGGGCCGGACTCCAGGAGTCCCAGGAGGGTGTGACCGATGGACATGCGCAGCACTCTACACACGGTGTATACGCCGCATGTATACGTGGAGTGCGGAGATCATGGCGGGCTGTACGGCGGTCCAGGTGGGAGCCGATTGTCACGGTTCCGAAACAGGCGGCCTGCCCCTGCGCGGCAGCGGCCCGGTGTCCTTCGGCAGCCGTCCCGCCTCCGCCGGCGCCCTGCGCAGAAGGAACTCGGTCTGCGCGTTGGCCGACCGCAGCTCGTCCCCGGCCCAGCGCGCAAGTGCCTCGTACACCGACGGGTCGAGCCTCAGCAGTACTTGCTTGCGCTGCTGAGGCCGACGCTGAGGGGCTGAACCCCCGGAGGGAACCGTCACTGCTGGAGCGTCCCGGAGTTGAGGACCGCCTGCGGGGCCCGGGCGCCGCACAGCACCACGACCAGGTTGGACACCATCGCCGCCTCGCGCTCCGCGTCCAGTTCCACGATGTCCTCCCCCACTGCCCCAAGGGCGTGGGAGGTACCCCCATCCGCGATGCGGCCGAGCGCCGCCTCGACCATGCCGACCGCGCCGTCCACGACCTGCCGCCGCGCGGCCACGACCGCACCGGGATGCTGCCGCTGGAGCGTCGCCGAGGCGATCTCGGGAGCGTACGCGAGATGCGTGAAGCGCGACTCGACGATCCGCACTCCGGCGGCCTCCACCCGCGCCTGCAGCTCGAGTGCCAGCTTGTCGGTGATCTCCTCGGCGTTGCCGCGCAGCGACGGGCCCTCCTCGTCGTGGGCGTCGTAGGGGGACTCGATCGCGATGTGACGTACGGCCGTCTCGGTTTGCGTGGCGACGAACTCGGCGTAGTCGTCCACCTCGAGGACGGCCTGCGCGATGCCCTGGACCTTCCACACCACGACCGTGACCGGCTCGATCGGGTTGCCGTAGGCGTCGTTGACCTTCAGGACCGCGGTCTCGCGGTTGCGCACCCGGGCGGAGATCCGGGTCCGCGAGGTGAAGGGGTTGACCCAGCGCAGGCCGTCCTGCCGGAGCGTGCCCCGGTAGCGCCCGAAGAGCTGGACGACCCGGGCCTCGCCGGGCGCGACGGTGTTCAGCCCGCGCAGCGAGATGGCCGCGGCGAGGAAGACGACGAGCCCGGCGACGATGAGCCCGGCCTTGGCGCCGGAGGCGGAGACGGCCGAGGCGGCGGCGAGCAGCGCGGCCGTGGAGCCGAGCCCGAGCAGGCTGAGCAGCAGGGCGAGTCCGCCGCCGATGCTGTTCGCGGTGAACTCCCGTACCTGTGGCGCGGGCATCTCGGGTACGTCTAGCTAGGTGATAGCACTTTTGCGGTCGGAAGCAACCTCGTGACCTCCAGAACCGTCGGTTCCCTTGGAAACAGGTGCTGATTGTCACGTCCGTAAAAGAGCGGATCGGACGACCTTTGTCATATAGACGGGTGTTAGCTTTCGGAGTTGACCCCGAGACGGAAGCGGAGCGAAGGAACCCATGGGACGAGCGGAAGAGAGACGAGCGCGACAGCGCGGTGGCCACCGCGCGGCCCCCAGGCGCCGCCGCTCCGCCCCCGCAGGCGGCCCCGCGCCCGCCCCCGCACCCGGCGGCAGCGCCGGGCCCGCCCCGGGCCGCAGATCCGCCGGCAAGGCCACGAAGCCGCCCAAGGGCCGAATACGCCAGCTCTTCACCTGGAAGAAGATCCTCGGGACGTTCTTCGGGCTGTGCCTGCTGGTGATCGCGGCTTTCATCGGGCTGTACATGTACGTGGACATCCCTGAGGGGAACGCCGACGCCCAGCTGCAGAGCAACATCTACAAGTACAGCGACGGCACGATGCTCGCCCGCACCGGCCAACTCAACCGTGAGAGCGTCGACCTGGCCGACGTCCCCAAGGACGTCCAGCGCACCTTCGTCGCGGCCGAGAACAAGACCTTCTACCACGACGTCGGCGTCGACCTGAAGGGCACTGCCCGCGGTGTACTCAACACCCTCATGGGGCGCGGCACCCAGGGCGGTTCCACGATCACCCAGCAGTACGTCAAGAACTACTACCTAGACCAGAACCAGACTGTCTCGCGCAAGCTGCAGGAACTGGTCATCTCGCTGAAGCTGGACCGCCAGAAGTCCAAGGACTACATCCTCGCGGGGTACATCAACACCAGCTACTACGGCCGCGGCGCCTACGGCATCCAGGCCGCGGCACAGGCGTACTACCGCAAGGACGCCAAGGAACTCACGGTGCAGGAGGGCGCCTATCTCGCCGCGCTGCTCCAGGCGCCGAACCAGTACGACTGGGCCCTCGCGAGCGACACCGGCAAGCGGCTGGCGAAGGCCCGCTGGAACTACGTCCTGGACAACATGGTCAAGCAGCACTGGCTGGACGCGGGCAAGCGCCAGACCATGCAGTTCCCGACACCGGAGGCGCCCAAGGCGGCGCCCGGTATGAAGGGACAGACCGGCTACCTGGTGGACGCGGCCAACGCGGCGCTGGAGAAGCAGCTGGTCGCCCAGGGTCAGGCCGCCACACTCGGGGACGCGGAGGCCCAGGTGCGAAAGGGCGGCTGGACCATCACGCTCAACATCGACCGGAACAAGCAGCACCAGCTGGAGCAGGCCGTCAAGGAACAGCTGACCGGCCAGCTGAACCCGAAGAAGCGCTCCGTCGACGCCAACGTCCAGCCCGGTGCCGTGTCCGTCGACCCGAAGACGGGCAAGGTCCTCGCCATGTACGGCGGCGCGGACTACTTCAAGCACTTCCGCAACAACGCGACACGTACCGACTACCAGCCCGCCTCCACCTTCAAGCCGGTGATCCTGGCCGCTGCGCTGGCCGAGGGCGCCCAGACGCAGGACGGCCAGCCCATCACGGCGAACACGATCTACGACGGCACCAGCGGCCGCCAGGTCGTGGACCACGGCAGCAAGGTCGGCTTCGGCCCGCCGAACGAGGACCACACCGACTACGGCCCCATCACCGTCCAGAAGGCCATGAACCAGTCCGTCAACTCCGTCTTCGCGCAGATGGGCGTCGACGTGGGCATGCACAAGGTGATGGACGTCGCCGGCAAGCTCGGTATGGACACCAAGGGCATGGAGGCGGTGCCCGCGCAGACGCTGGGCTCCATGGGCGCGAGCCCGCTGGAGATGGCCGGCATCTACGCGACCCTCGACAACCACGGCAAGAAGGTCACCCCGGCGATCATCAAGTCGGCCGACCACAAGGACCGCACCGTCGACATCCCGGACCCGATCGGCGACCAGGTGATCCCCGAAGAGGCCGCCGACACGGTCACCTCCGTACTCACCGGCGTGGTCGACGACGGTACGGCCAGCCAGTCGGTGGCGGACAACCCGGCCCGCGACGGCCAGCAGGTCGCCGGCAAGACGGGTACGTCCGACAACAACAAGTCGGCCTGGTTCACCGGCTACACGCCTGGCCTCGTCACGTCCGTCGGCCTGTTCGGCGAGGATTCCAAGACTCACGCGCAGGTGCCGCTGACGGGCGCGGCCGGCAAGCTCGACACCTTGGGCCGCCCCGCCCGTATCAACGGCGGCGGCTACCCGGCGAAAATCTGGGCCGCCTACACCTTCGAGGCGATGGACGGCGTCAGCAGGTTCGACCTGAACACCACGCAGGGCGCGGCGATCCCGCCGACCGTGCCGCCGTCGCATTCCCAGACGCCGTCCAGCACGCCGTCGCACACGGCGACCAGCAAGGCGCCCGAGCCGTCGCACTCGCCGACCCGGAAGCCCACGCACAAGCCGACCGAGCCGCCGACGACCCAGCCACCCACGCAGCCCACGACCCAGCCTCCGACGACCCAGCCTCCGACGGACCCCGTCACGCCCGAGGACCCGCTCGACCCCGGCAACCAGTAGCAGACATGAGGGAGGGGCGCCCGGTGACCACCGGGCGCCCCTCGCATTCTCGACGGTGCTGTCGATCCGCCGTGCCGCGGTGTCTCAGGCGGTGACGTTGGCGTTGACGGGGCCGCATGTCCCCCAGAGCATCCCGCCGGTGGCGGTGCCCTTCCAGTCACCCAGGCATGCCTGGATCGCCAGGGGCTGGCCCTCGGCGAATTCGAGGTCGACCACCCGGGTCGTGCCGTGGCCGTTACGGTTCCAGTAATAGTAGAACGAACTGGCGACGTTGATCACGCCGACGGCGGAGTGGCCGTCCCCACATGTGTCGTTCACGTCAAAGATCTCGCCGTAGGACTGAAAGTCGACCACGGCGCCGTTGTCGCAGTTCGAGCCGTCGGCGGGATAGGAGTGCGCAAGGTAGCTGTCGTGGCCGGCCGCATTGGCGGGGGCCGAGGTCAGGCACACCAGGGCGAGTGCGGAGGCTGCTACGGCAGCGCGTGCTGCAAGGCGCATATCTGCATCACTTTCTTTTTGGTGAATTGACTGGCGAATGTTAGTTCGATTTTGATCTTAAATGTCAATTTCCTTGGATGCAAGGGAATTGAGCACGACATGACCGGTGAGTGGTTGGCGATGATGGGACTCACGGGCACTTTTTGGCCGCATACAGTTTCATCTGCATCTTTGCGTCGAAAGCTGTGCCGGACTCCGGGTTCTGTGCGCAGACGCGCCAGCTCGCGAACGGTTTGGCGGACGCCATCGGCACTGGATTGCCGAAATCGGAAGACCTGGACACTTTCAGTCGATCTGGGAAGTAGCCGGTGTTCAACGCTTTCAGTAGGGACTCGTCCACCCGCGCTCCGGTGAGCTTCGGAACTTTGGGTGCGGTGACCCTGGCGTGCAGTCGAACGGGACACTTCTCCGTCTTGGGCGACGCATAGATGTCCACCGCCTGCATTTTGGGGTCGGCCACCTGGAAGCAGGTCACAAACGCCTTGGCCTCGGCGGGATATATGTACCGGTCGAGGGACGTGGCGTCCTTCAGTGAGAACCCCTTTCCGTTGTCGGCGACTTTTTTCATGGTCGTCAGCAGGTTTTCCCCGTCAGGTGCGCGCATCACGTGCTGAGGACCGCCGGGCCGGCTGCCGGCTCCCTCTGTGCCCCCGCCTCCGCCCCGGTCGCATGCCGTGCCGAGCATCGTGAACGCCGCCACCGCGGAAATTCCGATCGCGCGCTGAAAGTTCTTCATTCCCTCTCCTGAGAATCTCCCGCTCACAGGCGACGCGTCCGCCAGGCGTGGCGAGGCTTTTCGAGCATGCCGGTCGCTTCTGCGATCACCCGGACGGCGGAGGTGTACACCGCCGCTTCAAAGAAGTCGCTCACCATGAACCGGGTGGTGTACCGGAATGCCGTTCCGAAGAAGACCGCCACGGCGCAGCAGTAGAGGGCTGCCCCAAAGCCACGCCGCCGGTTGAGCGGGTAGACCAGCAGCGGAATCACCGGCCATGCGTAGGCTGCGCACAGGAACACGATGGACAGCGCCATGATGAGGAGTTTCATCTGTTCCCCTGATCTCTACCAGGTGCCGGATTCGTACATGCCGGCGATGGTGAGGACACCTGCGGGAAAGAAGATGAGAGCCGTCGCGAACAGCCATCCCATTTTCCAGGACGTCTTGTCGGCGACTTTCACGCACAGAATCACGACCAGTGTCACATAGAGGAACAGCGGGATGAATATGAAGCTGAGGCCTGATCCCATGCTGTCTCTCCCTTGCTGCGGCCCCGGGGCCGAACCGAGTCAGGAACAGCCCCGGGGAATTGGATCACCCGTTGTCAGGGTGTCAGGTTGTCAGTGAACTTCGTGCCCGAGTCGTCGCAGTGAACGACGCTTGTTGGGCGGTTGCCAGGGCCGTCTCCGTAGACGGGAACCGGCGGCTGGACGTTCCAGGGATTACCGCCGCTTCCACGGTCTGAGGCGTCGCAGGTACCGTAGGCGTTTCCCTTTTCGAGCGGAACGGGGACGTTCGAGAAGTCCCTCCAGTCCCCTCCCCTGATTCTGGTGCTCGAGAGGTGTCCCAGGTTGTCGGTCATCTTGTCGTCGATGTACAGGTACAGATCGGGCATGTAGCTCTGGTAGACGATGCCGTTTGAGGGTGTGGCGTCACGGTCGTCCTGTTGGTGGGTCGGCTTGACGCTGCCGTCGGCGCAGAACGCGGCGGCGATGTCCTGCCAGATAGGCGGAGCGTTGCCGATCAACGAGCCCCACATGTTTTTGTTCCAGTCGCCGGAGTTCTTGAAGAACATCGAGTAGATGTCTCCGGCGAACTGGCGCACGCCGTAGTTGGTGTCGGGGCTGGCGTTGATCTTGTCGACCCATGCCTTGACGTTGTCGTTGACGTACTTGTGGCCGATCATGGCCCGGTAGCCGTGTACGCCGCCGCCGATCGCCCGGAAGTCCACGCACGTGTGGTCCGCGTTCAGGCGTGCACCCCGGAAGTGCGGGAAGTAGGCCTGCCCCGGTGTGTCACCGTCCGTGTAGGGGTGGGACGTCATGACGTTGCCGTATTCGAGCGCGTCCTGGGTGGTGTAGTCGATGTTCGGCTTCGGGATCCCGTAGTCGGCTTCGATGCCCTTCATGATGCTGGTCACGAAGGTGGGGAGGTGGGCGTTGCCGACACGAACCCTGTAGTTCGAGCCCTCACTGCCCGGAATGATCTTCCCGTTGCCATCGGTGACGAAGGTCACGACGACATCGCTCTTGATCTTGTAGCTGTTGTTCCCCTGGTATGCCTGGCTCGCGGGCAGCGACGGATTGGGCCGCTGATTGGCCATGCCCATCCACACCGGGATCGACATGGCCGGTGCCGAGCCGTCGGCATTCGGTGTATAACCGCCGGCCTTGATGTCATCGGCCCAGATCTTGGCCGCGTCCCAGGTCTTCTGGCCGGTGCAGTCCTCGGTCAATCGGTCCGTGCACCGAGGCCAGGAGATGAGGCCTTCCGTGCGCACCGACGGGTCGTCGTTGTCCCACAGGTGGCCTTCGTCGGCGCGGCCCAGTGCCCACTCGTACAGCGACTTCATCGAGCGCAGGGGGGTGTCGACCTCGGTGGACACCGGGAAGTTCTGGTTGAGCTCCTGGTTCGGGTCGAAGACCGCGGCCGCGGTCAGGGTGCGCCGGACGAACGTGCCCTTGACGGGCTGGAAGGCCATGGCGCCGAAGGCGATGTCGTCGTCGCCGGTGCCGTCGGACGTGAAGTTCGACAGGGTCACGCTCGGGGTGGAGGTGAACTTGTAGGCGCCCAGGGACACCCACTTGCCGTTGTTGCCGTTCTGGTCGACGTAGCGGTCGTAGGGACCACCGGACGCCCCGTTGATGACATAGTGCGCCAGCTTGGTCTGGGCGCCGGTGTCGGGGATGTAGGCCCAGACCTGGGCCAGGTCCATCTTCTCGCCGAGCGTCCACTGGGCGTCGATGTTCATCAGGCCGTCGGGGCCGCCGAGATGGTCCTCGTCGCGGGTGTGGGTGTACCAGTAGTGACCGCCGTAGCCGCCGCCGATCTGGTGCAGGTCGGCTCTCGCCTCGTAGTGGGTCCCCAGCGTGTCCGGGTTGAACGTGAACTGGAAGGTGCCGGACGAGGTGGCCTGGCCGCAGTCGCCCCATGTCTCGGTGGTGTTCGGGACGGTGGCGACGACATGCGAGCCGGTCGGTTCACTGGAGCAGACGGCCGCACCGTTCTTGAGGCGGTAGCCACGCCCCGGCTCCGGGATCTCCGTCTGGTACTTGATCAGCTCGTGCCCGCACTCGGTGGCGCAGTTCTTCTTCCACGCCACATTGGGCTTGTTGAACCAGAACTGCTTGTAACAGTTTTCCGTGCCGCAGTTCGGCGGCTTGGTCGGGTCACAGTTGTTGGCGCTGTTGCAGAAGGTGACCAGTGGCGGCGAGACCTGGCTGCGCGCGGGCGTGGTGTTCCACCAGGCCGGCCGGAAGCCCGCCGAGGAGAATCCGGGGTCGCCCTTCCAGTCCTGGCGGCCGCTTGTGGCGTAGGAGTAGCCGGTGTCGATGGACCAGGCGGCCCAGCCCATCACCTTCTCCTCGTACGGCCAGTCCTGCGGGTGTGCGGCGTCGTGGTTGGCCTCGGTGCCGTCCACGTCGGTGTCCATGAAGGGGTGGCCCCAGCTGTTCTTGTAGATGGGGTTGGCCGGGTTGTTGTACCAGCCGAGCCCCCAGTGCCCGTCGTTCTTCGAGGCGTCGGAGGGCGGGTTGAAGCCGAGGTTGTAGTTCCAGACCGCGGTGAACCAGTTCTCGACGTAGGCGGGGTCGTCGTTGTTGACGGTGATCTTCTGGCCGTCCTTGTGGACCTCGTTCCACTTGTCGGCGAGGATCTTCAACGAGGCGGCGATGTTCGTCGCGTAGTCGACGGCGACGGCCATCTGCAGAGCCGGCTTCAGGCTGGTCTCATGCGGCTTCTCGTGTCCGGCCAGGCGCATCCCGTCGGTGACTTGTCCCACGCCGTACCCGCAGTCGGATTTGTCCCAGTTGATGCTCCAGTACGACTCAGGGTTCCCCGGGTCGATCTTGTGCCCGTAGTAGCCGTCGACCGCCGCCAGCGGACTGCCCATCTGGCCGGGAATGGCACCGGATTCGGCCTGCCACAGGTTGGACTCCTGGGCCATGATGCCGAGCATCACGTTGGCCGGGATCCGCGCGTCCTTCGGCCCGGTCAGGGTGGGCGCGGGGAACAGGCCCTGCGGGTCGATATTGCTCATGCCGGTCTGGTTGCGGTACCCGCCCTGCCGGATGGAGCCGGCGTGCAGTTGGCCGCGTACGGCCATGTCGACGGCCCACTCGACCTGGTTGGGCGTGGGCTGAAGGGCCTGCGCCTTGACGTCGTTGCGGGAGATGGCGCACCAGCGGTCGGGGTCGGTGGGGTCGTGCGACACGTTCGCACCCCCGATCCGCCTCAGCCGCGTGTGCTTGCCCGCGCCCGTGCGGGGTGTGCCGCCGGAGGTGAGGGCGGGCGACAAGCCGTCGTCGCCGGCGGAGTTCGTGACGGCGGTGACCTTCTGGCTGATCTTCTCGCCGGTGGTGGTGGCGGTGGAGGTAACCGTCACCGGCGTGTCCGCCGCAAGGGTACCGGGCGCCTGTGCCGGAGTGTCCTGCGCGGCGGGTTCGGTCTTGCTGAAACCCTTGCCGGCGTTCTTGACCCGCTCGATTCCCGCCCGGACACCGGGAGTGAGGACGGGGTCGACGGCCAGCCGCCCCTGACTGGAGATGTCCGTGCCAGCCGGGGCGTTGACGCGGGTGATCCCGCTGCCCGCGGTGTCGGAGGTGTGGGCGGGATGGCCGGTGAGGAACACCTGCTCGGCCCCGCCGCGCTTCAGGTCGAGGTCGCCGAGCCTGCCGCTGGCGATCGTGGCGGCCGCGTCGCCGTTTCCGCCCCACACCCTGGCACGCGCCTTCCTGGCGCCGTCGCGTTCGACGAAGGCGACCTTTCCGCCCTTGACCGGGTGGAGGTCGAAGGCCACCCCGCTCGTGGTGAGCAGATTGCTGACCTTGCCGGAGCGGTCGAGGTGGACCAGTTGGCGGCCAAGGGCGGCGACCGCGCCGTCCTTGATCGGGACGGCGCTGGTGATCTCGCCCTTCGCCGCGGCTTTGATGACGGTCTTGCCGGCGGTGTTCACCGTCACGACGCGGGTCATGGTCCTGGCCGCGTCGTTCATGTCCCGGAACGCGGTGAACGCCGCGGTGTGCGTGCCCGGATCACACGACGGGTCGAAGTACGCCAGCGATGCGGTGAACGACAGCTTCGTCACCTGGCCGGTGCCGAGGTTCACGACCGCCGCGAAGGCGCCGCCCTGCATCAGGTCCGGCTTGTTCGTGAACGTGCGCGGTGCGTACACGGCAGCAACATGGTCATGGTCCATGACGCACTGGTTGCCGATCCAGGAATCCGCGGGCATGCCCGGCTCCGAGAGTACCGCCGCGGTCTTCCACTCGTACGCCTTCGTGCTGTCGGCGACCAGGATGTGCAAGCCGTCGCTGTCGGCCGCGGCCGTGACGGCGCGGTCCCCGGAGGTCCGCCATCCCTTTCCGAGCTTGTGGTCGGGGTTGCTGACACCTCCGTGCCGTGCCGACTCGCCCGTGCTTGCACTGGAGTTCGACTTGGGGGCGGCGGTGGCGGGCACGGTTTGCAGCAGCCCGCCGGTGAGGGCGGCCGAAGTCACCGTAGCGGCCACGGAAATGAGTGTTCGTCTTCTATGTCTCAAGAGAGACTTTCCCCGTTTCTCGTTGAGTGGGTTCCCCCGCCTGGACGACCAGGCACGGGTGGGCCTGCCCGCCCCGGGGAAGTGGTCAGGGGGTGGGCAGGAGACCTTTGGGGGGCGTCAGCGAAAGAGGGCGTCCAGGACCGACGAATTACCGATTCTTCTGAGACGCAACTCGATCCCCCACGTGCCAATGCGTACGGATGGGGGCGACACGGAGTGCACTGTGCGGGAGTCCCCCTGGATGTTCACGCGCTCAGGAGGTCGGAGTGGTCGAGTCCGGGTCACTGATCGCGAGGTTACCTTAAGCGAGGCATGGACACGCCAGGCGAGGGCTTAAACGATGCATGGCTGGAAGCCTCGTGGCGTGAAACACCGGCAGGCGGCCCGAGGGCGACTCAAGTCAGCGGTGAGACTGTGGGGTTGCTGTGATCAACGGGTGGGGCGGCCAAGCGGTGATCTTGGCAAAAGTGGCTGGTTTTCACCGCTCACGGTCCGTTCCCGCCCTGGCGGCCATCAGTCCCGCGGTGCTGCGTAAGCGACCTCGAACCACACCACCTTGCCGGTGCTCAGCCGGGTGGCGCCCCAGCGCCGGGCCAGCCTGTTGACCAGGTACAGGCCGCGCCCGCCCTCGTCCGTGGCCCGGGCCTGCCGAAGGCGCGGCAGTTGCGGCACGTCGTCGCCGACCTCGCAGCGCAGCACGTCCGTGCGCAGCAGACGCAGCGTCACCGGCCGGGAGGCGTACCGTACGGCGTTCGTCACGACCTCGCTGACCAGCAGCTCCACCGAGTCCGACAGATCCTCCAGGTCCCAGCGGGCGAGCGCGCGCCGAACCAGCCGGCGGGCCTGGCCGGGGGCCGTCTCCTCCGGATCCAGCTGCCAGTACGCCACATCGCTCGGCGCGATCCCGTCGAAGCGGGCCGCCAGCAGCGCGATGTCGTCGTCCCGGTCGCCCGGCCCGAGCATGTCCAGCACTTCGTCGCACAGGGCTTCCAGGGGCGGCGGATGGTCCGGGCCGGTCAACTGGGCGGTCGCGGCGAGCTTTTCACGCAGCTGCTCTATGCCGGTCCACACGTCCCGCAGCCGGGACTCCACCAGCCCGTCGGTGTAGAGGAGCAGCGTGGCCCCGGCGGGCGCGTCCAGCTCGACGGCCTCGAAGTCGACCCCGCCGACCCCGATGGGCGCGCCCGGTGGCACCCGCAGCACCTCGGCCCGGCCGCCCAGGTGCAGCAGCACGGGCGGCGGATGGCCGGCGTTGGCGATGGTGATGCGGTGCGTCACCGGGTCGTAGACGGCGTACAGGCAGGTCGCCATGCGGTCCGTGCCGAGCCGCTGCGCCTGCTCGTCCAGGTGGTGCAGCACCTCCTGCGGCGGCAGATCGAGCCCGGCCAGCGTCTGCGCGGTGGTGCGCAGCTGGCCCATGATCGCCGCCGACGTCATGGAGTGGCCCATGACGTCACCGACGACCAGCGCGACCCGGCTGCCGGGCAGCGGGATCGCGTCGTACCAGTCGCCGCCCACCCGCGCGGTCTCCGCCGCCGGCAGATACCGGGAGGCGAGCCGCACACCGGTCGGGCGGGGCAGGGTCTCGGGCAGCATGGTGCGCTGCAGCTCGTCGGCGATGTAGGCCTCGCGGCCGTACAGCACCGCCTTGTCGATGCCCAGCGCGCTGTGCGTGGCCAGCTGGGCGGCCACCAGCAGGTCGTCGGCCTCGAACGCGAGCCGCTCCGGGCGGCGCAGGAACAGGGCCGCGCCGATCACCCGGCGCCGGCCGCGCAGCGGCGCGAGGATCGCGTGCTGCCCGGACGGTACGACCGTCTCGGCGCACTCGCCGAGCAGTTCGGGCAGCGCGGCCCGGGCGGCGGGCGACTCGGCGAACACCGGCCGCACCCCGCGCAGCACCTCGTTCAGCGCGCCGCCCGGGCGCACCTCGCACAGCTCGGTGGTGAGCGACGACAGCTCGGCCAGCGCGCTCGGTTCCGGCTCGGGGTCGAACGCGGGCGGCAGCAGCACACCGTCGGTGTCCCGGTCCTCCGGTATCCGGTCGGTACGGCGCAGCCGCAGCACCACCGGTCCGGTGGGCCGCTCGTCGCCGACCGGCAGCGGGTCGCGCAGATAGACCAGGATCGCGTCCGAGAAGGTCGGCACGGTCGCCCGGCACAGCCCCATCACGATCTCGTCCAGGTCCAGTCCGCGCGCGATCCGCCGGGTGGCCGCGCCCACGAATCTCAGCCGGTCGCCGTCGCGCCGCATCGGCATCGGCCGGCCCGGCGGCAGGCCGCGCCCGGTACGGCGCTCCTGACCGCCCGGTGCCCGCTCCTGCTCGGCGCCGGGCTGCGGCGGGATGGCCTCCGGCGCGGGGCGCGACGGGGTGGCCTCCGGCGCGGGACGCGGGCGGTGTGCACCGGGTTCGGTGGTGGCGGGCTGGGAGTGCTCGGGGCCGTTGACTGGGGGCTCCTTCCCCTTGCCGACCGGGGGCTGAATCCCCTTGCCGTCCTTTCCCTGGCCACAGGGCCTGGCTGTGCCCGGTCCGGAGGACGTCCCCTCCGCCCGGGCGGCCTGCACCGGTAAGGCCGGGGTGGCGGCAGGCTCCGGGGTACGCAGGAGCGCCCCGCGGCCCTCCGCGGGGTCGGCGCCCTGGCGGCGCTCGAAGGAGGTGGGCTGCTCCGTCACGCGTGTCGCATCCATCCGTACGGCACTGCGCGTCGGGCGCGCAGTTGCTCCCGCAGAAGTCCCGATACCCGCAATACGTGCCCCAGGAACGGAATTCCCGCGTGGTCAGAGGTGGTTCCTGTGCGCTGGTGCCCCTCGCTCACGTGCTGCCGCCCCTCGATGACGTTCGGTCAAGCCCGGCACATGCTCCGGGAGTTGCACTTCTGCGCCCTTGCGGAGGACGATCCTACGTTTCTTGCCCGGGGGCGCATCAAGGGTCTCATGAGGACACGCGCGCGGGCGTACGGTCCCAGTCCTCGGGGAGAGAAGGTACCGTCCAGGACGCATCCGGGCGCCAGTCGTGCCAGCCGTCCGAGAACGGCGGTCCCCAGGCCTCGATCACCTCGACCGCGTCCCGCCCGGCCGCCCGGACCCGTTCGGCCGTGGCCGCGGCCATCAGCCCGTCCCGCTGGGCCTGCGCGAACTCGTCCTCGTCGCGCCAGTGCCAGCTGCGGTCGGGGTGCACGGAGATGTCCAGGAAGTAGTCCTCGGAGTCCACCCCGCCCGACCAACGGGCCAAGGGCTGCTCCAGGTTGACGTACCAGTTCTTGAACCGCCAGCCCGGCTCCCAGAACAGCCACACCGACCAGGGCCGGCCGGGCTGCGCCAGCTTCAGCACCCCGGTGCCGAACCAGCGGTCCCGCTGCACCGAGCGCGGCTTGGTGTAGCGGGACTGAAGCGGCTCCAGATGCACGGGCGTGCCGTCGGCGAGGACCGGCTTCACACACTCGGTACCGGGGGCCAACCACACGGCGAGCAGTTCGGCGTCGTCCCGGACGACGGTGACGGGCCGGGCGATGTGGATGCGCTCGCCGGCGTTCTGCCGGTAGCGCCACAGGACCTGGGTCCCCGGGGCCCAGTGGGCCGCAGGTCCCGTGTCTCCCGTGTCCGCCGTGTCCACGCGCGTCATCGCTCCGTCGTCCGTCATGGAGAGATTTTAGGTGCCGTAGGCATACGACGCTGCGGTGCACGTCACGGTTCCGGCCGGTCCCGTGGTGGGTGACCGGAAGTGTTCGCTCGCGGTTACGGGTGCGTCATCCGCAGGACGTCCAGGGCCTCGTCGAGCTGTTCCAGGGTCAGGTCGCCACGCTCGACGTACCCGCTGTCCAGCACGACCTCCCGGATCGTCTTCCGCTCGGCGAGGGACTTCTTGGCGACCTTCGCGGCCTGCTCGTAGCCGATGTACTTGTTCAGCGGGGTGACGACGGACGGAGACGACTCCGCGTACTCCCGGGTCCGTTCCCGGTCGGCGGTGATGCCGTCGATCGTCCGGTCGGCCAGCAGCCGGGAGACGTTGCCGAGCAGCCGGATCGACTCCAGCACGTTCTTGGCGATGACCGGAAGCATGACGTTCAGCTCGAAGTTCCCTGCTGCGCCGGCGGTGGCGATGGTGGCGTCGTTGCCGATGACCTGGGCGGCGACCATCAAGACCGCCTCCGGGATTACGGGGTTGACCTTGCCCGGCATGATGGACGACCCCGGCTGGAGGTCGGGCAGGCGGATCTCGGCGAGCCCGGTGCGCGGCCCGGAGGACATCCAGCGCAGATCGTTGGCGATCTTCGTCAGCCCGACCGCGATGGTCCTGAGCTGCCCGCTGGCCTCCACGATCCCGTCCCGGGCACCCTGCGCCTCGAAGTGGTCGCGGGCCTCGGTCAGCGGCAGCCCGGTGACCCGGGCGACCTCCTGGATGACGGCGGCGGAGAAGCCGGGCGGGGTGTTGATACCGGTGCCGACGGCGGTGCCGCCGAGGGGGAGTTCGGCGAGCCGGGGGAGGGAGGCCTTCAGCCGCTCGACGCCGTAACGGATCTGGGCCGCGTATCCGCCGAACTCCTGGCCGAGCGTCACGGGGGTGGCGTCCATGAGGTGAGTCCGCCCGGACTTCACGACGTCGGCGAACTCCTCCGACTTGCGGGTCAGGGAGGCGGTGAGACGGTCGAGGGCGGGGATCAGGTCGTGGGTGACGGCGGCGGTGGCGGCGATGTGGATGGAGGAGGGGAAGACGTCGTTGGAGGACTGGGAGGCGTTGACGTGGTCGTTCGGGTGCACGTCACGGCCGAGCCGCTCGGTGGCCAGGGTGGCGATGACCTCGTTGGTGTTCATGTTGGAGGAGGTGCCGGAGCCGGTCTGGAAGACGTCGATGGGGAAGTGCTCGTCCCACTTGCCCTCGGCGACCTCGGCTGCCGCCTCCTGGATCGCCTCGGCGACCTCCTTGTCGAGCACACCGAGCTGCGCGTTCACCTTGGCGGCGGCGCCCTTGATGCGCGCGAGGGCCTCGATGTGGGCGCGTTCGATGCGCTGGCCGGAGATGGGGAAGTTCTCGACGGCGCGTTGCGTCTGGGCCCGCCACTTCGCGGTGGCGGGGACGCGGACCTCGCCCATGGAGTCGTGCTCGATGCGGTAGTCGCTGTCGCTCATGGCAGCTATAGCGATCGGGCACGCCTGATTGTTCCCGTTCGTTACGCTTAGTGAGGGATCGGGTGCAGGGAGGTACCTCGTGGGGACGGCGTACGGCGACTGGCTCCGGCAGCAGCGGGAGGCGGCGGGGCTGACACAGCAGCAACTGGCAGAGGCGGCGATCATGTCGCGGACGCACATCGCGCATATCGAGGCTGGGAGGAGGGTGCCGTCGGAGGAGGATGCGCGGAGGTTGGACAGAGTGCTCGGCACGAAGGGGGCGTTGACGAGCTTTCGGCCGGGGAATGAGCGGAGGCCGGTGGCACCGCATTTCGAGGCTGCTTTGGCGTTGGAGCAACAGGCGTCGATGATCAGGGAGTTCGCGCTGTCGTTCGTGCCTGGGATTCTTCAGACGGAGGCGTACGCGCATGCAGTTTTCCGGGATACGTCCTTCCCGCCACTTGTCGGGGAGGAGCGTGCGCAAGCCGTTGCCACACGGCTCGATCGGGCGCGGGTACTTGAGAACCCGCGCACGCCGATGGTCTGGGCACTGCTCGACGAGGTCGTGTTGCGGCGACAGATCGGCGGGCCGGCAGTGATGGCAGGTCAGCTCGAACACCTCGGACGGTTGGTCGAGGGTGAGCGGATCCGGCTGTACATCGTGCCGATGGGGCACGGAGGGCACCCGCTCCTCGGCGGCATGGTCACGCTGATGTGGTTCGAGGATCAGCCTCCGGCGGCCTATGAGGAAGGTGCCTTCGCGGGCACGCTGCACGACGAACCGGCCCTGGTCGAGCGCATTCAGGGCGCCTACGATCTCGTGCTTGGAGATGCCCTGCCGCAGAAGGAGTCGCTGGCTCTTATGCGGTCGATCGCGAAGGAATGCGGCCACCATGACTGAGCAGCACATCATTCCCGACGCCTCCACGCTCAAGGGCTGGCGCAAGTCGTCGTACAGCGGCGGGAACGAGGGCAGCTGCCTCGAAGTGCTCGACCACCACCACGCCCATGGCCTCCCCGTCCGCGACTCCAAGGCCCCGCAGGGCCCGGCGCTGGTCTTCGGCCGGTCGGCATGGTCGTCGTTCGTTTCCGCGGTGCGGGAGTCGGAGTTGGGCGGGGCGTGAGGCGCCCTGAGCTGTGACGTGACCGTTGGGCCGCTCGCTTCTTGGCCAGTGTCGTGCTTCCGCGAGATGCGTCAAAGGCGCTACGCGCCGGCTTCGCCGATGGCCCTCCGGGCCACCCTCGGGACCCACATCCGCCTCACCCACCACCGTCAGCCGGAGATCGGCAGATTTGTGCCAGGGGCGCGCGCCTCGGCACAGCGCAGGTCAGAGGCGTGGTCAAGGTGGATGGCCGGCACAAACCCGCCAATCATCCGTTCCATGTGATCCCAGGGCTGATGTGACACCCAGCGGCGAACCCCACCCAGCCACCGCCCGCAAGTCCCACCACCGGCTGTTACCCGCTAGGCCCAGCCGGCGTGCAGGTGAGGCGCCTGCGCGCGCTCCACCACCGGCCGCCACCCGCCAATCCGCCCCGGCGTGCAGGCGAGGCGCGACTGCGCACCGCCACCCACCGGCCGCAAGCCGCTGAACCAGCCCGGGGCGCGGGCGAGACCCGTTCGCGCCCCCGCGGACAAGGGCGCGAACGCAGCTGACCCAAGGGCCCAACCCCGGCAAGGTGCCCGCTTTCCCCGGGTCGCGGAAGCACGACACCGGCGAAGAAGCGGGCGGCCCCAACAGTCACTTGGAGCCGCCGGGCAACAGGGACAGGCCTTACGCCAGCCCGGGACCCCGCACGGGGATCGAGGTGAACGTCGGCTGAGGGGCAGGGTCGGTGAAGAAGTCGTTGCCCTTGTCGTCCACGACGACGAACGCCGGGAAGTCCTCGACCTCGATCTTCCAGACGGCCTCCATGCCCAGCTCCTCGTACTCCAGGACCTCGACCTTCTTGATGCAGTCCTGGGCGAGACGGGCGGCCGGGCCGCCGATGGAGCCGAGGTAGAAGCCGCCGTGGGCGTTGCACGCGTCGGTGACCTGCTTCGAGCGGTTGCCCTTGGCGAGCATCACCTTGGAGCCGCCCGCCGCCTGGAACTGCTCCACGTAGGAGTCCATACGGCCGGCCGTCGTCGGGCCGAAGGAACCGGAGGCGTAGCCCTCGGGGGTCTTCGCCGGGCCCGCGTAGTACACGGGGTGGTCCTTCAGGTACTGCGGCATCTCCTCGCCCGCGTCCAGCCGCTCCTTGATCTTGGCGTGCGCGATGTCACGGGCGACGACCAGCGGGCCGGTGAGGGAGAGGCGGGTCTTGACCGGGTACTTCGTCAGCTCGGCGAGGATCGTGTCCATCGGCTGGTTCAGGTCGATCTTGACCACGTCGCCGTCCGACTCGAGGTGCTCGTCCGTCGTCTCCGGCAGGAAGCGCGCCGGGTCGGTCTCCAGCTGCTCCAGGAAGACGCCCTCGGCGGTGATCTTCGCGACGGCCTGGCGGTCGGCCGAGCAGGAGACGGCGATGGCGACCGGGCAGGACGCGCCGTGGCGGGGGAGGCGGACGACCCGGACGTCGTGGCAGAAGTACTTGCCGCCGAACTGCGCGCCGATGCCGATCTTCTGCGTCAGCTCGAAGACCTTCTCCTCGAGGTCCTTGTCGCGGAAGCCGTGGCCGAGCTCCGAACCCTCCGCCGGGATCTCGTCCAGGTAGTGCGCGGAGGCGTACTTCGCGGTCTTCAGCGCGTACTCGGCGCTGGTGCCGCCGACGACGATCGCCAGGTGGTACGGCGGGCAGGCGGCCGTACCGAGCGAACGGATCTTCTCCTCCAGGAACTTCATCATGGAGGCCTCGTTCAGGACGGCCTTCGTCTCCTGGTAGAGGAAGGACTTGTTGGCGCTGCCGCCGCCCTTCGCCATGAACAGGAACTTGTAGGCTCCGCCGTCCGTCGCGTACAGCTCGATCTGGGCCGGCAGGTTGGAGCCGGTGTTCTTCTCCTCCCACATGGTGAGCGGAGCCATCTGCGAGTAGCGCAGGTTGAGCTTGGTGTAGGCGTCGTAGATGCCGCGGCTCAGCGCCGCCTCGTCGCCGCCCTCCGTCAGGACGTTCTGCCCGCGCTTGCCCATGACGATCGCCGTGCCGGTGTCCTGGCACATCGGGAGCACGCCGGCCGCCGCGATGTTCGCGTTCTTCAGCAGGTCCAGGGCGACGAACTTGTCGTTGCTGGACGCCTCCGGGTCGTCGATGATCCGGCGCAGCTGGGCGAGGTGGGCGGGGCGCAGGTAGTGCTGGATGTCGTGGATGGCCTCCTCGGCCAGCTTGCGCAGCGCCTCCGGCTCCACTTTGAGGAACGTCCGCCCGTCCGGGCCCTCGACGGTGGAGACGCCCTCGGACGTCACCAGCCGGTACGGGGTGGTGTCCTCTCCCTGGGGGAGCAGATCGGTGTACGCGAACTCAGGCATCTCAGCCCATTCCTCACTCTGACGGACGGCGCCCGCCGACGCTGGCGGGCCTCACCAGCGTAGAACCTGCCGCCGACACGGAACCTGTGAGGTAAGGCTCAGTTCGACACGCCGAGGTTTTCCACAGCCCCTAGTCGCGATCTATCGCGTTTCGGTACGCTGCTCCCGTGGACCTTCAGAAGCACACCGAAGCACCTGTCGCCGAGCTGCGTGCCTCGGACGCCGACCGTGATCGCATCGCCGAGATTCTCCGCGAGGCCCTGGCCGAGGGGCGGCTGACCGCCGAGGAGCATGCCGAGCGGATCGAGGGCGTCCTCGCCGCCAAGACGGTGGGCGAGCTGGACGTCTTCATCCGGGACCTGCCCGCCGCCCACCAGCGCCCCGCCACCCCCGCCTACACTCCCGTGCCGCCCCGCCCCACCCCGGGCGCGATACCGCACGAGGCGGACGCCAACGTTGTCGCCGTCCTCAGCAGCGCCGTGCGCCGGGGCCGCTGGCGCGCCGGCCGCCGGATCCACGCGTTCTCGGTCTTCGGCAGCGTCGAGATCGACCTCAGCGAGGCGATCTTCGAGTACCAGCAGGTCGTGATCAAGGCCGTCTCCGTCTTCGGCGACGTCCAGATCCGCGTCCCAGAGAACGTGTCGCTGCGCGGCACCGGAGGCGGCGTGCTCGGCAACTTCGAGGTGGACACGCTGGACTCGGTCGAGTCCGACGCCCCGGTCGTCTACGTCGAGGGCTGGGCCGTACTCGGCAATATCGAGGCACACCCCAAGCGCGGCAAGCGCGTGGCGGACATCCTGGACCGGATGCAGAGCAAGGTCGACCGGAAGCTGGAGCGGGTCCAGGACAAGGTCGACCGGAAGCTGCGCAAACACCTGGGCCATTGACGGTCGCGAATCCGCCGGTGACCGGAAGGTTCCGCTCCTCCCGTACCGCCACGGCGGGGGCGTGAACGAGCCGCCCACGCGCCCGCGACTGGGGACGCTGTGCATAGGCGCGCGTACAGCGGGTAGGCCTTGCTGCATCGTCTCTCGCTCGCGAAGCCGTCGTCAGGAGTAGACCGTGCTGCAACCGCCGCATTCGTCCCTGCAGGTAGCTGCTCTTCCGGCGCCGCGGGTGCCAGCGCGGGACAGGGATCAAGACGCTCCCTGGCACACCGAGGCCGTGTGCCAGCGCGATGAGGCCGGCCTGTTCTTCGCCCCGTCGAAGGAGCCGACCGCCGCCCGGCTGTCCCGCGAGGAGGCGGCCAAGCGCGTCTGCGCCCGCTGCCCGGTGATGGTCGAGTGCCGCGAACACGCCCTTCTCCAGCCCGAGCCGTACGGCGTCTGGGGCGGCCTCACGGCAGCGGAACGCCGGGTGGTCCTGGCAAGGCGCCGCCGCAGGGAGATGGAACTGAAGAAGGCGGCAAGGGCGACGGCGGCCAACCGCATAGCGGGTTAGACACGGAAGAGGGGGGCGCCCCCGCCGCACCGGGGGCGCTTGTCCCTCAGGGGCGCGGGGAACCGTGCGAGCAACCACGGACGACCCGCGGTCGCCAACACCCCACGCGCCCCCTCGGATCAGGCGCTACTTGGCCCGATCGAAGTCGATCGCGCTGTAGGCCCGCAGCTTGCTGAGCCGGTGCTCGGAGTCGATCCGGCGAACCGTCCCGGACTTCGACCGCATCACGATCGACTCGGTCAGCGCGGTCTCCGACCGGTACCGGACACCCCGCAGCAGCTCACCGTCGGTGATACCAGTGGCCACGAAGAACACGTTCTCACCGGAGACCAGGTCATCCGTCGTGAGCACACGGTCGAGGTCGTGCCCGGCGTCTATGGCCCGCTGCCGCTCCTCGTCGTCCTTGGGCCACAGCTTGCCCTGGATGGTGCCGCCCAGGCACTTCACGGCGCAGGCCGAGATGATGCCCTCGGGCGTACCGCCGATGCCGAGCAGCAGGTCGACGCCCGTGCCCTCGCGCAGCGCGTAGATCGAGCCGGCCACGTCACCGTCGGAGATCAGCTTGATGCGCGCGCCGGCCTCCCGGACCTCCCTGATCAGACCCTCGTGCCGCGGCCGGTCGAGGATGACGACCGTGACGTCCTCCGGCGTGGCCTTCTTCGCCTTGGCGATCCGCTTGATGTTCACGGCCACGGGCGCGTCGATATCGACGAACTCGGCGGCCTCCGGGCCGGTGACCAGCTTGTCCATGTAGAACACGGCGGACGGGTCGAACATGGCGCCCCGCTCGGCCGCCGCGAGGACGGCGATCGCGTTCGGCATGCCCTTGGCCGTCAGCGTGGTGCCGTCGATCGGGTCGACCGCGATGTCGACCTCGGGACCGGTGCCGTCGCCCACGTGCTCCCCGTTGAAGAGCATCGGGGCCTCGTCCTTCTCGCCCTCGCCGATGACGACGACGCCGTTCATCGACACGGTGGAGACGAGTGAGCGCATGGCGCGCACCGCGGCACCGTCGGCGCCGTTCTTGTCGCCGCGCCCCACCCAGCGGCCGGCGGCCATGGCGGCGGCTTCGGTCACCCGGACGAGTTCCAGGGCGAGGTTGCGGTCGGGAGCCTCGGAGGGAACATCGAGCTCGGACGGCAGGTGATGATTTTCGGTCATCGGAGCGCACCTTTCTGATACGACGACGGCCGGATGAGGGTGTTGGTCCTGACTCTATCGTTAGGCAGACAAAATGAGCAGGGGGCCCCACGGATGAGCGCTTGGGGTACCTGCGACGATAGGGGGCGTGGCAGGTTCGAACGGCAAGCAGAAGACGGCCCGGGACATGATTCTTTCCCTGGCCCTGATCGGCATCGCGGCGGCGGTCGTCTACTTTTTCACCATCCCTCACGACGATCACGCTCCCGACCTCAAGCGGGTCGACTACCGGGTCGAACTGCTCACGGCCCGTCGCGCCGCGAGCTACCCGGTGGCCGCGCCCGAGGGCCTGCCGAGTGCCTGGAAGGCGACCTCCGTACGCTTCCAGGGCGAGAACGGCGACCGCTGGCATTTGGGCTTCCAGACCCCGGACAGCCAGTATGTGCAGATCGAGCAGTCCACGCAGAAGCGCGCCGACTTCATCGACGAGGCCAGCCAGGGCGGGGCGGCGACGAAGCACACCGAGCCGATCGACGGCCGTACCTGGACCCGCTACACCGGCGGCCGTTACGACGCCCTCGTGCTGAACGGCACGCCCGGCTCCACCACGGTGGTGGCCGGCACGGTGTCCTTCGCGGAGCTGACGAAGTTCGCGGCGGCCCTGAAGCTGCAGTGAGTCACGCATGACGTGCGAAAGAGGCCCCCGGCGGTGCCGGGGGCCTCTTCGTGTGTCCGGTGGGGCTCAGACGGTCGTGACGACGTCCTCGTACCCCAGGCGCGGCGAGCGCGGGAACCAGGCGTCCGGGCCCGGCTTGCCGATGTTGACCACCATCAGCGGGGTGTGGTCGTCGTCCAGGAACTCCTTGCGGATGCCCTCGAAGTCGAGGCCGGTCATCGGGCCGG
Organism: Streptomyces sp. NPDC052107; assembly: GCF_040680215.1. Taxonomy (NCBI): domain Bacteria; kingdom Bacillati; phylum Actinomycetota; class Actinomycetes; order Kitasatosporales; family Streptomycetaceae; genus Streptomyces; species Streptomyces sp. NPDC052107. Next base: position 142,352 of record NZ_JBFAWG010000011.1, read on the forward strand.
CGGCGAGGCCCGCGGCACGGACGCCGATGATGAAGTAGGCGGCCTGCAGGGAGGCGTTCAGACCGGCGGCGCCCTCACGGGCCGGACGCTCGCTGAAGAAGACGTCCTTGGCCTGCGGGAAGTGCGGGAAGAGGGCCGGCAGCTCCTCGTGGAACTCGTTGTCCGCGGAGAGGATCGCGACCAGCGGGGCCGTGGCCGTCTTCGGCTGGTTGCCCTCGGCCATGTGCTGCACAAGGCGCTCACGGGCCTCGGGGGAGCGGACCAGGGTGATGCGCAGCGGGGACTGGTTGAAGGCGGTGGGGCCGTACTTGACCAGGTCGTAGATCGCCTGGACCTGCTCGTCGGTCACCGGCTCGTCGGTGAAGGTGTTCGCGGTGCGGGCCTCGCGGAACAGCAGGTCCTGGGCGGCGGGGTCAAGAACGAGAGACATACGTGAACTTCCTAGGTGACGCCTTGGTCCGACGTACCGGACCGCAGTCCGGATCGGCTGACAGGGATGACCCTACGGCAATGAAGTTCAACCTTCAACAATGGTCAGGGTGCGGTGACCCGCTTCACAGGGCGCAACGGGCGGACGCCTAGTCGGCGTCCGCCTCCTCTTCCGCCTCCTCCTCGGCAAGTGCCGCGTCCAGCCGCGCCCGCGCCCCCTCCAGCCAGCGCCGGCACACCTTGGCCAGCTCCTCGCCGCGCTCCCACAGGGCCAGGGACTCCTCGAGCGTCGTACCGCCCGCCTCCAGGCGACGTACGACCTCGATCAACTCGTCCCGCGCCTGCTCGTACGAGAGCGCCTCGTCCACCTTGCCGGTCATTCGCCTACCTTCACTGTGAATTCGCCGTCGGCGACGCGGGCCCGGAGCGCCTCGCCCTCCGTCACCTCGTCCGGGCCGCGTACCACGTGCCCGTCCGTCTTCTGCAGCACCGCGTAGCCGCGCTTGAGTGTCGCCGCAGGGGAGAGGGCCACCACGCGCGCGTGCGTGTGCGTCAGCTCCGAGTCCGCGCGGTCGAGGAGATGGCCGAGGGTCCGCCGGCCGCGCTCGACGAGGGAGGCCACGTGGTCGGCGCGCTCGTCGATCATCCGGTGCGGATCCTCTATCGAGGGGCGGGCCAGCGCGTGCGCCAGCCCGCGCTCCTCCCGTTCGACGGACGCGTTCATACAGCGCCGGGCCCGGTCCCGCAGCATCCGCACCCGCTCGAACTCCTCACCCACGTCCGGCACGACCTTCTTGGCCGCGTCGGTGGGGGTGGAGGCGCGCAGGTCGGCGACGTGGTCCAGCAGCGGGTTGTCGGGCTCGTGCCCGATGGCGGACACGACGGGCGTACGGCACTCGGCCACGGCCCGTACGAGCTGCTCGTCGGAGAAGGGCAACAGGTCCTCCACGCTGCCGCCGCCCCGCGCGACGATGATGACGTCGACGTCCTCGATCTCGTCCAGCTCCTTGACGGCCTGCACGACCTGCGGGACGGCGTGCACGCCCTGCACCGGGACGTTGCGCACCTCGAAGCGGACGGCGGGCCAGCGGTGGCGGGCGTTCTCCAGCACGTCCCGCTCCGCGGCGGAGGCGCGACCGCAGACGAGGCCGATCAGCTGCGGCAGAAAGGGCAGCGGCTTCTTCCGCTCCGGCGCGAACAGCCCCTCGGCCGCGAGCGCCTTCTTCAGCTGCTCCAGCCGCGCCAGCAGCTCACCGACACCGACGGGCCTTATCTCGGCAGCCCGAAGGGACAGCTGCCCGCGCGGGGCATACCACTCCGGCTTCGCCAGTACGACGACCCGGGCGCCCTCCCCGACAACATCGGCGACGGCGTCGAACACCTGCCGGTAGCAGGTCACGCTCACGGAGATGTCGTACGACGGATCCCGCAGCGTCAGGAACACGACCCCGGCGCCGGGCCGCCGCGACAACTGCGTGATCTGTCCCTCGACCCACACCGCACCGAGCCGATCGATCCACCCCCCGATCAGCCGGGAGACCTCGCCCACGGGCAGGGGGGCTTCGGGGGTGGTTTTCGCAGCCATGCGGTTGAGGGTAACGGGGGGACCGACAGCACGGGGACGCGCCGCTGGACTTGCGGTCGTATGCCGGGTGGGGCTGCGTCGTTGCTGGTCGCCCACGCGGCGGAGCCGCATGTCGGTACGGCCCCGCGCCCCTTCGGGGCGCTCGGCTGCTCAAGCGGCCGCACCCGCCCCCGCCGCCCCACCAGCACCAGCGCCCCCACGCCCAGCCACACGATCTCCGTGGCCAGCACCAGGAAACCCACGAGCGCCGCAGCCCGTACGCCCCACAGGTTCAGCAGGGTGGTGACGACGGCGGCCAGCACGGTCCACACCCAGCGGGACACCTGAGGGACCAGCGCGTTCATCGTGATCCCGGAGAAGGGGTAGGCCACCGCCGGGATGAGGACGTAGTCCGGCATCGCCATCCAGCCGCGATGAACCCGGCCTCCATGCCGAGCCCCACGCGCGCGTAGGCGAACACCGACCCCGCCTGCGGTACCACCCGCACCATCTGCGCGTAGCCGAAAGCGGTGAAGGCCATGGCGACCGTCGCCACCATGTACACCAGCGCCACCGCCCCGTGCGACCTGGCGTCCAGCGTGCCGTGGATGCCGACCGGCGCCACGGGGGCGATGAAGTACAGTCCGTAGACCACGAGGTCCCGGAAGCCGAGGCTGCGCCGCAGCCGGTGGTGCCGGTCGGTCGGGGACGGTGACGGCGTCGCCGTATCCGGGTCGGACATGGCAGACAGTGTCCCCGCGCGGCAGTGGGCACGCGATCCCGGCGCCGCCGAACGCACCCTTACGATGGGACTCATGACCGCTTCGTCTGGCCGCCGTGTCTTGCTCGCCGCCCCCCGGGGCTACTGCGCCGGTGTGGACCGCGCCGTGATCGCCGTCGAGAAGGCCCTGGAGCAGTACGGGGCCCCGATCTACGTCCGGCACGAGATCGTCCACAACAAGTACGTCGTGCAGACCCTGGAGAAGAAGGGCGCCGTCTTCGTCGAGCGGACCGAGGAGGTGCCGCCCGGCAACATCGTCATGTTCTCGGCGCACGGCGTCGCCCCGGTCGTGCACGAGGAGGCCGAGCAGGGCCGCCTCGCCACCATCGACGCCACCTGCCCCCTGGTCACCAAGGTCCACAAGGAAGCCGTCCGCTACGCCAAGGAGGACTACGACATCCTCCTGATCGGCCACGAGGGCCACGAGGAGGTCATCGGCACCTCCGGCGAGGCCCCCGACCACATCCAGCTGGTCGACGGCCCCGGCGACGTCGACAAGGTCGAGGTCCGCGATCCTTCGAAGGTCGTCTGGCTGTCCCAGACCACCCTGTCCGTCGACGAGACCATGGAGACCGTCGACGCCCTGAAGACGAAGTTCCCGGGCCTGGTCTCCCCGCCCAGCGACGACATCTGCTACGCCACGCAGAACCGTCAGCTCGCCGTGAAGCAGATGGGCGCCGAGGCCGAGCTGGTCATCGTCGTCGGCTCGCGCAACTCCTCCAACTCCAAGCGGCTGGTCGAGGTCGCCAAGCTCGCCGGCGCCCGCGAGGCCTACCTCGTGGACTTCGCCGGCGAGATCGACGAGGCATGGCTGGAGGGCGTGACGACCGTCGGCGTCACCTCCGGCGCCTCCGTCCCCGAGCTGCTGGTCGAGCAGGTGCTGGAATGGCTCGGCGAGCGCGGCTACGGCGACGTGGAGATCGTCAAGGCGGCCGAGGAGTCCATCACGTTCTCCCTGCCCAAGGAGCTCCGCCGCGACCTTCGCGAGGAGGCCGCCACCCTGGTCGCGGAGCGTGGCGGCAGGGGCGCCTCCGAGGAGTGACTGTCAGTCGTCCGTCGTAACGTGGTGCCATGCAGATCTTCGGCGTGGACATCGGCGGCTCCGGCATCAAGGGCGCCCCTGTGGACCTGGACAGGGGCGACCTCGCCCAGGAGCGCTGCAAGGTGCTCACCCCGCACCCGGCGACGCCGGACGGCGTGGCCGACGGGGTCAAGCAGGTCATCGACCACTTCGGCTGGGCCGGCCCCGTCGGACTGACCTTCCCCGGAGTGGTCACCGGCGGCGCCACGGTCCGTACGGCGGCGAACGTCGACCGGAGCTGGGTCGACACCGACGCGCGCGCGTTGTTCAGCGGCAAGCTGGGCGGCCTGCCGGTGACGGTCGTCAACGACGCGGACGCGGCGGGCGTCGCCGAGATGCAGTTCGGCGCCGGCCGGGACCGCAGGGGCACGGTCATCCTGCTCACCTTCGGCACCGGCATCGGCAGCGCCGTCTTCGTGGACGGCGTCCTCGTCCCGAACACGGAACTGGGCCACCTGGAGCTCGAAGGCCACGACGCCGAGCGGCGGGCCTCCAGCAAGGCCAAGGAGGACCACGAGCTGACCTGGGAGCACTGGGCGCGCCGCGTCCAGAAGTACCTGGCGCATGTGGAGATGCTGTTCACGCCCGAGCTGTTCATCATCGGCGGCGGAGTCAGCCGCAAGGCCGACAAGTTCCTCCGCTTCATCGACGGCATCAAGGCCGAGATCGTCCCCGCGCAGCTGCAGAACAACGCGGGGATCGTGGGGGCGGCGATGAGAGCGGCCCAGGAGAGATGACCGGGGGCGGCCGGGGCGTTGCCTCAGGTCCGCCGCCGACGCTGTCGTACCCACCGCACCCGGCGTACCAGCACGATCACCCCGGCGACCAGCGTCCCCCCGTACAGCCAGCCCGCCTGGGTGGCGAGGCCGGTGAACAGGCCCATCAGTCGGCCGAGCAGCCCCCCGCCGCCGTCGGCGACGGGGAACAGCCCCACGGCGAACGCGATCGGTACGACCACGGGGGCGGTCAGTACGTCCCCGGCCCGCACCCACAGCGCGGTCAGGCCGCACACCGGCAGGAACAGCACGCCGTAGACGGTCATGGCCCCGCCGAACAGCAGCGCGTCCAGGCAGCCGAGCAGGAACATCACCAGGACGCAGAACAGTCCGCCGCCGAGCCCGGTGAGCCGCGGCATCGGCCGGGCGGCGGCCCCTGCCTGCCGGGCGCCGCGCTCCTGCCGCCGCGCCCCCTGCCCCTGGCCCGGCCTGCGCTCGCCGTCGGCGCCGCGCCGGGCCTGCGGGGGCAGGCGCGCGGGCTGGTGCGGCGTGCCGCGTCGCGGTCCGTCGTTCGGGGGGCGCGTCCTGTGTTGCTCCACTGGACCAACTTAGGTCTGTTTATGTGCCGAATAGCCCATCAGACACGCCGGTGGGAAGAGCTTGGGCAGGCGTTCGAAGCTCCCTCGAGCCGCCTGCCGCGGACGCCGTAGACTGGTGGATCGGCCAGTGTCGGTTTCTGGCCCCTGGCAGCCCCTGGCCCACTCATCTACGGGAAGTCGCAACGTGTCGCTCACGATCGGAATCGTCGGCCTGCCCAATGTCGGCAAGTCGACCCTGTTCAACGCCCTGACCAAGAACGACGTGCTGGCGGCCAACTACCCGTTCGCCACGATCGAGCCCAACGTCGGCGTGGTCGGCGTTCCCGACGGCCGGCTGGCCGAGCTGGCCTCGATCTTCGGCTCGGAGCGCATCCTTCCGGCCACGGTCGACTTCGTCGACATCGCCGGTATCGTGCGCGGCGCCTCCGAGGGTGAGGGCCTGGGCAACAAGTTCCTCGCGAACATCCGTGAGTCCGACGCGATCTGCCAGGTCATCCGCGCCTTCAAGGACGAGAACGTCGTGCACGTCGACGGCAAGGTCTCGCCGAAGGACGACATCGAGACGATCAACACCGAGCTGATCCTCGCCGACCTCCAGACCATCGAGAAGGTCCTTCCGCGCCTCCAGAAGGAGTCCCGCATCAAGAAGGACGTGGCCCCGAAGGTCAAGGCGGTCGAGGAGGCCAAGGAGATCCTGGAGAAGGGCGACACGCTCTTCGCGCACGGCATCGTCCAGGGCACCGAGCGCAACGAACTCCTCCACGACCTGCACCTGCTCACCACCAAGCCCTTCCTCTACGTCTTCAACGTCGACGAGGACGAACTGATCGACGAGGACTTCAAGAACGAGCAGCGCGCCCTGGTCGCCCCCGCCGAGGCGATCTTCCTCAACGCCAAGCTGGAGGCGGACCTCGCCGAGCTGGACGAGGAGGAGGCCCTGGAGCTGCTGGAGTCCGTCGGCCAGCACGAGCCCGGCCTCGCCACCCTGGCCCGCGTCGGCTTCGACACCCTCGGCCTGCAGACCTACCTCACGGCCGGCCCCAAGGAGTCCCGCGCCTGGACCATCAAGAAGGGCGCCACGGCCCCCGAGGCGGCCGGCGTGATCCACACCGACTTCCAGAAGGGCTTCATCAAGGCCGAGGTCATCTCCTTCGCCGACCTGGTCGAAACGGGCTCGGTCGCCGAGGCCCGCGCCAAGGGCAAGGCGCGCATGGAGGGCAAGGACTATGTGATGCAGGACGGGGACGTGGTGGAGTTCCGGTTCAACGTTTAGCCGCGATTCCACCACGTCGTTTTTGCCAAATGCGCAGGTCAGGAAGGGTCCGACTTATCGGAGTCGGACCTCCTGTTTCCCGCGCTGGGATGGTGTCAGGATGTCCGACGCGCCATCACCACTTGTCCCCGCCCTCCGGGCCGGGTCGGCGTCGGCCAGCATCACCTGCCCGCTGTCCACCCGGTCCGGTCCGGCGGCACACTGCAGCAGCGTCGGCTTGCCGGACCCGGACGGGCCCATGATGGCTGTGAACGTGCCGGCGCGGAAGGACGGGCTGACTCCGTCGAGCGCGGTCACCTGGTGCTCGCCGCTTCCGTATTTCTTGTGCGCGGGCGGTCACGCTGACGACCACGCGGCCGCCCTCCGCTCCGCCGGAGGGAGACGGCGTTCGTCCACTCTTGTTCAGGAACACTCTCCGGCCTTTTCGTTGGGGGGATGCGACGCGCCATGCCAACGCTGGGACCGCGTCCGGCGACGGAGCCTCAGGGTCGTTCCTGAGATCGACCCTGAGATCGACCCTGACCGGGCCCGTGTAGAGGCCGCGTACAACCGCGTCTAGCAAGGTCGTGCTCGACGACGAGGAGCAGTACTCGATCTGGCCCGCCGACCGAACGGGGCCAGACACTGGTGCCCGCGAGCTGATCCTCCGGCCCTGGACGCTCACATCCCCGTAACCCGCGCCACCGTGAACGGCGTGGTCGGCGTCCCCGGACCCATCGGGCCGCCCTTGTCGAACTGGGAGCGGACGACGAGGAGGGCGCCGGGTGTGTGGGCCAGGGTGGTGGGGATCTGGAGGGTAGGGGTGGTCAGGGTCCGCATCAGGCGGGCCTCGGCGCCGTCGGGCGAGAGGTGCCAGCGGGTCAGGGTGTTGGTCTTGTTGTGGGCCACCCACAGAGTGCGCTGGGACAGCTCCAGGCCGTCGCCGTTCACCAAGTCACCCCCATGCAGGGTGACTTGGCGAACCGATCCGTCGGCCACGGCGACCCGGTACAGGCCGCCGCCGGTCATGTCGACCACGAACAGCAGGCGTCCGGTGGGGTCGGCGACGATGCCGTTGAGGGTGTAGGCGTTCGGCGAGTGCGGGGGCACCGCCCCGCTCAGGTCGAAGTGAGCGACCAGCGGCGCGCGGCCACCGCGCGCCACCTCGACGGGGGTGACCCGGTAGATCACCGGACGCACACTGTCGGTGGCGTACGCCGTGCCGTCCGCGGTGACGACGAGGTCGTTGACGAAGCGCTGATCACCCTCCGGTACCTCGAAGCGGGCCAGTAGGGAGCGGTCGCGCAGGTCGTAGACGTCGATTCCGGCGGTGTGGTCGATGACCCACAGACGGCCCGCCCGGTCGGCCTTCAGCCCGTTGGCCGTCGTACGGCCGTCCGTGCCGGCCGGCAGGAAGACGTCGGAGGTGCGGCTGCCGACGGCGGCCCGGTAGACCGCGCCGGTCGTGAAGGAGCCGACGTACGCGTCGCCCGTGCGCGGGTCGAGGGCGATGCCCTCGGGGTAGGCCCGGCCGTCCGGGAGGGTGAAGGCGGTCGAGACGCGGGGTGGGCCGGTGGCCGCGGTCGCCCGGGGTGCGGCGAGGGCCACGGCCGCCGCGGTGGCGCCGGTCAGGAAGGTACGACGGTGGATCGAACGGGACACGACGGTGCCTCTCGGTTCGGCTACTCACTCTGGGATGTGTGCAAAGTTATATTAGAGCTCTAATGATCGCCAGTGTATTAATCATCATCAGAATGCGAATCTTCGCTCAAGCATTAATCTGGGCCGGGTGACCTCCATGCCCGCTTCCGAGCGCCTCGGCTCCCACCTCAAGCGGGCCGAGCAGGCCCTCAACGCCACGAAGACCGCGGTCCTCAAGCCCGCGGGCCTGACCGTCGCCCAGTACGCCGCGCTGCTCCACCTCGCCGACAACCCCGGCATCTCCGCCGCGGCGCTGGCCCGGCTGTGCGGGGTCACCCCGCCGACCATGAACACGGTCCTGAAGAACCTCCAGGACCGCGCTCTGATCACGCGCAGCCCGCATGAGTGGCACAAGAACGTCCTGGAGACCCGCCTCACGGACGAGGGCCGCGCCGTCATGGCCGAGGCCGACACGGCCGCCGTACGCGTCGAACGGGCCCTCGCCGCCGAGTTCACCGACGCCGAGCGCGAGGCCCTGACCGGGCTGCTCGCCCGGTGTGTCAGAGTCCTGGAGGAACAGCGCCCGGGAAGTTCATGACGGGCTCCGGCGCCGGATCCGTCACCCAGCCCGCCATCAGCACCAGCCGGGACTCGCGGTCGACGGCGAGGAAGCCGAAGGGGCGGTCGAGGACGGCCCGGACGACCGTGGTCTCGTAGCGGTACTGGGGCGGGGCGCTGCCCGGCGCCGCCATCACCGCCGTCACGGCGGCCGCCCGGAAGCCCAGCGGACCGAACTGCGCCAGCGCCGACTGGCGGGCCGCGCCGATGGCGAGCGGGTAGTCGCTGACCCCCGGGAAGTGACCGACTCCGGCATCGGCCGCCGCCGTCAGGCCGAACAGCCCTGCCAGAGCGAGCAGATCGTGGTCGGCGCGTACCTCGTACGCCACCGTCCGCACATCCAGCGTCAGCGGCGTCGGCTCGACGGCCGGCTGCTGCTCCACGTACAGGCCCGGGCCCACGTGCCCGTGCGGCAGCGAGCCGCCCCCGGTCAGCGGCAGCGCCCGCTCCACGATCCCGACCCCGGCCGTCAGCACCTGACCCGGGGTCATGCGCTCCTCGCCGAGCACCAGGTGGACGTCGATGCCGTTGTCGCCGGGCACCGTCAGCGCCGTGACGAAGCCGTCCGGGGTGCCCGCCACCCCCACCCGGTCCGGACGGACGCTACGCCGGTACAGCCCGCGCAGCGTACGGCCCTGCCAGGGGCCGGAGCCGGGCCGCAGCGGCAGCTCGGTGAACGGCTGCCGCCAGGTCGTGCGCAGCGCCAGGGCACTGGCCAGCACCATCCGCGCGTCCCGGGTCAGCGTCACCGGCATCCGCTCCACCAGCCCGCCGGTCCGCTCGGCCGCCCAGGCGTCCAGCCGCTCCTGCGCGGTGACGAGGTCGTCCCCGAACACCCCGTACGTCCCGGCCGGCAGCCCGGCCCGCCACTCTTCCCGCAGGGTGAGCGCTTGGCGCGTCCACAGGCCGAGCGCCGCGTCCAGCCCCGACACGGACTGCACCGCCGCCAGCAACTCCCGAGCGGCACCGGCCGCCTGATCCGCCGACAGGCCGAGGGCCCCGGTCAGCTCCGCCCGTGCCGGGCCCGTCGCACCGTCCGCCAGGAAGGCCAGCAGCGGCCACACCCCGGCCGCCGAGAAGACCGTGCCGTTCTGCGCTGTCTCCGCCCACCGCGCGGTGAGCCCGTTCACCGCTCGGACGACCTCGCCGCCCACCCGGCTCCCGGTATGGGTGTCCACCCTCATTCCGCCCCCGTTCGTGCCTCGACTACCATCCGCCCAGTCGTACGTCAGCCCGCACACCGGCTGTTCACCGGTCCCGCGCTGCCACCGCCCGCCACAGGAGCACGCTACCGGTGCCCATAGCCCCGCCTTCCGGACCCCACCAGCCAGAAGACCCGTATCAGCCACCCTGGCCGTACCCGCAGGGCCCGTACGCCCCGCCGTCCCACACCGGGCAGCCGGGCGGCCCGCAGGGGCTGCCGCCGTACCGGCCGTGGGCGCAGGGCTACAGCCCCTTCAACCACCCGGCGCCCGTCAACGGCCTCGCCATCGCCTCCCTCGTGCTCGGCGTGCTGTGCTTCCTGCCGGGCGTGGGCCTGGTGCTCGGGCTGGTCGCGCTGCGGCAGATCCGCCGGCGCGGCGAGCGCGGCACCGGGCTCGCCGTCGGCGGCGCGGTGCTGTCCGGTATCGGACTGGTGCTGTGGGCGCTGTTCCTCATCTCCGGTGGCGCGTCGGATTTCTGGCAGGGGTTCAAGGGCGGCGCACACGGCGGCGTGAGCATCTCGCCGGCCAAGGGTGAGTGCTTCAACGCGCCCGGCGGCGCGCTGCGCGGCGCGGCCGACGACCTCGACGAGGTGCCCTGCGCCGGCGCGCACGACGGTGAGGTGTTCGCGTCCTTCCGGCTCACCGGCCGTGGCTATCCCGGCGACGTGAGGATCACCGACACCGCCGACGAGCGCTGCTGGGGCCTGCGGGACAGCTACGCGATGGACGGCTGGGCGGTGCCGGACGGCGTCGACGTGTACTACCTGACGCCGACCGAGGACAGCTGGGCCACCGGGGACCGCGAGGTCACCTGCGTGTTCGCCGGCACCGACGAGGGCGGTCGGCTGACCGGCTCGCTGCGCAACGACGAGACCGTCCTCGACGCCGACCAGGTGGCCTATCTGAAGGCCGCGCACGTCCTCAACGTCGCGCTGGCGAGCGCCCCCGACGCGGAGTACGTGGAGGACGACCTGCCCGGCCACAAGCGCTGGGCGGACCGGGTCGCGTCCGCACTGGGCGAGCAGGCCCGGATGCTGCGGGCGCACGACTGGCCCGCCGGCTCCCGGCGCCAGGTCATCGCCCTGGCCGCCGACCTCGACACGGCGCGGGCGGAGTGGACGAAGGTGGCCGGGGCGCCGGACGCGGACGCCTACTTCGACCACTACGAGACCGCCCTCGGGCTGATCGAGCCGCACCGGGCGGTCACCGTGCGGAAGGCTCTGGGGCTGGCCACGGCCCCGCCGCAGGGCGACGACGGTGCCGACACCGGCGTCCAGGTGTGAGCGGGCTGTGCGAGCGCATTTATAGAGAGAAAGTGCCTGCGTAAAGCCCTCCCGCACCCCACGTCATCACATCGGGTGATTCTCTGGCCTTTGCTTGCGCGGCACAACCCACGGTTGCCACGCTGTTGCTGTCTGTACAATCGGATGGGAGCGGCCAGTGACTTTCGGTGAGCAGCCGGCGTACCTGCGTGTCGCGGGTGATCTCCGCAAGAAGATCGTCGACGGATCGCTGCCGCCCCACACGCGCCTGCCCTCCCAGGCCCGCATCCGCGAGGAGTACGGCGTCTCGGACACCGTCGCGCTGGAGGCTCGCAAGGTGCTGATGGCCGAGGGCCTGGTCGAGGGCCGCTCCGGTTCGGGGACCTACGTCCGCGAGCGCCCGGTGCCGCGCCGCGTGGCCCGCTCCGGATACCGCCCGTCCGGCGGTGCCACGCCCTTCCGGCAGGAGCAGGCCGACGCCTCGGTGCGCGGCACCTGGGAGTCCAGCAGTGAACAGACCGAGGCCGGGTCCGCCATCGCCGACCGGCTGGGCCTCCAGGTCGGGGACCGGGTCATGCGCACCAAGTACCTGTTCCGGGAGGCCGGCGAGCCGATGATGCTCTCCACCTCCTGGGAGCCCCTCGCCGTCACCGGCCGCACCCCCGTGATGCTGCCCGAGGAGGGACCGCTCGGCGGCATGGGTGTGGTCGAGCGCATGCACGCCATCGACGTCATCGTGGACAACGTCACCGAGGAGGTCGGCGCCCGCCCCGGCCTCGCGGAGGAACTCCATGTGCTCGGGGGAGTTCCCGGACATGTGGTGATGGTCGTTCAGCGTACGTACTACGCGTCTGGTCGGGCGGTGGAGACGGCGGATGTGGTGATTCCGGCGGATCGGTATCGGGTGGCTTATCACTTGCCTGTTCGGTGAGAACAAAGCTGCCAAAACACTCCATGAGCCCACGCCCACCACGGCCCGCCACGCCTCCGCCCCACCGCGCCCCCACCACGATCACCGAACCGACCCCGATGCGCGCCCCCTTGCGTGAGGTAGCGCACACCCCTGCACGTCCCAGCGGCGTAGGACCGGGCGCGCGGCCTCCGGTCGCAGGTGACCCGACGCCGCAATCCGGCCGTTTTCCCAGGTGACCAGGGGTCACACGGATATGCCCCCGACTCGGGACAGGGGCGCTCACGACGGCGCGTTCGTTTCCGTGCGCCCCCTGTGTTCTGGCTGGTTGCATACCTCTTTGTGAAAAGACGTATTCGCTGCGTGAAGGTTGGGCGTACGCTCGGGCATATGCGTAGTGCGGTTTCCTTAGGCGGGGCGCGGCGGGGGCCCGGGAGAGGAAGCGGGTGGGGTGGTGCGAGAAGGGGCGACGCGGGCGGTGGGGGCCATGAGTGAGGGGACGGTCTCCCTGCCCTGGATCGTGATACGGCAGGACGACAACGGCAATCGCTACCGCGTCGGCCGGTACGCGACCCGCGCCGAGGCCCAGAGGATCGCCGACAGTCTCGACGACCGGGGACACAAACAGGTCTACCGGGTCGAGCGCATCGGCCAGAACGGGGACGGCACCCGCAACTGACCTCGTGGGCCCTCCCGTAGGCTCCGCCCCATGACGCCCATGACACCCGGCACACCCATGACGGACCGGATCGTGGTGGTGGGGGCCGCCCTGCTCGACGGCGGCCGGCTGCTCGCCGCGCGCCGCAGCGCACCCGCCGACCTGGCCGGACGCTGGGAGTTGCCCGGCGGCAAGGTCGAGCCGGGCGAGCGGCCCGAGGACGCCCTGGTGCGTGAACTGCGCGAGGAACTCGGCATCGAGGCCGAGGCGGTCGGGCGCGTGCCCGGGCAGTGGCCGCTGCGGGCGCCGTACGTCCTGCAGGTGTGGACCGCCCGCCTGCGCCCCGGCTCACCCGCGCCGAGGCCGCTCCAGGACCATGACGAGCTGCGCTGGCTGACCCCGGGCCGGATCTGGGAGGTGGACTGGCTCGACCAGGACGTCCCGGCGGTCCGGGAGGTGGCTGCCCGATGGGGCGCGGAACCGCAGCCCCGGACTTGGGGGAGCGACCGGCCCTGACGGAGCCGCACTCGCACGACAGCCGCACCACCCGAGCTCTCAGGCGCGCGGCTGTCCAAACGGAGCGCCCCTACGCCGTTCGTGCCACTGTGCGCCCTCCCGCACGGTACTGCCCCTTGGATATCGGGTATGGGCCCATTAACCCCACGAAACCGGACATGGGTGGGGGCTCGCTGGCCTGGGAAGTGATCGGCGTGATCGACACCGAAGGCGACTGCGCCGAGTGGACCTTTCCCGCGGAGCCGGGTGCTGTGCGCACCGCACGCGCCGCGGTCCGCGGCCAGTTGCACGGCTGGAACCTCGACTGCCTCGCCGACCTGGCCGCCTTGCTGGTCAGCGAGTTGGTCACCAACTCGCTGCGGCATGCCACCGGCCCGATCGGCGTACGGCTCGTCCGTCCCGTCGGGCTGGACGACGCGCTGCTGGTGGAGGTCTCCGACCCGCTGCCCGACCTGCCGCGCGAACGTGTCGCCCGCGAAGAGGACGAGAGCGGGCGCGGGCTCCAACTGGTCGCCGGCTCCTCGCGCCGCTGGGGCACCCGCCCCGGCGTGAGCGGAAAGACCGTCTGGTTCGAACTGGCGGTGCCGGGGTGAGCCGGAAGCATCCGGGGAGCACGCGGGTGTACAGCCGGCGGGGACGCGTCCATCGTGCGCCGCGGGTGCGCGGCCGGCTCCGGGGCGCGTGATTCGAGGGCGTGTTCCCTGGTTAGAAGAGTGGAAGTGTTGTCACGGACCGGTCCGAAAAACATCTGGACCGAGCTGTGATCGTGAACACCGTGTCGTGCGGCGCCGTAGTGCTGGATACTGCGGGCAGCCGCTGTCGGTGACCGGTGCCGGGCGCGGTGAGCTGGAGGGGACGGTTCGCGTGAGCGAGATACCAGCGAAGGCCACGGAGTCCGAGGACCCGTCGGACGGCGCGATGAACCAGGCCGCGGAGGCAGCCGCAGCCGGAGACGCCATGTGGCAGAGCAGTCCGCCCGGTTCCATGTACGACTACATCAAGGTCGCTTCCTTCTCCATCAGTCCCGGCGGGCTGGTCGACCAGTGGAGCCTGCGCGCCGAGCAGCTCTTCGGCGTCCCCGCCGCACGCGCCGTCGGCATGGACCCGATAGCGGCCTTCATCGACCCCGATCTGCGCGAGCGCGGCCAGCGCAAGATGGCCGAAATCCTCGACGGGCGGGAGTGGACCGGAGTTGTGCCCTTCCGGATGCCGGACAAGACGGACGGCGGGCGCGGCGAGGAGGGCCTGGCCGAGGTCTACGTCATGCCCACCCGGACCGCCGAGGGCGACAAGGCCGCCGTGTGCATCGTCGTGGACGTCCGTACCCTGCGCAGCATCGAGACCGATCTGGCCGCGTCGCAGGCCATTTTCGGTCAATCCCCGTTCGGATTCCTGCTGATCGACACCGATCTGAGGGTCCGTCGGGCCAATGAGCGGTTCGCCTCCATCTTCGGCGGAACCCCTGACGACCACCGGGGCAAGGGAGTTCACGACTATCTGCCGCGCGGTGAGGCCGAGCGGGTTTCGGCCACCCTGCGGCGGGTGCTGGAGACCGGCCAGTCCATCACCGACATGCATGTCACCGGCCACGTCCCCGGCTCCGAGGAGCGCCGGCACTGGTCCGTCAACCTCTACCGCGTGCACAGCGGCAGCGGCCGGCCCATCGGCATCGCCTGGCTCGGCACCGACATCACCTCGCGCCGGGCCGCCGCTCGCGAGGCCGCCGCCGCCCGGCGCAACCTCGCGCTGCTCAACGAGGCCGGCGCCCGCATAGGGAACTCCCTCGACCTGGAGACCACGGCCCGGGAACTCCTCGACGTCGTCGTCCCCGGTTTCTGCGACCTCGCCACCGTCGACCTCTACCAGGGCCTGCTCACCGGCGACGAGACCCCGCCCGGACTCGTCGACGGCAGCGCCGAACTGCGCCGCGTCGCCTTCGCGAGCGCCGTCTCCGGCGCCCCCTTCGCCGTCTCCGGCGAGCCTGTCGAGGTCGGCGCGGTCCACCACTTCCCCTTCAACTCGCCCTGCGCGGACGCCCTGCGCACCGCCCGGCCGCAAGCCGTGCCCCCCGAGGAGGGCGGCCTCGTGCAGTCGACGCTCGCCGTGCCGATGGTCGCCCACGACACGGTCGTCGGCCTCGCCCAGTTCGCCCGCGCCAAGGGCAGCGAGCCGTTCGGCGACCGGGACCGGGACCTGGCGGTGGAACTGGCCGCGCGCGCCGCGGTCTGCATCGACAACGCGCGCCTGTACCGCCGGGAGCACGAGCGGGCGCTGATACTGCAACGCTCGCTGCTGCCGCCAGGTGACCCCGAGGCCTCCGGACTGGACATCGCCTGCCGCTATCTGCCCGGCAACGCGGCGACCGAGGTGGGCGGCGACTGGTTCGACGTGATCGAACTGCCGGGCCACCGTACGGCGTTGGTGGTGGGCGACGTGATGGGGCGCGGGCTTCGGGCGGCTGTCGCGATGGGCGAACTCCGCACCGCCGTACGAACGTTGGCGCTGTTGGATCTCGAACCGGCCGAGGTGCTCTCCGCGCTGGACGAGATCGCGCGGGGGCTGGGGACCCCGGGGGGCGTGCAGCAGGCGACCCGTACGGCCCGTCAGCCGCGCGACGCCGACCTCTCCGAGGTCTACCTCGCGACCTGCGTCTACGCCGTGTACGACTCCGTCACCAGACGATGTACGTTCGCCAACGCCGGCCATCTGCCGCCGGTGCTGGTCGAGCCCGGTGAGCCGGCCCTGATGCTGGACGTGCCGCCCGGCATGCCGCTCGGGGTGGGCGGCGAGCCGTTCGAGGAGGTCGAGGTCGAGCTGCCGGAGGGCGCGCTGCTGGCGCTCTACACGGACGGCCTGGTCGAGTCCCGGGACCATCCGCTGGACGAGGGCCTGCAGGCGTTCGTCGGCGCGCTCACCGACCCCTCCCGCCCGCTGGAGGACGTCTGCGACCACGTCCTCAACACCCTCGACACCCACCACGGCGAGGACGACATCGCGCTGCTGATGGCCCGGGTGCAGGGGCTGCCGGCCGAGTCCGTCGGCGACTGGACGCTGCCGCGCGAGCCGCGGAGTGTGGGGCGGGCGCGGGAGTACGCCCGGGGACAGCTGCTGAGCTGGGACCTGGAACCGCTCGTCGACACGACCGAACTGCTCGTCAGCGAGCTGGTGACCAACGCGCTGCGGTACGGCGAGGGGGAGATACGGCTACGGCTGCTGCTGGACCGCACGCTGGTCTGCGAGGTGTGGGACTCGGGGCTGGTCCAGCCCCGGCGCCGGCGGGCCCGGGACACCGACGAGGGGGGCCGGGGGCTGCAGCTGGTGGGGTTGCTGAGTGCGGCGTGGGGCTCGCGCCGGACGCCTCGCGGCAAGACGGTGTGGTTCGAGTTGCCGTTGCCCGGGGGAGAGGCAGGCCTCACCGACCCGGCGGAGGCCTTGCTGAGCCTCTTCTGACCCACCCGCCGTTGGCTAGGCCGGTGCCGAGAAGCGGTGGCGGCCCCGCGTCTGCGGTCCTCCGTAGCTCGCCGGTGGCCCCCCGTCCGGGTCCTCTGCCAGGAGGACTCCGCCCAGGACCGCGGCGGCCAGACCCGGGGCGTCTCCGTCGGCGCTCGTGTGCGGGTTGCCGTGGGCCCGTACGTTCCGTTCGGCCAGCTCCCGGGCCTCGCGGGCCAAGGCGTCGGCCTGGCCGGCGTGGTCCGCGCCCAGTTCGCGTGCCGCCTCCGCCAGGCGGACCCGCGCTTCCGGGCCCACCGCGCCCCGGTGCACCGTGACGAAGTCCTCCGCCCCGGCGACGGAACTCCTCGCCACGAGCAGCGCCGCGGCGGACGGCGCACCGGCGTGGCCCGTCTCCAGCCGCTCCACCGCCCGCGCGATCCGGCGCAGGGCGTCCAGCGGGTCGTACGAGCCCGCCGTCAGCTGCTCCCGTACGGCGGCCAGCACGGCGTCCGCGTGGGCCAGCCGGGCGTGCAGCTCACCGCTGGTCAGATGACCCGGCACGCCCCCTTTCCGGACCGCCGCGATCTCCGCCTCCGCGCCGGTCAGGGCGGCCGGCACCAGTTCCGCCGCCTCCCGTAGCTCCGCGGCGAGCCGCTCCACCCCGGTGACCAGGACATCGGCCTGGGCCACCGCGCCCTCGGCGGCGCGCAGCCGCCCGGCGGCCCGCACGTCGCCGCCCGCGTCGGCCTCCTGTCGGGCCTCGTTGAGCCGCGTGGTGGCGAACACCAGCCGGTCCTTGGCCTGTTCCAGATACCCGGTGACGGGCGCGACGGCCGCGGGCGTGCAGCGGTCGTGCAGGGCGGTCAGGGTGTCCTCGGCGGTCAGCGTCCGCCCCGTCAGCTCCCGGAACCGCCCCTCGGTGACCGCCAGCGCCCCGGCCAGCCCCGGCCCCTCCAGCTCCCGCAGCCCATCCAGGGCGGGGGCCACCGCATCCAGCCGGCGTCCCGCCTCCGCGCACCGGCCGACCACGCCGACCAGCGCCTGCCGCCGGGCCGCGTCGTCCCCCGGCACCCCCTGCTCGTACCGCCGCCAGATCGCGCACGCGGCCGCCAGTTCGGTCTCGGCGGCCCGCAGCGCATGGACGAAGGGCTCGGTCTCGGTCTCCGCGAAGTGCGCCTGGACGAAGGAGAGTTCATCCCGACTCGTGCGCACACAGTCGTCGGCCAGGACCAGCGCGGCGCGCGCCTGACGCTCGGTGTCGGTCGGCGTGGGCGCGGGCGGGGCGGCGGAGACGATCCCGGGGGTCGTACGGGTACGGGCGCGGCGGGTGCGGCGCAGGTAGCTGTATCCGGCCAGCCCCACGGCGGCGACCACCGCGATCAGGGGCAGCACGAGGTCGGTGGTGGACGTCTCGTCCTGCTGCGGCGCGGCGGCGCTCGCTGCGGTGCCGGTGGGCGCCACGGGAACCGGATCTTGCGCACCGACCGTCATCACCGGCAACACCAGCCACCCGGTCCCGACCACGACACCGAGCAGGGCATGCGCCACCCGCACCCATATGTGCGCCTTGGCGCGCCGAGGCCGGCCACGGATCAGGGAGGACGTCACATTTCGGAGCGTATGGGCAGGTAGACGCCTTCGCGAGCGGGACGGATACGGGTGGGGGACGGGATGGGCAGGGGGTCAGGAATGGACACCAGAGGCAGCGACCGCGCGACGACCGACGGAGCCATGGCGGACGGGGAGGGAATGGGCGGGGAAGCGGGCGAGCTCACACCGCGACGGCCTGAGGCCTCCGACGCCGAGGACGCCCCACAGGGCCCGTCCGCACCCGACGCCGAGGAGACCCTCGAGAACCCATCCGCACCCGACCCCGAGAACGCCCCACCGAACCCACCCGCACCAGACGACGAAAGCCGCCCCGCCGATCCGAGCCGGAAACGCAGATGGCCTCGCACCCTGAGGCGCACCGCGCTCGCCCTCGTCCTCCTCCTGCTCCTCCCCACCCTCGCCGCGGAGACCGCGCTCCGCCTCAACTGCACCGGCACCCCCGACCACGGCACGTACACCCGAAACCGTGACGCCATCTGGCTCGGCCACGCCTGGGTCGACGGCCGCAAGACCGACGCCGACGTCACCGCCCTGGTCAGCCGCCTGCGCGACACCGGCATCCGCGACCTGTACGTCCACGCGGGCCCGCTGGAACACGACGGCACGCTCCCGGAGTCGGCGTACCCCAAGGCGCGTTGGCTGATCAGGACCCTGCACGGCAGAGCGCCGCGTATCCGCGTCCAGGCCTGGCTCGGCGACGAGGTGGCCCCCGAGAAGCCGTACGCCATGCACCTGGAGCGCCCCGCGACCCGCTCCGCCGTGGTCGGGTCCACCCGTCACATCCTGGACGCCGGCTTCCAGGGCGCCCACTTCGACCTGGAGCCCCTGCACTCCGGTGACCGGAACTACCTCGCTCTCCTGGACGCCCTGCACGGTGTCACCCGCGCCCGCCACGCCCTGCTCTCCGTCGCCGCCCACCAGATCGATCCGCTCCCGGCCCTCCACTCCGTGTGGGGTACGGTCACCGGCCATCCCAAGTGGTGGTCGCAGGCCTACTTCGGGCAGGTCGCGCGCCGCGTCGACCAGATCGCGGTGATGTCGTACGACACCATGCAGCCGTTGCAGAGCCTGTACGGCGGCTATGTCGCCCAGCAGACCTCGCTGGCCCTGGAGGTCACCCCCGAGTCCACCGACCTCCTCATGGGCCTGCCCTTCTACCACGAGAACCGCTTCGGCCACTGGGCCCACGCCGAGACCGTCCCGGCGGCCGTGCGCGGGGTCCGCCTCGGTCTGTCCCGCACCGACAAGGACCGGGCCCGCTTCGGCGTCGCCCTCTACGTCGACTTCGCGGCCACCGAGGCGGACTGGACGGCCTATCGGGAAGACTGGGTCCGGTGAATCGGGAAGACTGGGTCCGGTGACCGGAACACGACAGCACAGGACCGTCGCCGTCCTCACCCCGCTCGCCCGTGCCGCCCTGGGCCGGCACCGTGCGCTCACGGCCGTCACCCGGCTGCGCGGCGGCTCCAAGAAGGGTGTCTACCGGCTCCGCCTCGACGACGGCGGCACCGCGATCGCCTACGTCTGGTCGCCGGACGAGGACTACTGGGACCAGCCGGACGCCGACCCCCGCGACCCCTTCTCGCACGCCTCCGGACTCGATCTGTTCACCGCCTCCCACGACCGTCTCATGGCCGCCGGCGTCCGCACCCCGCGCCTGCTCCACGTGGACCCCGAAGCGGCCGCGGCCGTGGTCGAGGACCTGCCCGGCGGCAGCCTGGAGGCGGCCCTGCGCCGGGACCCGGACGCCGCGGGCCCGGCGCTGCGGGAGTTCGCCGAGGCCCTGCGGACCCTGCGCGGCTGCCGCTCCGCCGGCTACGGGAAGGTCGCGCTGGTCGACGGCGGCGGCACCTCCTACGGCGCCTCCTGCGCCGGGCTCGTCAGCGACCGGGCCCTGTCCGACATCGCCGAGACCGCCGTACGCGACCCGCGGGTCGCCGCCGCCCGGGAGCAGCTGGAGGACGCCGTGCGCCGCCTCGCCGACCGGGTCCGTCCGCGCACCGCCGGTCACACCCTCGTCCATGGGGAACTCGGCCCGGATCACGTCCTGTTGGACGCCGACGGCCGTCCCGCCTTGATCGACATCGAAGGGCTGATGTACTTCGACGCCGAGTGGGAGCACGTCTTTCTGCGGCTGCGCTTCGGGCCGCACTACGACGCCCTGCGCGACGGCGGCCTGGACGAGGACCGGCTGCGGCTGTACCGGCTGGCCATGCACCTCAACCTCGTCGCCGGTCCGCTGCGGCTGCTCGACGGCGACTTTCCCTTTGCGGAATCCATGCGCGGGATCGCGGAGTACAACCTGGCCGAGGCCCTGGCTCTGGTGGGAGCATGATGGGCATGCACATGTTCCTGGTGGTGGCCGCCGCGCTGGTCGTGGCGCTCATGGTGGCGTTCGGCGTCGCGGGCATCACGACCGGCTGGGTGATCCCGCTCGGCCGGCACCGGATCCTGCGGCCGAAGCTGTGGGGGTACGGGCAGTTGATCGGTGCGGCCGGGCTGTCCCTCTGGATGTTCCTCGGGATCCTCCCCAACAGGTTCGATCTGCTGCCCCTCATCGGCTGGTTCGTGTTCATGGGGGCGCTGGGTCTGCAGACGCTGGCCCAGCGCCCCGGCCGCACGCCGCGGGACGGTGCTACGAGGACCGTCTCCTGATCTTCGAGCCGAGCCACACCAGCGGGTCGTACTTGCGGTCGATCGCGCGCTCCTTCAGGGGGATCAGGGCGTTGTCGGTGATCTTGATGCCCTCGGGGCAGACCTCGGTGCAGCACTTGGTGATGTTGCAGTAGCCGAGGCCGTGGTCGTCCTGGGCCGTGCGCTTGCGGTCCAGGCCGGTCTCGGCGGCCGCGTCCAGCGGGTGCATGTCGAGTTCGGCGATCCGCATCAGGAAACGCGGGCCCGCGAACGCCGTCTTGTTCTCCTCGTGGTCACGGACGACATGGCACGTGTCCTGACACAGGAAGCACTCGATGCACTTGCGGAACTCCTGCGAGCGGTCCACGTCCTCCTGCATCATCCGGTACTCACCGGCGCCCAGACCGGCGGGCGGGACGAAGGCGGGGACCTCCCGCGCCTTCCGGTAGTTGAACCCGACGTCCGTCACCAGATCCCGGACCACCGGGAATCCCCTCATCGGGGTCACCGTGATCGTCTCCGCCCGGTCGAAGACCGACATGCGGGTCATGCACATCAGCCGGGGGCGGCCGTTGATCTCCGCCGAGCACGAACCGCACTTGCCGGCCTTGCAGTTCCAGCGCACGGCCAGATCGGGCGCCTGGGTGGCCTGGAGGCGGTGGATGATGTCCAGGACCACCTCGCCGTCGTTCACCTCGACGGCGAAGTCCGTAAGGCCCCCGCCCTCGGTGTCACCCCGCCACACCTTGAAGCGGGCCTCGTAGCTGCTCACTCGTACAGCTCCTCTTCGGCGAGGTACTTGACCAGCTCCTCCTTCTCGAAGAGGGCGAGCAGGTCCGGGCGGATGGGGGCGGTGGTCTCACGGGTGAGGCGGATCTGGCCGCGGCCGGGGTCGGTCGCCGCGAGGCCGCCGGTGGGGTCGGCGAGGGCGCACAGCAGGTTCACGTTGCGCCACTTGCGGTCCATCGTGGGGTGGTCCTCGCGGGTGTGGCCGCCGCGCGACTCGGTGCGCTCCAGGGCCGCACGGGCCACGCACTCGCTGATCAGCAGCATGTTCCGCAGGTCCAGCGCCAGATGCCAGCCGGGGTTGAACTGGCGGTGGCCCTCGACCCCGGCGCGGCGGGCGCGCACGCGCAGCTCGGCGAGCTTGTGCAGGGCGCGCTCCATCTCGCCCTCGCGGCGGATGATGCCGACCAGGTCGTTCATGGTCTGCTGCAGTTCCTGGTGCAGGGTGTAGGGGTTCTCCGGCGGGCCGGCCTCGCCCTCCCGGTCGGCCTCCGCGGAGAACGGCCGCAGGGCCTCCGCCGCTGCCGTGTTGACCTGGGCGTCGTCCACCGGCGGGCGCTGGTACGCCAGTCCCTGCGCGTACTCCGCCGCGTGCCAGCCCGCGCGGCGCCCGAAGACCAGCAGGTCGGAGAGGGAGTTGCCGCCGAGGCGGTTGGAGCCGTGCATACCGCCGGCCACCTCACCGGCCGCGAACAGGCCCGGCATCCCGCGCGCCGCCGCCGTGTCGGAGTCGACCGCGATGCCGCCCATCACGTAGTGACAGGTCGGGCCGACCTCCATGGCCTCCGCCGTGATGTCGACGTCCGCCAGCTCCTTGAACTGGTGGTACATGGAGGGCAGCCGGCGCCGGATCACCTCGGCGGGCATCCGCGTGGACACGTCCAGGAAGACCCCGCCGTGCGGCGAGCCCCGGCCCGCCTTGACCTCGGCGTTGATGGCGCGGGCCACCTCGTCGCGGGGGAGGAGTTCCGGTGGGCGCCGGTTGTTTTCCGGGTCCTCGTACCACCGGTCGGCCTCCTCCTCCGACTCGGCGTACTTCTCCTTGAAGACGTCCGGGATGTAGTCGAACATGAACCGCTTGCCCTCGGAGTTCCTGAGGACCCCGCCGTCGCCGCGCACCGACTCGGTGACGAGGATGCCCTTCACCGACGGCGGCCAGACCATGCCCGTCGGGTGGAACTGCACGAACTCCATGTTCAGCAGGGGTGCACCCGCGAGCAGGGCGAGCGCGTGCCCGTCACCCGTGTACTCCCACGAGTTCGAGGTGACCTTGAAGGACTTGCCGATGCCGCCGGTCGCGACCACGACCGCGGGGGCCTCCAGGACGAAGAAGCGGCCGGTCTCACGCTCGTAGGCGAAGACGCCGGAGACCCGGCCCGCGGCGGAGCCGCTATCGGATGCCGTGTCCTTCAGGACCCGGGTGACCGTGCACTCCTGGAAGATCTTCAGCCGGGACTCGTAGTCCCCGGTCTCCTTGAAGTCCTCCTGCTGCAGGGCGACGATCTTCTGCTGGAGCGTGCGGATCAGCTCCAGGCCGGTACGGTCGCCGACGTGCGCGAGCCGCGGGTACTCGTGGCCGCCGAAGTTGCGCTGGGAGATCCGGCCGCCCTTCGTACGGTCGAACAGCGCGCCCCAGGTCTCCAGCTCCCACACCCGGTCCGGGGCCTCCTGCGCGTGCAGCTCGGCCATCCGCCACTGGTTGAGGAACTTGCCGCCGCGCATGGTGTCGCGGAAGTGCACCTGCCAGTTGTCGTGCTCGTTGGCGTTGGCCATGGCCGCCGCGATACCGCCCTCGGCCATCACCGTGTGCGCCTTGCCGAACAGGGACTTGCAGATCACCGCCGTACGGGCGCCCCGCTCGCGCGCCTCGATCGCGGCCCGCAGCCCGGCGCCGCCGGCACCGACCACGACGACGTCCCACTCCTGGCGGTCCACCACGGACATAAGACGGCTCACCTGTTCCTAAAAGAAGCGCGGGTCGGCGAAGACCCCGGACGCGACGAGATAGACGTAGAAGTCGGCGAGCGCCACGCTCACCAGCGACGCCCAGGCCAGCTGCATGTGCCGGGCGTTGAGCCTGCCGACGAACTGCCACGTCTTGTAGCGCACGGGGTGTCTGGAGAAGTGCTTGAGCTTGCCGCCGACGATGTGCCGGCAGGAGTGACAGGAGATGGTGTACGCCCAGATCAGCACGATGTTGGCCAGGAACACCAGGGTGCCGAGCCCCATGTGGCCCCAGCGGTAGTGCGTGTCCCGGAAGGCCAGCACGGTGTCGTAGGTGAGTACGCCGGCGACCAGCAGGGCCGCGTAGAAGAAGTACCGGTGGACGTTCTGCAGGATCAGCGGGAAGCGGGTCTCGCCGGTGTACGTCCGGTGCGGCTCGGCCACCGCGCAGGCGGGCGGGGACGCCCAGAAGCTGCGGTAGTACGCCTTGCGGTAGTAGTAGCAGGTCAGCCGGAAGCCGAGCGGGAAGATCAGGATGATGATCGCGGGGGAGATGCCCCACCAGCTCCCGAAGAGATCGGCGTTCGGCCCCGCGTGCATGGTCTTGCAGTTGCTCGCCAGGCACGGTGAGTAGAACGGCGAGACGTACGGCGCCGCGTAGTAGTCCGCGCCTGCGAAGGCCCGCCAGGTCGAGTAGACGACGAAGGCCAGCAGACCGGCCGCGGTGACGGCGGGCGCCAGCCACCAGCGGTCGGTCCGCAGATGCGGGGCGGTGAGCGCGGCGCGCGCAGTGGTCCGTACGCCGCCGCTGTTCTGTTGGGGTTCCGTACCAGTGGCCAAGGCAGGCTCCGGTCGTCGGGGATCAGGGGGCGCGCCGGTCGCGGGCGCCCAGGCCCTCGTCGTCCGAGCCGACCCACAGGCTGGTGTCGTACGGCGTGTCGGAGATGGTGACGAGGTCGGGGCGGCGCGGCGTCTCCCGGGTGTCGGCAGCCTCACGCAGCAGCGCCAGGCTCTCGCGCAGATGGTCGGCGTCCAGTCGGACCCGGCGCATCTCCAGGCCGCCGCGGCCGAGCTGGTGTTCCAGGCGTCCCAGCGACCGGTTCAGGTCGTCGAGGGAGCGCTGGACCGAGGTGATGTCGTCGTGCACGGACATGACTTGCCCTCACTTCCGCGGGTCCGGCGGACCCTGGTGGCAACGTTCATGCGCCTTGGAGTGTTGCGCGTCACACCCGCCGATGTGAAGGCGTGTGCAGCGATTGGCGGAGGCGCACTGGTGCATCTCGGGTGGTGTTGCGCCGCACGGGTGGGGTAACCGCCCGTGGTCGCCGTGTCGCCCGTTGTGGCCGGATCCTTTCCTCTTCAGTGGGTCGCATAGATCTGATCAGCTCAAAATACCGCCAAAGGTGATCAGCTCCATATACCGACAAATGTGAGCATAAACCAGCGGCTTCCCGGAGGTAGCAGAGATGTCCCACGACGGCGTCGGACAGCGTGCGGTGATGCGCTCGGTTTCCTTCCTGACCGCGGGCGCGCTCGCGGTGCCGTTCCTTGCCGGGTGCAGCTCCGAGGAAAAGGTCAGCAAGCCGCTCGCCGGGCAGGACATCGCTCCGGTCGCCCGTGGCCTGGTCGCCGACGGCGGCACGCTGAAGTGGGCCGTCGACGCCCTGCCCGAGACCCTGAACGCCTTCCAGGCCGACGCCGACGCCGGCACCAGCCGCGTCGCCCAGGCCGTCCTGCCCTCGATGTTCCGGCTGGACGCCAGTGGCCGGCCGGTGCCCAACCCCGCCTATCTGGAGTCGGCCAAGGTCATCGAGACCGAGCCGCGCCAGGTCGTGCTGTACAAGCTGAACCAGCAGGCCGTCTGGAGCGACGGCCGGGAGATCGGCGCCGCCGACTTCCTCGCCCAGTGGCGCGCCCTGGCCGGGAAGAACAGCGCCTACTGGACTGCCCGCAACGCCGGCTACGACCGCATCGAGAAGATCGAGCGCGGCGCCAACGACCTCCAGGTCCGGGTCACCTTCGCCCGCCCCTACGCCGACTGGAAGTCGCTGTTCTCCCCGCTGTACCCGAAGGACGTCATGGGCACCCCGGACGCCTTCAACGACGGCGCCCGCCGCAATCTGAAGGTCACCGCCGGGCCCTACACGGTGAACAAGGTCGACACCGCCAAGAAGGACGTCGTCCTCACCCGCAACCCGCGCTGGTGGGGCAAGCCCGCCAAGCTGGACGAGATCGTGCTGCACGCCGTGCCCCGCGACAAGCGGGCCGCCGCGCTCGCCGACGGCAGCGTGGACCTCGCCGACGTCGACCCCGCGGACGCCCAGCGGATCGGGCTCGCCGCCCGCCGCACCGCGAACCCGTTGCAGGGCTCCGGCAAGACCTCCGTGAAGAAACTGCGCAAGGCCGTCTCCCGGTACCTGGACGACCAGGAGGCGCTGCGCGGCATCGAGGTCCGCAAGTCGCTGGAGCCCGCCTACACCCAGCTCGCCCTGAACGGCTCCACGGGCCCCCTCGCCGACGAACGCGTCCGCCGGGCCGTCGCCCGCGCCCTGGACCGCCGGGAACTGGCCCGGCTGGTGCTCACCCCGCTGGGCCTGCCCGCCGTCCCGGTCGGCAGCCATCTGGCCCTGTCCGGGCAGCCCGCGTACGCCGACAACAGCGGCGCGATCGGCGGCCTGGACACCAAGGCGGCGCAGGCGCTGCTCGCCGACGCCGGCTGGGTGCCGGGCGGCCCGGTCAAGGAGCAGAAGAAGACCCAGAAGGCGGCCGGCCCCGAGCACGACAAGAGCAAGCACGAGAAGAAGTCCGACGGCGGCAAGGACGGCGAGTACATCGTCGGCGAGGACAACAAGAGCGGCGGACGGGACGACGGCGGTGACCGGCACCTGGCTCGAGAGGGCAAGCAGGGCGGTGCACAGGGTGCGTACGCTCCGCAGGGCACGGCCGCGCCGGCGGCCGCGGCCGTGCAGCCGCTCGCCAAGGACGGCAAGCCGCTCCTGCTCCGCTTCGTCCTCCCGGCCGGCGCCGGCTCCGAGACGCTGAACTCGGTCGCCGAGCGGATCTCGGCCATGCTGGAGCGGGTCGGCATCCGCACCACGATCAGCAAAGTCCCGGACGCGAGCTACTTCAAGGACCACATCGCCTCCGGCGACTACGACCTCGCGCTGTACTCCTGGCCGTCCTCCGCGTTCCCGGCGACGGACGACCGGCCGGTGTACACGAAGCCGGTGCCGGCGGCGGACGGCTCGGTGAACGTCGAGCAGAACTACACGCGGGTCGGCACGGACCAGGTGGACCAGCTGTTCGACGAGGCCGTGGCCACCTTGGACGAGGGCGACGAGGTGTCGCTGATCCGCAAGGCGGACTCGCGGATCTGGGCCACGGCGGGGTCGATCCCGCTGTATCAGCGGCCTCAGCTCGTCGCCGTACGGAAGAACCTGGTCAACGCGGGGGCGTTCGGATTCCAGACACCGGTCTACGAGGACATGGGCTTTCTGAAGAAGGGCGCGAGGCCCCCGGCCGGTCCGGCCGGCTCACCTTCACCCAGCTGACCTCCATGGAGGTCATCACACGGCCCCGAGGAAGCCGACTCCCTCGGGGCCACGTACCATGGGGTGAGGCCGTGGCGTGTCCAGCCCGGCAGGACCCGCGCGACACAGACGTACGCGCAGGGCAATCCTCACACTCCGGGAGTTCGTCGCACTATGGCCACGCGCCACGACATCCGCAACGTCGCCATCGTCGCCCACGTCGACCACGGCAAGACCACCATCGTCGACGGCATGCTGAAGCAGGCCGGCGCGTTCGCCGCCCACCAGCTCGAAGGCGTCGACGACCGCATGATGGACTCGAACGACCTGGAGCGTGAGAAGGGCATCACGATCCTCGCCAAGAACACCGCGGTGAAGTATCACCCGAAGGACGGCGGGGACCCGATCACCATCAACATCATCGACACCCCCGGCCACGCCGACTTCGGTGGCGAGGTCGAGCGCGGTCTGTCCATGGTGGACGGTGTCGTGCTGCTGGTGGACGCCTCCGAGGGTCCGCTGCCGCAGACCCGGTTCGTGCTGCGCAAGGCGCTGCAGGCCCGCCTCCCCGTCATCCTGTGCATCAACAAGACGGACCGCCCGGACGCCCGGATCGACGAGGTCGTCAACGAGACCTACGACCTCTTCCTGGACCTGGACGCGGACGAGGAGCAGATCGAGTTCCCGATCGTCTACGCCTGCGGCCGTGACGGCATCGCCTCGCTGACCAAGCCGGAGAACGGCACGGTCCCGGCGGACTCCGACAGCCTGGAGCCGTTCTTCTCCACGATCCTGGAGCACATCCCCGCGCCGACGTACGAGGAGGACGCGCCGCTCCAGGCCCACGTCACCAACCTCGACGCCGACAACTTCCTCGGCCGTATCGCGCTGCTCCGGGTCGAGCAGGGCGAGCTGCGCAAGGGTCAGACGGTCGCGTGGATCAAGCGCGACGGCACCATCGGCAACGTCCGCATCTCCGAACTGATGATGACCGAGGCGCTCACCCGCAAGCCGGCGGAGAAGGCCGGCCCCGGTGACATCTGCGCGGTCGCCGGTATCCCGGACATCATGATCGGCGAGACCCTGGCCGACACCGAGAACCCGGTCCCGCTGCCGCTGATCACGGTCGACGAGCCGGCGATCTCCATGGTCATCGGTACGAACACCTCCCCGCTGGTCGGCCGCGGCGGCACCGGCAAGGGCGCCGACGCGAAGGCGGCCGTGAAGGACCGCAAGGTCACCGCCCGCCAGGTGAAGGACCGCCTGGACCGCGAGCTGATCGGTAACGTCTCGCTGCGCGTGCTGGACACCGAGCGCCCGGACGCCTGGGAGGTGCAGGGCCGTGGTGAGCTGGCGCTCGCCATCCTGGTCGAGACCATGCGCCGGGAGGGCTACGAGCTCACCGTCGGCAAGCCGCAGGTCGTCACCAAGGACGTCGAGGGCAAGGTCTACGAGCCGGTCGAGCGCATGACGATCGACGTGCCCGAGGAGCACATGGGCGCCGTCACCCAGCTGATGGGTGTCCGCAAGGGCCGCATGGACAACATGTCCAACCACGGTTCCGGCTGGGTGCGCATGGAGTTCGTCGTGCCCTCGCGCGGACTCATCGGTTTCCGGACCGAGTTCCTGACCCAGACCCGCGGCACCGGTATCGGGCACTCAATCCACGAGGGCCACGAGCCCTGGTTCGGTGCGCTGCAGACCCGTAACAACGGCTCGCTGGTCGCCGACCGCTCCGGCGCGGTCACCGCGTTCGCGATGACGAATCTACAGGAGCGCGGCGTGCTCTTCGTGGAGCCGGGCACCGAGGTGTACGAGGGCATGATCGTCGGTGAGAACTCCCGCTCCGACGACATGGACGTCAACATCACCAAGGAGAAGAAGCTCACCAACATGCGGTCCTCGACGGCCGATGTGGCCGAGTCGATCGTGCCGCCGCGCAAGCTGTCGCTGGAGCAGTCGCTGGAGTTCTGCCGTGACGACGAGTGCGTCGAGGTGACCCCGGAGGCCGTTCGCATCCGCAAGGTCAACCTCGACCAGAGGGAGCGGGCGCGCGCCGCGAGCCGCGCCAAGCACGGCTGATCCCGGAGCAGTTGAGCCCGGCAATTGAGCCCGGGTGTCCCCAGAATGGGGGCACCCGGGCTTTTCGCAACCCGTTTTCGGGGGCTCATGTCCGACATGCGGAGATCCCTGACCGATAGCCAAGTAACAAGTCCGTTTCGCGCCTTCTTCGGTCGAACAGTTTGTCCAGATTTTGGAAGGTCTAGCCGTGAGCCGTGACTGAATTGAGATCTACGGGCAGTGGTCGGTGGTCGACCCATGGCAGATAGTTAGCCGCGTAGCGCTCGGGTCAATGGGTCTCGCACTGTGGGGACAGCGCGTCGACTCACGAGCACCAGGGGGTGTCTGGCCCTCCGTCAGGGGTGTCGGAGGGAAGACGGAAACCCTCTCCTGTTGGTGAACATGTGGAGTCATGAGGAGGAACCCCCATGCGCGGTGTCACAAACACCAGGTGGGTCTGTTCGTCGCTTCCAGCGGTGTGATTCGGCTGTAGAACTACGCGCGTCCGCCTCGCGGTTCCGCGCGTTCTCGGAGTACCCGAGCACCTCTCACACTCATACCTGTGAAACGGACGAACCGTGACAAGTCCTATCGACATTGAGGGCGGCGGAACTGCGGTCGTCGTCGACGGCGAACCAGGGCCGGAGGCGAAGAGCGAAGCCGTCAAGCTCGCAGGCCGGTCCCCCGGCCAGCTGATGTGGCTGCGCTTCAAGCGCGACCGCACCGGCGTGATCTCGGCCTACGTCGTGGGCTTCTTCTTCCTGGTCGGACTGCTCGCCCCGCTGATCGCCAAGCTGTACGGGAAGGACCCGTACACGGTGTACGCGGACGAGCGCCCGGAACTCTTCGACAGCGCCGGCGTGCCGGTGCATCCCAACGGTGGTATCAGCAGCGAGTTCTGGTTCGGTCTCGAACCCGGAAACGGCTACGACGTCTTCACCAAGCTGATCTACGGCATCCGCACCTCGCTGATGATCTCGGTCGCCGTCACCGTCGCCGTCGTGGTGACCGGCATCCTGCTCGGTGTCGCGGCCGGCTATCTCGGCGGCAAGACCGACTACTTCATCGGCCGGGTCATCGACTTCCTGCTCGCCTTCCCGGCGCAGCTGTTCTTCATCGCGAGCATGCCGGTCGTGGTGTCCTTGTTCGTCAGTCCCCGTGACGAGACGCCGACCTACGTCCGGGTGGTGGCCCTGATCATCGTCCAGTGGTTCCTGGGCTGGATGGGTCTCGGGCGTATCCTGCGCGGCACCGCACTCGCGCTGCGGGAA
This sequence comes from Streptomyces sp. NPDC052107, assembly GCF_040680215.1. Lineage (NCBI taxonomy): Bacteria > Bacillati > Actinomycetota > Actinomycetes > Kitasatosporales > Streptomycetaceae > Streptomyces > Streptomyces sp. NPDC052107. The sequence continues at coordinate 172,853 of NZ_JBFAWG010000011.1, forward strand.
CGGGAGTTCATCGAGGCGGCCAAGGTCAGCGGTGCCTCGTCGTGGCGGATCATCAGCAAGGAGATCCTGCCGAACGTCGTCACCCCGCTGCTGGTGCAGGCGACGTACCTGCTGCCCGGTTTCGTGACGGCCGAGGCCGGTCTGTCCTTCCTGGGCGTCGGCATCGTCGAACCGACGCCGGACTGGGGGCAGATGTTCTCCAAGGCGTCCACCGAACTGGTGATGCGGAACGACATCACCTACATGTTCTTCCCCGGCGTATCGATGATCATCTTCGTCGTCGCGTTCAACCTGCTCGGGGACTCGGTCAGAGACGCCTTCGATCCCAAGACCGCGCGCTGACCTTTCACTGCACCAACTCCACTGCACCACAGCGCACTTCCAGCAGTCCTTTTCGCACTGGTGAGACATAGAACGCACTGGTGACACACAGAATGGGTGGGAATCTTCGTGATGAGTAGGGGCGGACGCCACGTCTACAGCGCGCTCTCCGTGCTCGCGGCCGGAGCTCTTGTGCTCACCGGTTGCAGCAAGGGCGGCAGCGACACCGGCACCAACGACAAGAAGGACCAGCAGGACGCCAAGCGGCAGCAGGCGTCCATCAAGTTCGGCGGCACGGCGGACTCCACCGGCCCCGCGGCCGACGTGCCCGGCGCCAAGTCCGGCGGCACCATGGAGGTGCTGCAGCGGGACTCGTACGCGCACCTCGACCCGGGCCAGATCTACGTCTCCGACGAGATGTCGCTCGCGCAGCTGCTGCACAGAGGCCTGACGGGCTACAAGTCCACCAGCAACGACGGCAAGCAGCACGAGGTGGTCGGCGACCTCGCCACCGACTCCGGCACCACCACTGACGGCGGCAAGACCTGGAAGTACACGCTGAAGGACGGCATCAAGTTCCAGGACGGCACGCCGATCACGTCCAAGGACATCCGCTGGAGCATCGAGCGGCTCTTCGCGCCGTTCATCAACCAGGGCCCCACCTACGTCCAGCAGTGGCTGGCCGACACCTCGGGCGCCGACTACCGCAAGCTGCTCAAGGACGGTCCGTACAAGGGCAAGCACCTGCCCAGCTCCGTCCTGGAGACCCCGGACGACAAAACCATCGTCTTCCACTTCAAGAAGGCGCACCCCGACCTGCCCTACGCGCTGGCCATGTCCGGCTACGCGGTCGTCTCGCAGAAGGGTGACACCAAGGAGCGGTACGACAAGAACCCGGTGGTGTCCGGCCCGTACAAGGTCCAGTCGTTCAAGTCCGGCAAGTCGATGGTGCTGGTCAAGAACACGAACTGGGACGCGAAGACGGACCCGATCCGGCACCAGTACGTGGACCAGTTCAACATCTCGTTCAACCAGCAGTTCGAGACCTCCACCAAGGCCCTGCTCGCCGACAGTGGCGCCGACCAGACCGGCATCAGCTTCAACAACCAGGTCGACGCGGGCAACCTCTCCCAGGTGCTGCGCGACGCGAAGATGAAGTCGCGCACGGTCTCCGGCTACCAGCCGTACGTCGGCCAGATGAACATCAACATGAGCCACCCGGCCATGAAGGACAAGACGATCCGCGAGGCCATCGCCTACGCCCTGCCGATCACCCCGTTCGTGCGCGCCTTCGGCGGCAACGACGCCATGGAGGTCGCGGGCGGTCTGATCTCCCCGACCGTCTCCGGCTACGACGCCTCCTTCGACCCGTGGGGCAAGAAGAAGAACCCCGGCGGTGACCCGGCCAAGGCCAAGGAGCTGCTGAAGAAGGCCGGCAAGCTCAACATGAAGCTGACCTTCGGCTACATCAACACCCCTGAGGGCCAGCAGTACTCCACGGCCATGGCGGCGGGCCTGAAGAAGGCCGGCTTCGACGTCCAGCGCCAGGAGATCCCGGCCGAGACCTACTACGACCAGGTCTCCAAGCTGAACAACAACTACGACATCTTCCACACCGCGTGGGGTGCCGACTGGCCGTCCGCCTCGACCGTGATCCCGCCGCTGTACGACGGCCGCGTGATCGCCGACGGCGCGCAGAACTATTCGCAGGTCAACGACCCGAAGATCAACAGCGAGATTGACCGGATCATCCAGATCACCGACCCGGTCAAGTCCGCGGCCGAGTGGGAGAAGCTCGACCAGTACATCGTCAAGGACGTCGTCAACGTCGTCCCGACCGCGTACTACAAGCAGACCCAGATCGCCGGCTCCAAGGTCGGCGGCCTCGTCTACGACGACGTGATCGGCGGGGTCGACCCGCGTCGCCTCTTCATCAAGTAACCGTCCCCGTCCGGTACCCGGCGCGCTCCCGAGCAGGGGGCGCGCCGGGCACCGCAAAGGCCGCCGACGTCTGAGAGCTGCCCTGTCATGCTGCGCTTCCTCGTCCGCCGGATCATCGGTGCCGTCGTCATTCTGTTCCTGCTGAGCATCGTCACGTTCGTGCTGTTCTTCGGGGTGCCCCGGGACCCCGCGCTGATGATGTGCGGCAAGACCTGCAACCCGGACAGCATCGCGAACATCCACCATGTGCTCGGCCTGGACAAATCCATCACCGAGCAGTACTGGATCTTTCTGCACAACCTCGTCATGGGCAGCGACCAGTTCGCCCAGGGCCCGTGCCCTGCCCCCTGCTTCGGCTACTCGTACCACACCAACGAGCAGGTCTGGGCCACCCTGATGGACCGGCTGCCCACCACCGTCTCCCTCACCCTGGGCGCGGCCGTGTGCTTCCTGTTCGTCGGCCTCGGCACCGGGCTGCTCGCCGCCTGGCGGCGCGGCACGCTGATCGACAAGACGGCCACCGCGGGCGCCATGGTCATCAGCTCCCTGCAGATCTACTTCCTCGGCCCGCTCGCCCTGGCGATCCTCGTCTACCAGACCCACTGGTTCGACAAGCCCGCCTACAACGAGTTCACCCATGACCCGGCCTCCTGGTTCACCGGCCTGATCATCCCCTGGGTGATCCTCTCCACGATCTTCGCGGCGCAGTACACCCGTATGGCGCGCTCCTCGATGATCGAACAGCTCCAGGAGGAACACGTCCGCACCGCCCGCGCGAAGGGTATGTCCCGCGGTTACGTCTTCTTCCGCTACGCCTGGCGGGGTTCGCTGATCCCGATCGTCACCATCTTCGGCATCGACCTCGGCTCGCTGTTCGGCGGCGCCATCATCACCGAGTACACCTTCAGCCTGCCCGGCCTCGGCAACCTCGCCGTGCAGTCCGTCTTCTTCAGCGACCTGCCGCTGCTGCTCGGTGTGATGCTCTTCTCCGCCAGCATGATCCTGCTGTTCAACATCGTCGTCGACGCCGCCTACGCCTTCATCGACCCGCGCGTGCGGCTGTCCTAGGAGCACTGTCGTGACCACTCTGACCAAGGAGGCCGGTGCTCCGACCCCGGCCGGCACCGGTCCCCTGCTCTCGGTACGGGACCTGCACGTCAGCTTCAGGACCGAGGACGGCGTCGTACGGGCCGTGGACGGACTCTCCTTCGACCTGGAGCGCGGCAGGACGCTCGGCATCGTGGGGGAGTCCGGCTCGGGCAAGTCGGTGACCAACCTGACCATCCTCGGCCTGCACAACCCCATGTTCACCACGGTCGAGGGCGAGATCCTGCTCGACGGGCGGGAGTTGACCACAGCCCGCGAGTCGGAGCTGGAGAAGCTGCGCGGCAACAAGGCCGCCATGATCTTCCAGGACCCGCTCACCGCACTCTCCCCCTACTACACGGTCGGCCGGCAGATCGCCGAGCCGTACATGAAGCACACCGGCGCCTCCAAGAAGCAGGCCTGGGAACGCGCCGTGGAGATGCTCGGCAAGGTCGGCATCCCCAACCCCAGGGAGCGGGCGAAGGACTATCCGCACCAGTTCTCCGGCGGTATGCGCCAGCGTGCCATGATCGCCATGGCGCTGGTCTGCGACCCCGACCTGCTGATCGCCGACGAGCCGACGACCGCCCTGGACGTGACGGTCCAGGCGCAGATTCTCGATCTGCTCAAGGACCTGCAGCAGGAGTTCGGATCCGGCATCATCTTCATCACCCACGACCTGGGGGTGATCGCCGACATGGCCGACGACATCATGGTGATGTACGCGGGCAGCGCGGTGGAGCGCGGCACGGTCGACGAGGTGCTCAGGTCCCCGCGTCATCCCTACACCTGGGGCCTGCTGAACTCGATGCCGCGACTGGACTCCGACCTCGGCGCCCAGCTCTCCCCGATCCCCGGTGCCCCGCCGTCGCTGCTCAACCCGCCGTCCGGCTGCCGCTTCCACCCCCGCTGCACCTATCCGGAGCGGGTGGAGGGCACGGGCCGCTGTGTGCGCGAGCGCCCGCTGCTCGCCCCGGACCGGGCCTCCGCGTGCCATCTCACGGAGGAACAGAAGCGGACCATCTTCATCGAAGAGATCAAGCCCCGTCTGGGCTAGCCGTCAGTGGCTAGTCGTCAGTTGTCCTAGGAGGACACCGTCATGACCGAGGACATGGTCCTCCCAGCCCCGCGCGAGAAGAGCGCCGGCGCGGACGGGGAGCCGCTGCTGCGGGTCTCCGGACTGACCAAGCACTTCCCCGTCAAGGGCGGCTTTCCGATCCGCCGGACGATCGGCGCGGTGCAGGCCGTGGACGGCGTCGACATCACGGTGCACGCGGGGGAGAGCTTCGGCCTGGTCGGTGAGTCGGGTTGCGGCAAGTCGACCACGGGCCGGCTGATCACGCGCCTGCTGGAGCCGACGAGCGGCAAGATCACCTACCGCGGGCAGGACATCAGCCACGCCACGCGCAAGCAGCTCGCCCCGATCCGCTCCGAGATCCAGATGATCTTCCAGGACCCGTACTCGTCGCTGAACCCGCGGCAGACGGTCGGCAAGATCATCTCGGGTCCGATGGAGATCAACGGGGTCGAGCCCGAGGGTGGCCGCGAGAAGCGGGTCCGCGAACTCCTGGAGATCGTCGGCCTCAACCCCGAGCACTACAACCGCTTCCCGCACGAGTTCTCCGGCGGTCAGCGTCAGCGCATCGGCGTGGCGAGGGCGCTCGCCCTGGAGCCGAAGCTGATCGTCGCCGACGAGCCGGTCTCCGCGCTGGACGTCTCCATCCAGGCGCAGGTGGTGAACCTGCTCCAGGAGGTCCAGAAGGAACTGGGCATCGCGTTCGTCTTCATCGCCCACGACCTGGCCGTCGTCCGCCACTTCTCGCAGCGGGTGGCGGTCATGTACCTGGGCAAGATCATCGAGGTGGGCGACCGCGACTCCATCTACACCCGGCCGCGCCACCCGTACACGCACGCCCTGCTGTCCGCCGTGCCCGAGGTGAACCTGTCGGACGAGGACACGGGCGGCCGCGAGCGCATCCGCCTGGCCGGCGACGTGCCGTCCCCCATCTCCCCGCCCTCGGGCTGCCGCTTCCGTACGCGCTGCTGGAAGGCGCAGGACAAGTGCGCGACCGAGGAGCCGCCGCTGGTCCAGATCTCCGGCAACCACGCCGGCCATCTGACGGCCTGCCACTTCCCGGAGGAGCCGACGACCGAGGCCCGGGACGAGGACATCGTGCTGGACCCGGCACTGGCGGCACTGGAGGAGGACGCCGACTAGCTAGGCGGGCCGGGCCACCGTGATGATCTCGGGGCTGGCGGGGGTCACCGGCCCCCGCCCCCAGTCGCCGTACTGCTCGACGACCGTGAGCCCGGCCTCGGCCAGAAAGCCCTCCAGGGACTCCCCGTCCAGGAACCGCAGCACGCCGGGGCACACCTGGGGGGCCTTCCATGCGTCACCGTCGTAGGTCTCGGTGAACCGCACCCGGCCCCCGCTGAGCCCCCCGCCGTGCACGTCGTACCACACCCGCACCGGTGTGCCGTCGCCGGCGGTGATCTCGTACACCCGGTCCGGGGTCCAGCGCTCCCAGGTGCGGGCGGCCGGGTTGCGGGTCTCGAACACGAACCGTCCCTCGTCGCCGAGGGCCGCCCGGGCCCCTCGCAGACAGTGCCGGATCTCCTCGTCCCCGACCAGCTCCTGGAAGGCGTGCCCGGTCATGACGACGAGGTCGAACTCCCCGTTCCACAGCCGGGTGCGCATGTCCCCGAGCACCCACTCGACGTCCGGCCGGGCCCGCCTGGCCTGTACGAGCATGGCGGGGGCCGGATCGAGCCCCATCAGCCGGCCGCCGTGCCCCTCGGCCCGCGCCCGCCGCAGCAACTGCCCGGTACCGCACCCGATGTCCAGCACGGAACGGGCCTCCCGCACCAGGCCGAGGTAGAAGTCGTCACCCGGTCCCCAGGGATTGAGGCGGTCGTAGAGCGCGGCGAGCGTGAGATCGGTAAAGACGTGATCCACCACCGCGGCAGTCTGACACACGATGTTGAACGGCGCGTCAGGTTCCGGTGCACTTCTTGAGCGATTTTCAACTCCCCGCCGCAGCGGACCCGTTGTACGACGAAGGCCCGCGTCTGGGGAGGCGCGGGCCTTCGTCCCCTGGAAGCGGACGTTCAGGGCTCGGGTCAATGGGCCGGTGAAAGTCCCTTCCGCGAGGGGACGGCTGACGAAAAGGGGTGTGTCAGGCCGCCGCCTCGGGGTCCTTGGAGAGACGGTCCTGGGAGGCACGCGGGGCGGGGATCGTCTCCTGCGTCTCAGGATAGTGGCATGCCGTGAGGTGACCCGGCTTGTTGCCCTCCACCTGCACCAGCGGCGGTGCCTCCGACGCGCACTTCTCCGTCGCCTTCCAGCAACGGGTGCGGAAGCGGCAGCCGGTGGGCGGGTTGATGGGGGAGGGCACGTCGCCGACCAGGCGGATGCGCTCGCGCGGCTCGGCGTCCACGGTCGCCTCGGGTACGGCGGACAGCAGCGCCCGGGTGTAGGGGTGGCGCGGGTTGCCGTACAGGTCGTCGCGGTCGGCGACCTCGACGATCTTGCCGAGGTACATCACCGCGACGCGCTGCGAGAAGTGCCGCACGATCGCGAGGTCGTGGGCGATGAAGACGAACGCGATGCCGAGTTCCCGCTGCACCTTCTGCAGCAGGTTCACGACCTGGGCCTGGATCGAGACGTCCAGGGCCGAGACGGGCTCGTCCGCCACGATCAGCTTCGGCTCCAGGGCGAGCGCGCGGGCCACGCCGATGCGCTGACGCTGACCGCCGGAGAACTCGTGCGGGAAGCGGTTGTAGTGCTCGGGGTTGAGACCGACGATCTCCAGCAGCTCACGGACGCGCTTCTCGCGGCCGCCGGCCGGGTGGATGTCGTTGATCTCCATCGGCCCCGAGATGATCTTGCCGACCGTCTGGCGCGGGTTCAGCGAGGCGTACGGGTCCTGGAAGATCATCTGGATCTCGGAGCGGATCGGCGCCAGGTCCCTGCGGCCCGCGTGCGTGATGTCCTGCCCGCGGTAGGTGATCTTGCCGCCGGTCGGCTCCAGCAGGCGCGTGATCAGCCGGCCCGTGGTCGACTTGCCGCAGCCCGACTCGCCGACGAGGCCCAGGCTCTCGCCCTCGCCGACCTGGAAGTCCAGCCCGTCCACGGCCTGCACCGCGCCCACCGTACGGCGGATCGGGAAGCCGCCCTTGATCGGGAAGTGCTTGGTGAGCCCGGAGACGTCCAGGAGGGGGTTCGTGTTGCTCATGATCGTGAAGTCCCGTCTGCTGTCCGTCAGTTGTGCCGGGTTGCGGCGAAGTCGGCGAACAATTCCTGCTTTTGTTCGGAGGTGAGGTGGCAGGCCGAGCCGCGGCCCTCGATGATCTCCAGCACCGGCCGGTCGCTGGAGCACTTTCCGCCCGCCACCTTCTCCGCGAAGGCGCAGCGAGGGTGGAAGCGGCAGCCGGACGGCGGGTTGAGCAGCGAGGGCGGCGAACCCGGGATCGGCGTCAGCGGCACGTCCACCGGGCCGTTCAGGCTCGGCATCGAGTTCAGCAGGCCCAGGGTGTAGGGGTGGTCCGGGGTGCTCAGCACCTCCTTCTTGGTGCCGCGCTCCACGCACCGGCCGCCGTACATCACCAGCACGTCGTCCGCGATGTCGGCGATCACACCGAGGTCGTGGGTGATGAAGATGATGGCGGTGCCGAACTCCTGCTGGAGGTCCTTCAGGAGGTCCATGATCTGGGCCTGGACCGTCACGTCGAGGGCCGTGGTCGGCTCGTCGGCGATCAGCAGTTCGGGGTCGCAGACCAGCGCCATGGCGATCATCGCGCGCTGGCGCATACCGCCGGAGAACTGGTGCGGGTAGTCGTCCACGCGGGTCTCGGGCTGCGGGATGCCGACCCGTCGGAGCATCTCGATCGCACGGTCCCGGGCCTGCTTCTTGGAGGCGCCGGTGTGCTTGCGGTACGTCTCGGCGATCTGCGTGCCGACCGTGTGGTACGGCGACAGGGAAGCCAACGCGTCCTGGAAGATCATGGACATCTTGTTGCCGCGCAGCCGCTCCATCTCCCTCTCGGAAGCGGTGAGCAGGTCCTTGCCGTCGAGGAGGATCTCGCCCTCGATCGCCGTACGCGCGGGGTCGTGCAGGCCCAGGATCGTCAGGTTGGTGACCGACTTGCCGGAGCCCGACTCGCCCACGATGCCGAGTGTCTGGCCCTTGGCCAGGTCGAAGCTGAGACCGTCGACGGCCTTGACGATGCCGTCCTCGGTGGAGAAGTGGACCTTTAGGTCCTTGATCGAGAGGAACGGCTGCTGATCGGTGCTCGTCACGGGGACGCTCCTGAGGGGGGTGATGCGAGGGGTCGGGGATGGGGCGGAGGTCAGGCGAGCCGGATCCGCGGGTCGATGAGGGCGTAGACGGCGTCCACGATGATGTTGAAGATCACGATCGCGCCGGCGGACAGCACGGTCACGCCCAGCACCATGGGCAGGTCGCTCTTGCTGACGGCGTCCAGCGCGAGCCGGCCGACGCCCTGGAGGCTGAAGACGGACTCGGTGATGATCGCGCCGCCGATGAGCGTGGCGAGGTCGATGCCGAAGATGGTGACGATCGGACCCATCGCACCGCGCCAGGCGAACCGGAAGAAGACAGTGCGGCGGGACAGTCCCTTGGCCCGCGCCGTGCGGACGTAGTCCTCGTTGAGCGTCTCGACCAGCTGGGAGCGGGACATACGGGTGTAGTTGGCGGTGAAGATGATCGCCAGCACCAGCCAGGGCAGGAGTAGCCCGGAGGCCCACTGGACGGGGTTGTCCGTGATGGGGGTGTACGACGGGTTGTCCAGGATGCCGAGCTTGGCGACGAAGAAGTACATCGCGATGTAGCCGACGAAGTAGATCTGCAGCGAGGAGGCGATCAGCGAGCCCGAACTGGCCAGCTTGTCCTGCCACTTGCCCTGCTTGACCGCCGCGATCATGCCCGCGCCGACACCGAGGATGAGGAAGACCACGGCCGAGCCGAAGGCGAGCGAGAGGGTCAGCGGGAGCCGGTTCATGATCGTGCCCAGGATCGGCTGCCGGTTGGCGAACGAGTAGCCGAGGCAGGGGGCGCTGCAGTTGCCGAAGTCGCCGTAGCTGCGTCCGACGAAGATGCCCTTGAGCCAGTACCAGTACTGGACCGGGACCGGGTGGTCGATGCCCAGGTTGTGCCGGACCTGCTTGAGCATGTCGGGCGTGCAGTTCCTGCCGCACGACATCATGGCGGGGTCACGCGGGATGGCGTAGAAGAGCCAGAAAGTGACGGCGCTGATGATCAACAGAATGACCAGAGCGCCGAGAACTCGGCGGACAAGGAAGCGGAACATGGGGCGTGACTTTCCGGACGGGGCGCCGTCGCCGGGATAGGGGGGTGGGCCGGAGGGGGCGGCCGGGTCATGGCCGCCCCCGGAGGGTCGCTACGCGCTTACTTCTTCACGTACAGCTTGCAGAGCGCGACACAGGTGTTGCCGGCGTCGTACACGACGTTGCCGACCTTGGAGCCGTGCATCCAGTTGCGGATCTTGTTGTAGTCCGGGACGCAGGCCGCGAGCTCCATGATCTGGCGGTCGATGTTGCCCCAGGCCTTGTTGGCCGCGTTGACGTCCGCGATCGCGGCTGCCGCGTCGATCGCCTTGTTGACGCTCGGGTCGTTCAGCTGCGCGTAGTTGCTGCGGCCGTCGCCGATGTTCTTGCCGCTCCAGCAGGGGTAGAAGTCCGAGTAGCCGTTCGGCCAGTCCGGGCTCCACCCGGCCGCGAACAGGTCGTAGCCGTTGTCGATCTTGCCGATCTGGGTGTAGAAGGTCGACTTGTCGACCTGCTTGTTGACGACCTGGAAGCCGGCCGCCTCCAGCGCGTTCTTGATGGCGACGGCCATCTTCACCGAGGTGTCGGACTGCTGGTACGCGATGACCAGCTTCTGGCCGACCTTGCCGGCCTCCTTCAGCAGGGCCTTCGCCTTGGCCGGGTCGCCGCCGGGCTTCGTGGTCGCCTCGTACAGGTCGAACTTCTCGTAGCCGGGGGTGACCGGGCTCATGATGGTGCTGGCGATCACGCTGGAGGCCGGACCGCCGTTGATGGTCTGGATCTGCTGGTGCGGCCAGGCGTAGTTGATGGCCTGACGGACCTTGACGTCCTTGATGCGGGTCGTGTTGATCGGCCAGTAGTAGGTGACCGTGTCGACCTGCGTGAGGACGCGCTTCTTCAGCGTGGCGTTCGTCATGACCTGCGCCATGCGCTCGGGGGCGACCTCGTTGAACACCGACACCGCGTACTGGTCGTTGCCCTTGTCCGCGACGTAGCGGTCGGTGGAGGCGACCAGCTCGAAGCCGAAGGAGAAGAGGTACTGGTCCGGGTACGCGTTGCGGATGGAGTCCGTCTTCGGGTCCCAGTGCTCGTTGCGCACGTAGGTCAGGGACTTGCCGATGTCACGGCTGCCGATCTTGTACGGGCCGAGCGCGAAGGGGCGCTTGTCGTACTTCTCCTTGGTGTCCTTCTTCTTGTTGACGAGGCTGTAGCCCGGCATGGCGAGCGTGTAGTTGAAGTCGGTGCGCGGCTCGGTGAGGTGGAAGGTGATCGTCTTGCCGGAGATCTCCAGCGAGTCGATGTGCTTGCCGTCGTAGGGGCCCTTGTACTTGTCGCCGCCGACCAGCCACTGCTGGACGTAGCGCGGACCCTCGGTGACGAAGGAGGCGAAGAGGCGCTCGAAGGTGTGGCGGACGTCGTCCATGGAGAGGTCGGAACCGTCCTCCCACTTGATGCCGTCCTTGATCGTGAACGACCAGGTCTTGCCGCCGTTCTTCATGGTGCCGGCGTCCGCGGCGACGTCACCGACGAGCGTGCAGCCGCCCTTGTCGTCGACCTTGTAGCCGGTCAGACCGCGCAGAATCGGGCGGGTGATGGCGCCCTCGGTCGCGACGTAGATCTGGGCCGGGTCCAGGTGGTCCATGTCGAACTGGTCGAGGCCGTAGATCGTCCCGCCCTTGACCGCGCCCGGAACCTCGGGGGCCGGGCCGGTCGAGTCGGCCTTGGTGCCGACCGGGATGTTCATGGTCTTGGCCTTGGCGACCGACGGGATGCTGTTGTCGCTCGACTGCTTGCTACCGCTGCTGCAGGCGCTCAGCACGGTCGTGGAGGCCGCGGCCACGCCGGTGGCGATCAGGAAGTTTCTGCGAGAAAAAGACATGCTGAGCCTGCCTATAGGGGTCGATTCGAACGGTCGGAGCCAGCCGGACGTCATCGAGCCGGGCCGGATGGAAGGGGTGCTACCGCTTGGACTTGGGGTCGAGCGCGTCGCGCACCGAGTCGCCGAGCAGGTTGAAGGCGACGACGAAGATCACCATGGCGATGCCCGGGAAGAGCATGAAGGTGATGTCCTCGGAGTAGAACTGGGCGCCTCGGGCGATCATGACACCCCAGTCCGGGGTCGGGTCGATCATGCCGACGCCGAGGAAGGAAAGCCCGGCCTCGGTGGTCACGAGGGTCGGGAGCAGCAGGGTGGACTGGATGATGATCGGCGTCCACAGGTTCGGCAGCAGCTCCTTGAACACGATGCGCATCGGGGACGCGCCCGTGATCTTGGCCGCCTCGACGAACTCGCGCTCCCGCAGGGCCAGAACCTGGCCGCGCAGCAGACGCGCGATGGTGGCCCAGCCGAACACGGTCATGACCACGATCAGGGCGGTGGCGCGCAGCCACGTCGGGATGTTGTCGTCGGGGGCGACGAAGATGCCGAAAACGACGGGCATGAACGCGATGAAGAACAGCGTGGACGGGAACGACAGCAGGATGTCGATGATCCGGCCCACGAAGTAGTCGGTCTTGCCGCCCAGATAGCCCGCGGTGATGCCGACCACGACACCGATGACCACGGTGAGGGTCGTTGCGGCCAGGGCGATGCCCAGGGAGGTCCGGATGCCGTACAGCAGGAACGTGAAGACGTCCCGGCCCAGCTGCGGCTCGATGCCGAACCAGAACTGGGAGCTCATGCCGCCGTTCGGGCCCGCCGGGTACGAGAACGCGTCGAGCAGGCTCGGGTCCTGGCTCGCGTACGTCGTGTAGGGGTTCTTCCCGTACAGCTTGGCTATCAGCGGCGCCGCGATCGCGATCACGAAGAAGAAGATCACGACATAGGCGGATATAACGCCCGTCTTGTCGCGCTTGAAGCGCTTCCAGGCGAGCCGCCCTGGAGAGCGGCTCTCACTGCCCTTCGGCCCGCCGGAAGTGGTCGACTTCGCCACGGTCTCGTCGGTCACCTCGAGCGGGGCAGCCGCGGATGGAGTTGGGGGGGTCATGGTGCTCCTGGCCCACGGGAGGGTCTGATGACTCCGCAGGGCACGCTCCCCTACGGGCTATGCCGGACTTTTTCAACGCAATTCATTCACGGTCAATAAATTCTCGGTCGCCTTGGTTGCGTCTTTACCTTCTTTGCTTGTATTTGATCATTCCGTAGCTACGCGTGTAGCGTGCCGTGATCGATCCGTGCTTCACATCGGACTAACCCGACTAATCAGGCAATGAGTTCGATATGCGGACGCTGGTGTGCCGAAATGCGTACATCGGCACGTCGCAATCCAACGTTTCGGCATCGTTGTACGAAGATCTGTTGCGCTCCCCGCTCAAGATCGTCCGGGCGCTCCTGGGCCCCTGCCTGCTTTCGGCTGACGTGTCCCGCCAACAGCCTCTCAATCCGGCAGTCGGCCTGCGGTATGTGATCGTATGAGCCGATATTGTCTGGTATCGGATCTGTGCTCGCGGAGGAGGCAGCCATGCGGGGTGTCAGGCACGCCCGATGGGCCGCCTGTGTGATCGCCGCCGGGCTGCTGGCCACCGCGTGCGGTGAGAGCGGCGGCTTCGGCGGCGCCGGGGTGCTGACCTCTTCCTGGGGCGACCCGCAGAACCCGCTGGAGCCCGCCAACACCAACGAGGTGCAGGGCGGCAAGGTCCTCGACATGATCTTCCGGGGCCTGAAGAAGTACGACCCGAGGACCGGCAAGGCCCAGAACTGGCTCGCCGCATCCATCGAGACCGGGGACTCGCGGAACTTCACGATCAAGGTGAAGGACGGCTGGACCTTCTCCGACGGCGAGAAGGTGACCGCCCACTCCTTCGTGGACGCCTGGAACTACGGGGCGAGCCTGAAGAACAACCAGAAGAACGCCTACTTCTTCGCCTACATCGACGGCTACGACAAGGTCCACCCCGACAGCGGCGCTCAGACGGCCGACACCTTGTCCGGGCTGAAGGTCACCGGCCCGCTGACCTTCACCGTCCGGCTCAACCAGAAGTTCTCCAGCTTCCCCGACACCCTCGGCTACGCGGCCTTCGCCCCGCTGCCCCGCACCTTCTTCACCGACCACGCCGCCTGGGTGAAGAAGCCGGTCGGCAACGGGCCCTACCGGATCGAGTCCTACACCAGGGGCTCGGCGATGAACCTGAGGAAGTGGGACCGCTACCCCGGCCCCGACACGGCGCGGAACGCCGGGGTGACCCTGCTGGTGTACACCGACAACAACACCGCCTACACCGACGTGCTGGCCGGCAACCTCGACCTGGTCGACGACGTGCCCTCCACCCAGCTCAAGAACGTCGAGACCGACCTGAACGGCCGCTACATCAACACCCCGGCCGGCATCCTGCAGACCCTCGCCTTCCCGTACTACGACCCGAAGTGGGACACCCCCGGGGCGCGGAAGGCCCGCACGGGCCTGTCCATGGCGATCAACCGCAAGCAGATCACCGAGACCATCTTCCGGAACACCCGCACCCCCGCCACCGACTGGACCTCACCGGTCCTCGGCGCGGCCGGCGGCTACAAGCCCGGGCTGTGCGGCCACGCCTGCGACTACGACCCCGCGCAGGCCAAGAAGCTCATCCAGGAGGGCGGCGGGATCCCCGGCGGGCAGCTGAAGATCACCTACAACGCGGACATGGGCTCGCACAAGCAATGGGTTGACGCCGTGTGCAACTCCATCAACAACGCGCTCGGCAACGACAAGGCCTGCGTGGGCAACCCGGTCGGCACCTTCGCCGACTTCCGCAACCAGATCGGGCAGCACAGGATGACCGGACCCTTCCGGGCCGGCTGGCAGATGGACTACCCGTTGATCCAGAACTTCCTGCAGCCGCTGTACTACACGGGCGCCTCCTCCAACGACGGCAAGTGGTCCAACGGCCAGTTCGACCGGCTCGTCGACCGGGCCAACGCCGAGACCGGACAGGCCAAGGCCGTCGCACTCTTCCAGCAGGCCGAGACGGTCGTCCGCGACAACATGGCGGCCATCCCGCTGTGGTACCAGAACGGCAGCGCGGGCTACACCGCCCGGCTCTCCCACGTGGCGCTCGACCCCTTCAGCGTGCCGGTCTACAACGAGATCAAGGTCGGCTGATCCCCATGGGGCGCTATGTCGCGAGGCGGCTGCTCCAGATGATCCCCGTGTTCATCGGGTCCACCCTGCTGATCTTCCTCATGGTCAACGTGATGGGCGACCCCATCGCCGGCCTGTGCGGCGAGCGGGCCTGCGATCCGGCGACGGCCGCCCAGCTCAAGCGGGAGTTCGGCTTGGACAAGCCGCTCTGGCAGCAGTACCTCACGTACATGGGGAACCTCTTCACCGGAGACTTCGGTACGGCGTTCAACGGCCAGCCGGTCACCGAGCTGATGGGAACGGCGTTCCCCGTCACCATCCGGCTCACGATCGTCGCCATCCTCTTCGAGATCGTCGTCGGCGTGACACTGGGCGTGCTCACGGGCATGCGGCGCGGCCGGCCCGTGGACACCGGGGTGCTGCTGTCCACCCTGGTGGTGATCTCCGTACCCACCTTCGTCACCGGTCTGCTGCTCCAACTGCTGCTCGGCATCAAGTGGCAGTGGATCAGCCCGTCCGTGCGCTACGGAAGTTACGACGAGCTGATCGTGCCCGGCCTGGTCCTCGCCTCCGTGTCCCTCGCCTACGTCACGCGGCTGACCCGCACCTCCATCGCGGAGAACAAGCGGGCCGACTACGTCCGTACGGCGATCGCCAAGGGCCTGCCCCGGCACCGGGTCGTCATCCGTCATCTGCTGCGCAACTCGCTGATCCCCGTGGTCACCTTCATCGGCGCCGACATCGGCGCGCTGATGGGCGGTGCGATCGTCACCGAGCGGATCTTCAACATCCATGGCGTCGGCTTCCAGCTCTACCAGGGCATCCTGCGCCAGAACACCCAGACGGTCGTCGGCTTCGTGACGGTCCTCGTCCTGGTCTTCCTCGTCGCCAACCTCCTGGTCGACCTCCTGTACGCCGTACTCGACCCGAGGATCCGCTATGCCTGAGCAGCCGTACGAGCCCGAGGGCGCGATCGCCGGGACCGGCATGGGAGGCACGATGGACCTGGGTGCGAGCGAGGCCGCCACCCTGGAGCGGACCCCGGGCGGCCCGGAGGGCACGGGGCCGGCGGGCAAGCCGCGCTCCCTGTGGTCCGACGCCTGGCGGGACCTGCGCGGCAACCCGGTCTTCCTGATCTCCGCCGTGGTGATCCTCTTCCTCGTCTTCATCGCCGTCTGGCCCTCGGCGATCGCCTCGGGCAGCCCCCTGAAGTGCGACCTCGCCAAGGCCCAGGACGGCCCGGGCCCGGGAGCGCCCTTCGGGTACGACGGCCAGGGCTGCAACGTCTACACGCGCACGGTGTACGGCGCCCGTACGTCCGTCACGGTGGGCGTGCTGGCGACGCTCGGGGTGGGCGTCCTCGGATCGGTCCTGGGGGCCCTGGCCGGGTACTTCGGCGGCGTCTGGGACTCGTTCCTGTCCCGGATCACCGACATCTTCTTCGCCATCCCGGTCGTCCTGGGCGGTCTGGTGCTGCTCTCCGTGGTCACCAGCAACACGGTCTGGCCGGTGATCGGCTTCATGGTCCTGCTCGGCTGGCCGCAGATCAGCCGTATCGCCCGCGGCTCGGTCATCACCGCCAAGCAGAACGACTACGTCCAGGCCGCCCGCGCCCTCGGCGCCTCCGACTCGCGCATCCTGCTGCGTCACATCGCCCCGAACGCCGTGGCCCCGGTGATCGTGGTGGCGACCATCGCGCTGGGCACCTATATCGCGCTGGAGGCGACCCTGTCGTACCTCGGTGTGGGGTTGAAACCGCCCAGCGTCTCCTGGGGCATCGACATCTCCGCCGCCTCCCCCTACATCCGCAACGCCCCGCACGCCCTCCTGTGGCCCTCGGGCGCGCTGGCGATCACGGTCCTGGCCTTCATCATGCTCGGCGACGCGGTCCGTGACGCCCTCGATCCGAAGTTGAGGTGATGGTGGCGTGCTGCTCGAAGTGCGGGACCTGCAGGTGGAGTTCCGGACCCGGGACGGGATCGCGTATGCCGTCAACGGGGTGAGTTACGAGGTGGAGGCGGGGGAGACCCTGGCCGTGCTCGGCGAGTCGGGGTCGGGCAAGTCGGTGACCGCGCAGGCCGTGATGGGCATCCTCGACACCCCGCCCGGAAAGGTCACGGGCGGTCGGATCCTGTTCCAGGGACGGGACCTGCTCACACTGAAAGAAGAGGAGCGCAGGAGGGTCCGCGGCGCCGGGATGGCGATGATCTTCCAGGACGCGCTGTCGGCCCTCAACCCGGTGCTCTCCGTGGGGGATCAGCTCGGCGAGATGTTCGTCGTGCACCGCGGGATGTCGAAGAAGGACGCACGGGCCAAGGCCGTCGAGCTGATGGAGCGGGTACGCATCCCGGCCGCTGCCCAGCGGGTGCGGGACTACCCCCACCAGTTCTCCGGCGGTATGCGCCAGCGCATCATGATCGCCATGGCGCTGGCCCTGGAACCGGCGCTGATCATCGCCGACGAACCCACCACCGCCCTCGACGTCACCGTGCAGGCCCAGGTCATGGAGCTGCTCGCGGAGCTGCAGCGCGAGTACCACATGGGGCTGATCCTGATCACCCACGATCTGGGGGTCGTCGCGGACGTGGCCGACCGGATCGCGGTCATGTACGCCGGGAAGATCGTCGAGTCCGCGCCCGTCCGCGACATCTACAAGGCGCCGGCCCACCCCTACACCCGGGGCCTGCTGGACTCCATCCCGCGCCTGGACCAGAAGGGGCACCAGCTGTACGCCATCAAGGGTCTGCCGCCGAACCTGATGCACATCCCGCCGGGCTGCTCCTTCCACCCGCGCTGCCCGATGGCGAGGGACGTCTGCCGCACCGACGAACCCCCGCTGTACGAGGTCTCCGGTACCCGCGGCAGCGCCTGCCACTTCTGGAGGGAGTGCCTGGATGGCCGCGAGCACTGAGCCGATCCTCGAAGTGACCGGACTCGTCAAGCACTACCCCCTCACCCGGGGCATCCTGTTCAAGAGGCAGATCGGCGCGGTGAAGGCCGTCGACGGCGTCGACTTCACCCTCGGCAAGGGCGAAACCCTCGGCATCGTCGGCGAGTCGGGCTGCGGCAAGTCGACGATCGCCAAGATGCTCTGCAATCTGGAGCGTCCGACGGCCGGGTCCATCAGGTTCAAGGGCGAGGAGATCACCACGTTGTCCGGCAAGGCTCTGAAGGCCGTACGCCGCAACATCCAGATGGTCTTCCAGGACCCGTACACCTCCCTCAACCCCCGTATGACGGTCGGCGACATCATCGGGGAGCCGTACGACATCCACCCCGAGGCCGCGCCGAAGGGCGACCGCCGGCGCAGGGTCCAGGAACTGCTGGACGTGGTCGGCCTCGACCCGGAGTACGTCAACCGCTATCCGCACCAGTTCTCCGGCGGCCAGCGTCAACGCATCGGCATCGCACGGGGGTTGGCGCTGCGTCCGGAGGTGATCGTCGCCGACGAACCGGTGTCCGCGCTGGACGTCTCGATCCAGGCCCAGGTGATCAACCTCCTGGACCGCCTCCAGTCGGAGTTCGATCTCTCCTACGTCTTCATCGCGCACGACCTCTCCATCGTCCGGCACATCTCCGACCGGGTCGGTGTGATGTACCTCGGGCGGATCATGGAGATCGGCCGGGACGCCGAGATCTACGACCACCCCACACACCCCTACACCCAGGCCCTGCTCTCGGCGGTCCCGGTGCCGAATCCCGAGGCCCGGGAACAGCGCGAGCGGATCATCCTCAGCGGGGACGTGCCGTCGCCGACGAACATCCCCTCCGGCTGCCGCTTCCGCACTCGCTGCTGGAAGGCGCAGGACCGCTGCGCCCGCGAGGTGCCGGCCCTCGCGGTCCCGGCCGTCTTCCGCGACACCTCCGGCCCGGCGGCGCACGCCTCGGCCTGTCTGTTCGCGGAGGAGAAGAAAGTGGTTCCGGCGCAGGAGCCGTAGGAGTACGCGTGCGGCAGCGGGCCGGGGTGACTTGGCGCACCCCGGCCCGCTCACGGCACCCGCACGGCCGTACGCTGATCAGCCTCCCGCGTCCGTATATCGGTACCGCTTCCGTGAAGTTGCCTGCGTGTTAACGCAGTTCACGGTCATTTGCCCTGGTCGGGCAGCGCACGCCGGAGGAAGTCCAGCTGGAGCAGCAGCAGGTTCTCCGCGACCGTCTCCTGCGGGGTCATGTGCGTCACCCCGGACAGCGGCAGCACCTCGTGCGGGCGGCCCGCGGCGAGCAGGGCGGAGGACAGCCGCAGGGAATGGGCGACGACGACGTTGTCGTCCGCAAGCCCGTGAATGATCATCATCGGGCGGTGCGGCTCGGCCGGGCCGACCAGGCCCGCGTCGTCGATCACCGAGTTGCGGCGGTAGACCTCCGGCTGCTCGTCCGGGAGGCCGAGGTAGCGCTCCTGGTAGTGGGTGTCATACAGGCGCAGATCGGTGACCGGGGCGCCGACGACCGCCGCGTGGAAGACGTCCGGGCGGCGCAGCACCGCCAGCGCCGCCAGATAGCCGCCGAAGGACCAGCCGCGGATCGCCACCCGGCCCAGGTCCAGCGGGAACTCCCCGGCGAGCGCTTGCAGCGCGTCCACCTGGTCCTGGAGCACGACGGCCGCCAGCTCGTCCCGGACCGCCTTCTCCCAGGCCGGTGAGTGCCCCGGAGTGCCCCGTCCGTCCGCGACGACCACCGCGAAACCCTGGTCGGCGAACCACTGGGAGGTGAGGTGGGCGTTGTGTGCGGCGACCACCCGCTGGCCGTGCGGGCCGCCGTAGGGATCCATGAGGACGGGCAAGGGAGTGTCACCGTGGTAGTCCCGTGGCATAAGCACGGCGCACGGAATTCGGCGTGCACCCCCCTGGGTCAGCGTCACCCTGGGGGAGAAACCGGGACTTTCGGCGTACGACCGGATAGTCGCCGCCGGTTTTCCGTCACTCAGCACCTGGACACGAGTGCCCGGAGTGTCCGGTTTCGCGGACACGAGCACGGTCACATGGCCGGCGCGCACCGCCGAGTGCACCCCGGGCTCCTGCGACACGCGCTCCAGGCCCAGCTCGTTCACCCGGTATACATGGACCTCGCCGGTCTCCGGCGCCTGCGCCTCCGTGCCCGCAGAGGCGGAAACCAGCACGTCGTCGTCGCTCACGTCCAGCACCGCGCGGATGTGCAACTGACCGCTGGTCAAAGGCCGTTCGCCGACCGCCAGCACCCGTGCGCCACCCTCGTCCGCGATCCGGACAAGCTGCCCGGACGGGCTCCAGCAGGGCACTCCAGCGAACAATTCAAGCCAACTTGGATCTTCGTCCGCGTGCACCATGCGCGTCGACCCAGTATCCGGGTCCACCGCCAGGAACAGCTGGCTGCGCTGGTCCCGTGCCTGCACCAGCATCAGCGGCGCACCCGCAGCTGACCAGTGCACACGGGCCAGATACGGATAGCGGGACCGGTCCCACGCGACCTCCGTGCGCTCCCCGTCGAGCCCGAGCACGAACAGCCGCACGTCCGCGTTCGGTGTGCCCGCGGCCGGGTACGCGATGTCGATCGGCTCACGTTCCGGGTGGGCCGGGTCCGCGATCCACCACCGCTTCACCGGCGTGTCGTCCACGCGCGCCACGAGCAGCCGGCGCCCGTCCGGCGCCCACCAGAATCCCCGCGAACGGCCCATCTCCTCGGCCGCGATGAACTCCGCGAGCCCGTACGTGACCCGCCCCGGTCCGTCCGTGGGCTCCGGCTCGGCGAGCGCCCGGTCGCCCTCGCCCTCGGCGCCCACCACCCGCAGCGCGCCCTGAGTGACATACGCGATGTGCCGGCCGTCGGGGGAGGGGCGCGGGTCGATCACCGGTCGCGGTACCCGGAGTTCGCGCGCCGTACCGGCCCGCAGCTCTGCCGTGAAAAGCCGCCCTGACAAGGCGAAAGACGCCAACTCCACGGCGCTGTCGGTGGCATAGCCGACGATGCCGGCACCTCCCTCCCGACTGCGCTCGCGGCGCGCCCGCTCCTCGGCGGAGAGCTCTTCGGAGGCGCCGCCGAGGAGGGTGCCGGGATCGGCCGCCAGGCGCTCCGCGCCCTCCGGAAGATCCATGACCCACAGGGAGTTGGCCCGGTCGGTGCCGGAGCCGGAACGCAGGAACGCGACACGCGCACCGTCGGGTGCCACCGTGAACGCGCGCGGCGCGCCGAGCGTGAACCGCTGGGTCCGGGCGTGCCGACGGGGGAAGGAGTCAGACTCGGTCGTCATACCCCGACCATATTGGCCATGCGCCCCCTTGTGCGGCCGTGCGCCGCGCGATGCGCGAGCACGGATAGTTATGATCACTACCGCTGTGTGGGTATGAACCTGCCGGCGTCTGCATGGATTTGCTCAACTGATCTAGATCTGACGATCTTTGGAGGTGAGCCGCCGTGGCACTCTCGATTTCGGCGGTGGTGCTGCTGGCGATCATCGTCTTCCTGTTGATCAAGAAGTCGGGGCTGAAGGGCGGCCACGCGGTGGTCTGCGTCCTGCTCGGCTTCTATCTCGCCTCCTCGACCGTCGCCCCCACGATCAGCCAACTGACGACGAACGTCGCGAGCATGATCAGCAGCATCAAGTTCTGAGCGGGGTCTCGGCGGACGCCACGGCGTTCTTCCGGCCGCCTGCTGTGCGGTTGCCGGCGGGCCGCTCGCTTCTCCCTCGGTGTCGTGCTTCCACGGCCCGCCCCTGGGGCGCTGCGCGTCGCCTTCGGCGATGGCCCTCCGGGTCGCCCTTGACCCGGTCCGCTCCAGCACCGGCAGGAAGCGAGCGAGCGGCCGAAAAGGCGGTGGCCCTGACCGGTACCGGCCCCGAGGCGGGCTGCGCGGTCGCCGTCGGAGGAGGGGCGCGACGGGTGGGCGGGGGCACGCCGGACCGTCTCGGCGACTTTCCCCACGCGGTTGTCGTCGTCCTTGTCGTCGTCCTTGTCGTCACAAGGGCATCACTCGTCCCACCCTGGCGGTGATTGGCAGACTTGTGCCAGCGCGCAGAGCAAAGCCGCAGGTCAGGGAGTGGGCTTCTCGGCGGGGGTGGCCCAAACCTGCCCATCACCATGCGCTGTACCCCAGGGCAGCCGTCCAGAGGACGGACGGGCCTGCGACGGCAGGCCGCCCGTGGCCGCGGCGTGGACGGGCTGCGGCGGCAGGGCCTGCCTCGGGTCGCACCACGCCCCCGCCCAGCCCCCGCGCCGCCTGGTCTCGCCTCCACCCTCGTGTCGCGGCCGCCCCGTCAGGTCTCGGCCAGGCCACGCCCACGCGCCGCGCCCGCTCCGCGAGCGCCCTGTCTCGCCCCCACTCACGCACCGCGCCGCGCGGGCCGGTCTCGCGCCCGTACCCACGTGTCGCGGCGCCACGCGCGTCGCCCCGTCGCGCCCCATCCACGTGGCGCGCTACCCCGCGCCCGCACCGCCCCGTCTCGCCCCCACCCACCACCCACGCGGTCCCACCCGCGCCGCGCCCCACCCGCAACCCCACCGGCCGCAGGCCGCCAAGTCCGCCCGGCGTGCGGGTGAGGCGCGAGGGCGTCCCACCCACCGGAGCCGTAAGTCGCCAAGCCCGCCCGGCGTGCGGGCGAGACGCGACCGCGCCCCCCGAAACGCAGGACGCGAACGCAGCGACCCAAGGGCCCGACCCCGTCGAGTCGGCCACTTTCCCGGGCTGCCCAAGAGTCACTTGCGAACGCCGGTCACGAAGACCGACCAGGCCTGCGGCGGCGTGTCCGGCTGAGGAACTCGCCCATGTGCGGCATGGGCGCCGCTGCCTCGTAGGGTGGTCCCATGACGGATCTCCCCGCCCGGCGTCTCCTCCTGGTGCACGCGCACCCGGACGACGAGTCGATCAACAACGGCGCCACCATGGCCAGGTATGCGGCCGAGGGTGCGCACGTGACCCTGGTCACCTGCACCCTCGGGGAGCGGGGCGAGGTCATCCCGCCGGAGCTGCGGCATCTGACGGGGCCCGCCCTCGGTGCGCACCGGCGTGGAGAGCTGGCCGCCGCAGTGCGCGCGCTGGGCGTGAGCGACGCCCGGCTGCTCGGCGGCGCGGGGCGGTACGGCGACTCCGGGATGATGGGCATTCCGGACAATGACGACCCCGGGTGCTTGTGGCAGGCGGACGTGGACGAGGCCGCCGGGCACCTGGCCGAGGTGATCCTGGAGATCCGCCCCCAGGTCCTCGTGACGTACGACGACAACGGCGGCTACGGCCACCCGGACCACATCCAGGCCCACCGCGTCGCCACGCGCGCCGTAGAGCTCGCGGACGAGCGCGGGCACCGTATCGCCAAGGTGTACTGGAACCGCGTCCCGCGTTCCGTCGCCGAGGCCGCCTTCGCCCGGCTCCAGGACGAGCTGGCCGTACTGCCCTTCGAGAAGAGCGCCACCGTGGCGGACGTACCCGGCGTGGTCGCCGACGAACGGGTCACCACCAGCGTCGACGGGACCGCCTTCGCCGCCGCCAAGGCCGCCGCGATGCGCGCCCACGTCACCCAGATCGAGGTGGCCGAGCCCTACTTCGCGCTCTCCAACGAACTGGCCCAGCCGTTGTTCACCACCGAGTACTACGAATTGGTGCGCGGCGAGGGCCGGCCCGGGGAGACCGACCTGTTCGCGGGCATCGAGGAGGCGGGGGCGTGAGCGACAACGGACAGGGCTCGCTGCTCGCCCAGCCGCTCGGGCGGCCCTCGGCCGGACGGGTCGCCGCCTACTTCGGCCTCTTCCTGCTCGGCGCCGTCATCGGCTTCGCCGGGGCCCTCGTGCAGGCCGCCTGGTTCCCCGGCGGGCTGCTGCTCGCCCTCGCGGGCGCGGGCGGGCTGTTCCTCGGCGGGGCGTATGCCACGGGCGGCCGGGGCGGGGCGGTCGCGCCGGTGGCGGGCTGGATCATCACCGTCATCCTGCTCACCACCTCGCGCCCCGAGGGCGACTTCCTGTTCGGCGCGGGACTCGGCTCCTATCTCTTCCTGCTCGGCGGCATGGCCCTCGCTGTGATCTGCGCCACCATTGGCGCCGGGCGGCAACCTCGGGGCGGTCCCGCCCGACTTGGCAAGTGACGTACCACTTCGCCGTGCGGCGCACGTGCGAGTCCGGTGTGGGTTTCCTCGGCGGTCATGGGATAAGCGCCAGAGGTGGCCAGTATGGTGGTGCGCGCCGCCGAGCCGCCCAGTGAGGTAGTGACGGGCGGTGGAGCCAACTGGGAGAACCTGCCTTGAGTCGTGAAACTGACACTCCGTCCTCCGGGCCCGACGGGCGCGGCGGAGCCGCATACCCCTCCGGTACGCCGCCGTACGGGACCCCCATGGCTTCCGACGACGGTACGGACGCCGGTCGTTCGGCCAGGCGTCCGGAGGAGAAGAAGACCGAGACCACGCTGACGACCCGGATCCGGATCAACATCCCCGGATCCCGGCCCATCCCGCCGGTCGTCGTGCGCAAGCCCGTCGGGGACGCCGACGGCGCCGGGGACGAGGCGCCCGCCCGCGACCCGCGGCCCGCGCCCGACCAGGCGGCGACCTCCGCCGCCGAGCCCCCCGCCGAACCCGCGGCCCAGGGCGAGGAGAAGACCAGCGACTGGTTCGCGCCCCGCAAGTCCTCCGCCGGGAAGGCCGGTCCGGGCGGCGGTGGCACGAACGGGGCCGGAACGTCCGGTGGTTCCACCACCACCCCCGGCGCGTCGGGCACTCGTCCGGGTGGTCCGGGAGCATCCGGCGCGTCCGGTACCACCGGCGCACGCTCCGGTGGCCGCCCCGGCGGTGTGGTCGGCTCCATGAGCGTCCCGGGCCGCTCCGGCACCACCAGCGGCAAGGGCCTGCCCGGCGCCACCGGCGGCCCCGTCGCCCCCGGACACGGCGGCGGCACCGGCTCCTTCGACGTGACCGAGGCGCTGAACGCGGGCCCGCTGGGCAACGGCTCCCGCCCCGGCGCGTCCGGCGGCGAACGCCGCCGCGACGACCTGCCGTACTTCTCGGAAAACGGCCAGGACGACTTCGGCGGCACGGGCCCGGCGGGTTCGGGTACGGGCGGCCACGACGGCTTCGCCGGCACCCCGGGCGCCAACGGCCAGAGCGGCTTCCCCGGCACCCCCGGCACCCCGGGTACGAACGGACACGGCGGCCTCGGTGGCCCCGGTGGTCCCAGCGGCTTCAACGGCCCGCACGGCCACGGCGGTCCGAGCGGCCCGCAGGGCCCGGCCGGCCCCACCAGCGGCCCGGTCACCGGCGACGGCCCCCTCGTCCCGTCGGCAGGCGAACCATTCGACAGCCTGTCCGGCACGGGCGTACCGCTCGGCACGGGCGGCTACGACGGCCGCGGCGGCCCGGGCACCCCGGCCTCCCAGCCCCCGCGCAGCGCCCTCGCCGACATCGCCGACCTCGATGGTCCCGCACGCCCCGGCGCCCCCGGCGCTCCGAGTGCCGCCCCCACCGGTCTCGGCCCGGGCGGCGGGCTCAGCGACGACACCGCGATCCTCACCCCGCAGAAGCCGGCTCCCGAGGGCACGCCCGGCTACCGTCCGGCCGACAACGTCTCCGGACACACCGTCACCAGCGGCATCCCGGTCGTCCCCGGCGCCGGTACGTCCCCGTTCGGTGGCCCCTCGTCCGGCGGTGCGGGTATGCAGGCCCCGGCCAAGCCGGAGCCGGCGTCCGCGCCCAAGGCGCAGGCCAAGCCGAAGAAGAAGGGCCGCAGCAAGCTGGTGCTGCTGGGCGTCGGCGTGGTCGTCGTCGTGGGCGGTGCCTACGGCGCCGGACTGCTGATGAACCACACGGACGTACCCAAGGGCACCACGGTCCTCGGCGTGGACATCGGCGGCGGCACCCGCGACGACGCCGTCAAGAAGCTCGACGACGCCTTCGGCAGCCGGGTGAACAAGCCGCTGAAGCTCTCCGTCGGCGGTCGGACGGTCACCCTCACACCGGAGAACGCCGGTCTCCAGTTCGACTTCCAGGCCACCGTGAGCAAGGCCGCGACCAGCGACTACAACCCGGTCCACGTCATCGGCTCGCTCTTCGGGCAGAAGCGGGTGATCGACCCCGAGATGCCGGTGGACGAGGAGAAGCTCCAGGCCGCCCTCCAGCAGGCCGGAGGCGGCTCCGGCTCGGTCGTCGAGGGCGGCATCGACTTCAAGTCGGGCCGGGCGGTCGCCGTGTACGGCAAGGCGGGCAGGGCCATCGACGCGGCCCAGTCGACCCAGTCGGTCGAACAGGCCTACCGCACCCTGGTGGAGACGGGCACCCCGACCCCGGTCACCGTCCCGACGACCACCAAGCAGCCGACGGTGCCGAACGCCGAGGTCGACCGCGAGATGAAGGAGTTCGCGCAGCCGGCGATGTCGGGCAAGGTGACCGTGATGACGGACGCGGCGCACTCGGTCCTGATGAGTCCGCAGAACTCGTTGTGGAAGTTCCTCCGGGTGACGGACGTCAACGGCAAGCTGGTCGACAAGCCCGACCTGGCCGCCCTGAAGCAGCTGTACGGCAAGACCTTCGACGGCGTGCTCATCACCCGCGCCAACGGCAAGAAGACACCGGTCACCCCGCAGGACGTCTATGTCGCCCTGCGCCAGGCGCTGATCAGCAAGACCAACCGGGTCGCGGTCATCCAGACCAACCCGAACTGACCGGGACACAGCCTGACGAAGGGGGCGTCCGCCGTCGAGCGGGCGCCCCCTTCGGCATGTCCGTCACCCGATCCGCATGACATCTGTCATCCGGCACTCAGGACCCCCGACACTGCCTCGCACCCGGCCCCCGCCGCCAGCATGGATGCCATGACGACAACTGCGGCACCGGCCACCACCACCCCGGTGGTCGGCTTCGACCAGGTGAGCAAGACGTACGGCAGCGTCAGGGCCGTCGACGGGCTCTCGCTCCGGCTGTACCCGGGCGAGACCGTCGCCCTCCTCGGCCCGAACGGGGCCGGCAAGTCCACCACCCTCGACCTGCTCCTCGGCCTCAAGCAGCCCGACGGCGGCTCGGTGAGCCTCTTCGGCGGCACCCCGCGCGAGGCGATCGTCGCCGGGCGGGTCGGGGCCATGCTGCAGAGCGGCGGCCTGATGGACGAGGTCACCGTCGAGGAACTGGTCAAGCTGAGCTGCTCGCTGCACCCGAAGCCGTACAAGGCCGCGGACGTGATGGCCCGAGCGGGCATCGCGCAGATCGCCGACCGCAAGGTCAACAAGCTCTCCGGCGGCCAGGCCCAGCGCGTCCGCTTCGCCCTCGCCACCGCCGGCGACAGCGACCTGATCATCCTGGACGAGCCGACCACCGGCATGGACGTCTCCGCCCAGCAGGCCTTCTGGGCCACCATGCGCGAGCAGGCCGACCAGGGCCGTACGGTCCTCTTCGCCACCCACTACCTCGAAGAGGCCGACGCCATCGCGGACCGCGTGCTCGTGCTGCACCGCGGCCGGCTGCTCGCCGACGGCACCGCCGCCGAGATCAAAGCCAAGGCGGGCGCCCGCCGGGTCTCCTTCGACCTGGCGGGGGAGATCGACGAGGCGGCCCTGCGCGCCCTGCCGTTCCTCACCTCGATCGACGTGTCCGGGCAGACCGTCCGCATCCAGTCGTCCGACGCCGACGCCACCGTGCACGCCCTGTACGGCCTCGGTGTCTACCCCCGCAACCTCGAAGTCGCCGGTCTCGGTCTGGAGCAGGCCTTCGTCGCCATCACGGAGGCCGAGGAGGCCAAGCAGTCATGAACGCCCTGATCAAGCTCGAACTGACCCGCGCCCTGCGCAACAAGAAGTTCCTGTTCTTCTCGGTGCTCTACCCCGCGATCCTCTTCCTGATCTTCTCCAGCAGCTCCGGCTCGAACGAGAAGGTCGACGGCACCGGCCTGACCGTCGCCACGTACCTGATGGTCTCCATGGCCTCCTTCGGCGCGCTGACCGCCGTCCTGATGGGCAACAGCGAGCGCATCGCCAAGGAGCGCGAGAACGGCTGGGTACGGCAGCTGCGGCTGACCCCGCTGCCCGGGCGCGGCTATGTCCTCGCCAAGACCGCCAGCGCCGCCGTGGTGAGCCTGCCGTCGATCATCGTGGTGTTCGTCGCCGCCGCCGCGATCAAGCACGTCCACCTGGACGCCTGGCAGTGGCTGGCCCTCACCGGGGTCATCTGGGCCGGCAGTCTCGTCTTCGCCGCGCTCGGCGTCGCCATCGGTTATGTCGCCTCCGGTGACGCGGTCCGCCCGATCACGATGATCATCTACTTCGGTCTGTCGATCCTCGGAGGCCTGTGGATGCCGTCCACCACCTTCCCGAAGGTTCTGCAGGACATCGCCAAATGGCTGCCCACGCACGCGTACGCTGCACTGGGTCGGGCGATCGAACAGAGCCAGGCCCCGCACGCGACGGACATCGCCATCCTCGCCGTCTACTTCGTCCTCTTCGCGGGCGGCGCGGCCTGGCTGTACCGGAAGGACACGCTAAAGGCGTGAGCACGATGACGGAAGACCCGCAGGCCTGCGAGCGGCGGCCCGAACACCAGGTGCGGATCGGCCAGGGGCCGCGCAACCGGCGCGAGCTCATGGTCAAGATGCTGTGGATCGGGGTCTGGCTGATCTTCCTCAGCTCCCCGATCCACGACCTGACGAGCGGCCGGCACACCACGGGCGGCACGGTGGCCGGCGCGCTCGGCCTGACCGCCTTCGTGGTCACCTACCTGTCGCTGGTCTTCCGGCACATGGGGCGGCCCTTCTCGCCGAGGGTCGTCGTCTCGATGCTCGCGGTCCTCGCCGTCCTCGCCCCCCTCCTGGCCTACACCCTCGGCCCCGCCTGGCT
Organism: Streptomyces sp. NPDC052107; assembly: GCF_040680215.1. Classification (NCBI taxonomy): domain Bacteria; kingdom Bacillati; phylum Actinomycetota; class Actinomycetes; order Kitasatosporales; family Streptomycetaceae; genus Streptomyces; species Streptomyces sp. NPDC052107. Next base: position 201,335 of record NZ_JBFAWG010000011.1, read on the forward strand.
CGGCCTGTTCGTCTACCTCTCGGTCGCCTGCGGGGCCACCCTGCCGGTCCGGGCCGCGTACTGGGCGATCCCGTCGACGGGCGTGGTGATGTACCTCGTCGGACGGCGCTGGGACCAGAAGCCGGACGACAGCCTGGTCCTCGTCGTGCTCATCGGCTTCGCGATGGTCGGCGTCGGCCAACTCGTCCGTACGACCATCGAGTTGCGCAAGGCCCGGGCCACCGTCGCCCAGCTCGCCGCCAACGAGGAGCGGCTGCGGCTTGCCCGTGACCTGCACGACCTGCTCGGCCACTCGCTCTCCCTGATCACGCTGAAGAGCGAGCTGGCCGGCCGGATGCTGCCCGGCCACCCAGACAAGGCGGCCCAGCAGGTCGCCGACATCGAGCAGGTCAGCCGGCAGGCGCTGGTCGACGTCCGGGAGGCCGTCACCGGCTACCGGCGCCCCCGGCTCGCCGCCGAGCTCGCCGGCGCCCAGGTCGCCCTGACCGCCGCCGGCGTCATCGCCGAGGTGCCGGCCGAGCCCGACCTCGACGGCGTCCCCGAGGAGTCCGAGTCCGCGCTCGCCTGGGCGCTGCGCGAGGCGATCACCAACGTGGTCCGGCACAGCGGCGCCGACAAGTGCCTCGTCCAGCTCACCCACCGCCAGACCCTGGACGGCGCGATGCTCGAACTCTCCGTCGAGGACAACGGATCCGGCGGCGACGGCAGCGGACTGGGCAACGGTCTGATCGGCCTCACCGAGCGCCTGGAGAAGGCCGGCGGCTCCCTGGAGGCGGGCCGGATCAAGCACGGGTTCCGGCTGGTCGCCCGCGTCCCCTCGGCCCCTGGGAGGGACGTAGGATCCGGGGCATGACGAGCACGATCAAGGTCCTTCTCGCCGAGGACCAGTCGATGGTCCGCGAGGCCCTGGCCGCGCTGCTCGGCCTGGAGGAGGACATCGAGGTCGTCGCCCAGGTCGCGCGCGGTGACCAGGTGCTGGCGGCCGTCGGCGCGCACGGCGTGGACGTGGCGCTGCTCGACATCGAGATGCCCGGCTGCACCGGCATCGAGGCGGCCGCGCAGGTCCACCGGGAGTTTCCGCAGGTCAAGCTGGTCGTCCTGACCACTTTCGGGCGCCCCGGCTATCTGCGCAGCGCCATGGAGGCCGGCGCCGACGCCTTCCTCGTCAAGGACGCCCCGGCCGCCCAGCTCGCCGAGGCGATCCGCAAGGTGCTGTCCGGCGAGCGGGTCATCGACCCCACGCTCGCCGCCGCCGCGCTCGCCGAGGGAGCCAACCCGCTCACCGAGCGCGAACGCGAGGTGCTCCGCGCGGCCGCCGACGGCTCCACCAACGCCGAACTGGCCAAGGCCCTCCACCTCTCCCAGGGCACGGTCCGCAACTACCTCTCCACGGTCATCCAGAAGCTGGCGGTGCGGAACAGGGCGGAGGCGGTGCGGATCGCGCGGGAGAAGGGGTGGCTCTGAACGGTCAGTTGAGCATCGCGCGGGCGGTGTGCGCCTGCTGCCGTACCTTCAGCGCGGCCGACTCGTCCACCACCTCGATCAACTCGGCGTAATACTCCAGCTCTTCCGCGCCCGACGCGAACTCCCCCCGCTGTACCAGGAGTTGCCCGCGCTCGTAGCGCAGCCGAGCCGGATGCGCGGGCACCAGCAGCGCCAGCTCCACGGCCCACATCGCCACGTCCGACCGCTCGGGCCGGGCCGAGGCCCACGCGCGGATGTTGTTCAGGATCCGCTGGACGACCTCCAGCGGCGCCGCGGGCTCCAGCATGGAAGGCTCCAGCGGCGCCCCCGTGGCCCCCACCACGAGCATGTCCGCGTCGGTCCCGGTCAGCACCCGCCCGCCGTCGAACGGATCGGCCAGCACCTGCTCCTCGGCCGGGCCGAAGCCCACCACGAAGTGCCCCGGCAGCGCGACCCCGTACACCGGGGCGCCCGCCCGCCGCGCGACCTCCAGCCACACCACCGACAGCAGGATCGGCAGCCCGCGCCGCCGCCGCAGCACCTCGTGCAGCAGGGAGGACTCCAGCCGCTGGTAGTCGCCGGGCGTCCCGCGGAAGTCGTAGCTCGCCGCGAGCAGCCGCCGTACCGCCTCCGCCCACGCGTGCGGCCCACCGGGCCGGTACGGCAGCTCGCCCGCGAGCCGGTCCAGCTCCAGCTGGGCGGCGTCGATCCCGGCCTCGTCCAGCGTGCCGTCCCCCTCGGCGCCGATCAGCAGGCACAGCGCCGACAGATCCGGCCGCTCGGACCGTGCCTCCTCGGCGAACCTGCGGCGCAACTCCGCCGACCGCTCCGGCGGGGGCGGGTACGGCGGCGGCAGATACGGGTGGCGCATGCCAGGCTCATGCCCTTCCACGGCGGGTTCTACGACCCGTCCGGACCGGAATCCTCCGGCGCGCGACCTTCCGCCTCGCCGACTGCCGGGTCCCGGCGGCCGGCGGATGCGGCGCCGTGGCTCCCACGGCCCGCCGCACCCGTGCCCGCGTCCCGGCCATCGCTCGTGTCCGCCGCCCGACCCCGCCCCGTGGGTGCGCCCGTTTCGTGGTCCTGATCGTCGGACTTTGCCGGGTCCGGTGTCCGGTCCTGGCCTGCGGATGCGCCCGTTTCGTGGTCCGGGTCGTCGGGCCCTGCGGGGTCAGGTGCCCGGTAATGGTGGTACGCGTGGTGCGGGGTGAAGCCCAGTGCGGCGTACAGCGCGCGGGCGCCCTCGTTGTCCGTCTCCACCTGCAGCCAGGCCGCAGACGCGCCCTCGTCCAGCGCCCGCCGGGCCAGCGCGGCCATCACCTCGGTGGCGAGCCCCTGCCGACGCCGCCCGGGATCCACCTCGACCGCCGCGAACCCGGCCCACCGCCCGTCCACGACACACCGCCCGATCGCCGCCGGGGGCTCGCCCTCGGCACCCGGCACGGTCGCGAACCACACCGACGGACCGCCACCCAGCACCCGCAGGGCCACCTCGCTCACCCCCTTGCGCTGGTACCGGGCGAGCCACGCCGCGTCCGCCCGCCGGGACACCACCACACCGGTGCCCTCGGCCCGGTCCGCGACCGGCGCCAGGGCCGCGGTCCACACCTCGGCGGTCACCTCACGCACCCAGCCGCGCCGTTCCAGCTCGGCGCACAGCAGCTCCTGCGTGCCCTCGGCGCCTGTGGCTGTCTGGACGTAGGCGGGCAGGCCACGCTCGCCGTACCAGCGTCGTACGGCGGCGAGGGCCGCGTCGAGGGGGAGGCCGGGGTCGCCGAGCGCCAGCACGCTGTTGGCCCGCCGGGTGAACCCGCCGGACGCCCGCAAGTCCCACTCACCCAGCCGCTCGGTCTCCAGCGGCCGCCAGCCGCGCGAGCAGACCCGCGCGAGTTCCTCGTACGAGGCGGCGGGCCCCCGGCGGCGCGCCGGAGCGGCCGGTACCACCTTGCCCGCGACCAGCGCGGACTCGGCGATCCGGACGCTCCGCCCGTCCCGCCGTGTGATCATGAGCACGCCAGCGTCCCATGATGTGAGAACACCCACCGTGTCGGTGAACTTCTCATGCGCCGCGCCGGGTTCGCTCAACCGCCGTACGGAGACGCGTTTTCCCACGTCAGCAGGGGTGATGCGAACTTCCAGACGTCCTGCAGCCGAGATTTCCACTGGTCAGTTCACCCCTCCTGTTCGGATCACGCTCCGGAACGGAGATACTAGGGGCGGGCATCGACGACGCCGCGCTCCCGCGCGCCAGGCGGCGGAGCCTGAGGAGGCCCGCCAGCGCCCTATCGAGGAGGAACGACAGCGTGACCTACGTCATCGCGCAGCCTTGTGTCGACGTCAAGGACAAGGCGTGCATCGAGGAGTGCCCGGTCGACTGCATCTACGAGGGCCAGCGGTCCTTGTACATCCACCCGGACGAATGCGTCGACTGTGGTGCCTGTGAGCCGGTCTGCCCGGTCGAGGCGATCTTCTACGAGGACGACACTCCGGAGGAGTGGAAGGACTACTACAAGGCGAACGTCGAGTTCTTCGACGAGCTCGGCTCTCCCGGCGGCGCCAGCAAGCTGGGGCTGATCGAGCGCGACCACCCCTTCATCGCCGCGCTGCCGCCGCAGGGCGAGTGACCGTCTGAGCGCCAAGCGGCCCGCACCGACCGCGGCGCCTCGGTCCCGTACGGCCCGATCGCCCAGATCGCGGCCGTACGGGACCGCGGCGTTTGCCGCACCGTACGAAAGAGAGCCTGATTCCCGTGTCCGCAGTCTCCGACCGGCTCCCCACCTTTCCCTGGGACAAGCTGGAGCCGTACAAGAAGACGGCCGCCGCGCACCCTGACGGGATCGTCGACCTCTCCGTGGGCACCCCGGTAGACCCGGTGCCCGAACTGATCCAGAAGGCCCTGATCGACGCGGCCGACTCACCGGGCTACCCGACCGTCTGGGGCACCCCGGCGCTGCGCGACGCGATCACCGGCTGGCTGGAGCGCCGCCTGGGCGCCCGCGGGGTCACCCACCGCCACGTCCTGCCGGTCGTCGGCTCCAAGGAACTGGTCGCCTGGCTGCCGACCCAGCTGGGCCTCGGCCCCGGCGACAAGGTGGCCCACCCGCGTCTCGCCTACCCCACCTACGAGGTCGGCGCCCGCCTCGCCCGTGCCGACTACGAGGTCTACGACGACCCGCGTGACCTGGACCCGGCGGGCCTGAAGCTCCTGTGGCTGAACTCCCCGTCGAACCCGACGGGCAAGGTGCTGTCGAAGCAGGAGCTGACGGACATCGTGGCCTGGGCCCGCGAGCACGGCGTGCTGCTGTTCTCCGACGAGTGCTACCTGGAACTGGGCTGGGAGGCCGACCCGGTCTCCGTCCTGCACCCGGACGTCAACGGCGGCTCCTACGACGGCATCGTGGCCGTCCACTCGCTCTCCAAGCGCTCCAATCTCGCCGGTTACCGTGCGGCCTTCATCGCCGGCGACCCGGCCGTCCTGGGCCCGCTGCTGGAGATCCGCAAGCACGGCGGCATGATGACCTCCGCACCGACCCAGGCGGCGGTCGTGGCGGCCCTCGGCGACGACGCCCACGTCCACGAGCAGCGGGAGCGCTACGCCGCCCGCCGCGACGCCCTCCGGGCGGCTCTGCTGGGCCACGGCTTCCGTATCGAACACAGCGAGGCCAGCCTCTACCTCTGGGCCACGAGGGACGAGTCCTGCTGGCAGACGGTCGCCCACCTGGCCGACCTGGGCATCCTCGTCGCCCCGGGCGACTTCTACGGCGAGGCGGGCGAGAAGTTCGTCCGAGTGGCCCTGACGGCAACGGACGAACGAGTCCGGGCAGCGGTGTCCCGCCTGACGGCGTAGATCCCACCGGACCGGACTACCGCTGCCGGACCGCCGGCGCATGCCCGCGCCCGCACCGCCGTACCGCCGTGGGTAGTCGTTCCGCAGGGCGGAACGGTGGGCACGGCCTGCAGTACCGGGCGCCGCCCGAACACCGCCCGGCCCCAGCCGACGTAGCGCACAAAGGCGAACGGGGCCCAGGGAACTCCCTGGACCCCGTCACCGGTCGAAGCGGCGCTCAGCCACCCAGCGGCAGCCCCCGCACCGGCAGGTTCGGCACCCCGCCCTTGGTCACGTTGGACGTGGCGCCCCCGAGGACGTTCCCGGCCGCCCCGGCGGTGTCACCCGCGGCCTTCTGCGCCACCGGCGTCGTCTTCTTCACGGCACCGTCCGTGGTCTTGCCCGCGGCCGGCACCGTCTGCTCGACCGCCTTGCCGCCCGCGTGGCCCGCGAGGGAGGTGACGTTCTGCGCGGCACCGTCGACGGTGTTGCCGGCGTGTGCCGTGTCCAGGGCGGTCAGGCCGCCCAGGTTCGGGGCCGCCGCCGGCAGGTTCGTGGCCGCACCGGCGGAGCCGGCCGCACCGACCCCGGCTGCCGCTCCCGCTGCGACGAGCAGCGCGGCACGGGCGATCCGGCGGGTCAGAGGGAGGGACATGATGCTCCATTCGACGGGAGAGAACGGTGTGTGTCCGGGTCCGTGTCGTGGCCCGGACGCCGTGACTACCGCTCGAAGCCCGCGAAGGTTGCGGACGCACCAGGTAAAGAATGGATAACGCATCGCATTATCAGGTGTGGATAAAAACGGGCAAAGAACGTCTGCCCGAAATTCCGCAGAATCCTTACCGCCCTTGATTTCCAAGGGATTCCGGAGACGGCACGCGTCCCCTCCGAACCGCCGCCCGAACCGGCGCCGTGCAACCCCCCGGAGTGATCCCCCGCACTACTGTCCGGTCACGATCCGGACGGCCTCCATGGACGCCCTGGCGCTGCCGGTCCCGTCCGAAGCGGCCGTCTGCCACTGCCCGCCGCCGCTCCCCGCGGCCCACTCCCGCCCCGCGTACGACACCCGCTCGATGTGCAGCGCCGAGGAGTTGGCCACGGCCCACTGCGCCAGCTGCCAGCCCCGCTGCCGCTCGCCGCGCCCGGTCGCGTCCACCTTCGTGCCCTGCGGCACCGGCACGGTCACGGTCCGCCCCTGCGCGGTCGCGGTCACGCTCGGCGAGGGAGAGGGCGAGGGCACGGGCGTACCGCCCACCTCCGCACCGGTCTCCTGCAGCGCGTCCCGCCCGAAGTCCCGTACCAGCGCGGCCCGCACCGCGTCCGGACCCGTCGCCGAGGCCGTGGTCTCCGGGCGCCCGTCACAGGTCAGCGTGGCCGCCGCACGCCCGGTCAGCGCCGCCGCCAGCAGCTTCGCGTCCGCCTCGTGCTTGGCGTACGCCTCCGGGTAGCCGCTGCGCTGGACCTCCTGGGCCGCCCTGGTCAGCGGCACATCGGTGTACTTGGGCACCTTGGCCAGGTGCGCGTAGAAGATGCCGGCCGCGTACGCCGGGTCCATGATCTGCTGCTCGGTGCCCCAGCCCTGCGAGGGCCGCTGCTGGAACAGGCCCAGCGAGTCCCGGTCGCCGTGCTCGACGTTGCGCAGTCCCGACTCCTGCAGGGCGGTCGCCAGCGCGATCGTCACGGCCCGCTCGGGCATCCCGCGTCCGGTGCCGACGGCCGCGATCGTCGCTGCGTTCACCGCCTGCTCCGGCGTGAACTCGTACGACGTCCGGTCTCCGTCGTCCGAGACCACCTTGCAGCCGCGCGCTCCGCCGCCTCCGGTGACGTACTGCACCACGAGGTACGCGGCGACGCCGCACAAAACCAACAGGGCCGCACTGAAACGGAAGAGGCGGCCGCGACGCTTGGGACGGGTGGGGGACGGCTCTGGCACGCGTACAAGGTACTGGAGGCCCGACGGGCCCTCACGTGGGGTTACCGGACAGCGCTTACCCCGGGCCCCGGCGGGCGGCGCGCTAGGGTCGACGCCATGGCCGACACCTCGCTTGACCTCACGCTCGACGCCGCCGCGCTCACCGCGCAGCTCGTGGACTTCCCCTCCGAGAGCGGCACCGAGAAGCCGCTCGCGGACGCGATCGAGACCGCGCTGCGCGCCCTGCCCCACCTGACGGTCGACCGCTACGGCAACAACGTGATCGCCCGCACGAACCTGGGCCGCGCCGAGCGCGTGATCCTGGCCGGCCACATCGACACGGTCCCGATCGCGGACAACGTGCCCTCACGCCTGGACGAGGACGGCGTGCTGTGGGGCTGCGGCACCTGCGACATGAAGGCGGGCGTCGCGGTGCAGCTGCGCATCGCGGCCGCGGTCCCCGCCCCCAACCGAGACCTCACGTTCGTCTTCTACGACAACGAGGAGGTCGCCGCCGAGCTCAACGGCCTCAGGCATGTGGCCATGGCCCACCCGGAGTGGCTGGAGGGCGACTTCGCGGTCCTGCTGGAGCCCTCCGACGGCGAGGTCGAGGGCGGCTGCCAGGGCACCCTGCGCATGCTGCTGAAGACCAAGGGCGAGCGGGCCCACTCGGCGCGCTCCTGGATGGGCTCCAACGCCATCCACGCCGCCGCTCCCATCCTGGCCCGCCTGGCCGCCTACGAGCCGCGCTACCCGGTCATCGACGGCCTGGAGTACCGCGAGGGCCTGAACGCGGTCGGCATCAGCGGCGGGGTCGCCGGCAACGTCATCCCCGACGAGTGCGTGGTGACGGTCAACTTCCGCTACGCCCCCGACCGCACCGAGGAGGAGGCGGTCGCGCACGTCCGCGAGGTGTTCGCGGACTGCGCAGTGGAGGAGTTCGTGGTCGACGACCACAGCGGCGGCGCGCTGCCCGGCCTGTCCCACCCGGCCGCCGCGGCCTTCATCGAGGCGGTGGGCGGCACCCCGCACCCCAAGTACGGCTGGACGGACGTCTCCCGTTTCTCCGCGCTCGGCATCCCGGCCGTCAACTACGGCCCCGGCAACCCGCACTTGGCCCACAAGCGCGACGAGCGGGTGGAGTCGGCGAAGATCCTGGCCGGCGAGGAACGCCTGCGCGCCTGGCTCACCGCGTAGGACGCCCGTACGGCGCACGCGTGCCGGACATACGCATGTCCCCCCTGCGTAACCGGCGTGGATCTACGCTGAGGTGGAACCACCCCCGAGCGGAGGGAGCGCACATGCCTACCGGCAACCCCGAGGGGAAGAAGATCCCGCCGGACGAGCAGCGTCTGGGACCGGTCCTTCGTCGACGAGGACAGGTGACGGCGAGCACGACGGACCAGCGTCTGCTGGACGCCGGCGGCCCCTCGGACTGGGTCCACACCGACCCCTGGCGCGTGCTGCGCATCCAGTCGGAGTTCATCGAGGGCTTCGGCACGCTGGCCGAACTCCCGCCTGCCATCAGCGTGTTCGGCTCAGCGCGTACGCCGGTGGACTCGCCGGAGTACGACGCCGGGGTGCGGCTCGGCCGGGGCCTGGTGGAGGCGGGCTGGGCCGTGATCACGGGCGGCGGGCCGGGCGCGATGGAGGCGGCCAACAGGGGAGCGTGCGAGGCGGGCGGCGTCTCGGTCGGCCTCGGCATCGAGCTGCCCTTCGAGCAGGGCCTGAATCCCTATGTCGACATCGGCCTGAACTTCCGCTACTTCTTCGTCCGCAAGATGATGTTCGTGAAGTACGCGCAGGGTTTCGTGGTCCTGCCCGGCGGCCTCGGCACCCTCGACGAACTCTTCGAGGCGCTGACCCTGGTCCAGACCCAGAAGGTCACCCGCTTCCCGATCGTCCTCTTCGGCAGCGAGTACTGGGGCGGCCTGGTCTCCTGGCTGAAGAGCACCCTGGTCGCCCAGGGCAAGGCCGCGGAGAAGGACCTGCTGCTGTTCCACGTCACGGACGAGGTGGACGAGGCGGTCGCCCTGGTCTCGAAGGAGGCGGGCCGCTAGCGCGGGGCCTCGGCCGGCGTCCACGGGCATTTGGCGTTACAGCTCACCCGGCCTTTGCCCACCCACCACCCGACTCGGCTGGCTGGAAGGCGCGACGATGGGTGTCGGTCGGCTGCGGGGCGGGGCGTTGGCCGGCCGGGAGGGAAAGCGAGCGGTACGCGTTCCCGGCACGACGGCCACCGAGCCGTTCGGTCGGCCCCAGCTCCGGCTCCACTCACCGCCACGTCCCACCCCCTGCTGAGCCCACTGCCTTCGTCCCTGCCGACCGGGACGGGTGGGTGTGGTGGCCAGACGGGGCCGGGGGGCGGAGTCCCCTGGTTGGTCAGGCCAGGCCCCGGCGAGCCACCGCGGGGACCCGGTGTCCGGCGATGGATGCCACCATGTCCAGGACCTGCCGGGTCTCGGCCACCTCGTGGACCCGGTACACCTGCGCGCCGAGCCACGCGGACACCGCGGTCGTCGCCAACGTACCGATCAACCGTCCCTTCACCGGCCGGTCCAGCGTCTCCCCGACGAAGTCCTTGTTGGACAGCGACACCAGCACCGGCCACCCCGTGGCGACCATCTCGTCCAGCCGCCGCGTCGCCTCCAGACTGTGCCGCGTGTTCTTCCCGAAGTCGTGGCCGGGATCGATCAGCACCGACTCACGCGGCACCCCGAGCGACACCGCCCGCTCGGCCAGACCCACCGTGACGTCGAGGATGTCGGCCATCACGTCGTCGAACGTCACCCGGTGCGGACGCGTACGCGGCTGCACGCCACCCGCGTGCGTGCACACCAGCCCCACCTCGTACCGCGCGGCGACCTCCGCGAGCCCCGGGTCGACGCCACCCCACGCGTCGTTCAGCAGATCCGCCCCCGCCTCGCACACCGCCTCGCCGACCTCGGCCCGCCAGGTGTCCACGCTGATGATCACATCCGGGAAGCGCCGCCGTACCTCCGCCACGAAGCCGACCGTCCGCCGCGCCTCCTCCTCGGCCGTGACCTCCTCGCCCGGCCCGGCCTTCACCCCGCCGATGTCGATGATCGCGGCACCCTCGGCCACCGCCTGCTCCACGCGCGCGAGGGCCGGCTCGTCGCGGAACGTGGCTCCTTGGTCGTAGAAGGAGTCCGGAGTCCGGTTCACGATCGCCATGATCACCGGCTCATGGGGCCCGAATTCCCGCCTGCCCAGCCTGAGCATCCGCTGTGACCTCTCCTAGTACGTTCCGCAGTACAGCCGCCTGTGACCCTAACTGTCACACTCGCATGGCACGATCGGACCCTGAGAGATTCGACGGAGCCGTTCGACGTCCGGCAGAGAGTGTGGGGACCATGGCGATGGTGATGTTCTTGTTCCTGGTCGTCGCGCTGGTCGTCGTGGTCGCCGCGGTGACACTCGGCGTGGTGGGCGGCGGCGGGAGCGGCCCGCTGCCCGAGGTGGCACCGGAGCGGCTGCAGGACCCGCTGCCCCCGGACCGCCCGGTGAACCGCGCCGACGTGGACAGCCTGCGCTTCGCGGTCGCCCCGCGCGGCTACCGCATGGCGGACGTCGACGACGCCCTCGGCCGGCTCGGCGCCGAACTCGCCGAGCGGGACGCCCGTATCGCCGACCTGGAGTCGGCGCTGGCCGGCGCCAGAGCCGCGGCGGCACACGTCCGCATGGAGAAGCCCGATCACCCGGAGGACCGGCGATGAGCGACGGCGCCGCCCTCGCCGGGCCCGACGGTGCCCTGCGCTGTCCCTGGGCCCTGTCCACCGAGGACTATGTGTCGTACCACGACGAGGAGTGGGGCCGCCCGGTGCACGGCGACGACGCCCTCTTCGAGCGGATCAGCCTGGAGGCCTTCCAGTCGGGCCTGTCCTGGATCACGATCCTGCGCCGCCGCGAGGGTTTCCGCGCGGCTTTCTCCGGCTTCCGCATCGAGAAGGTCGCCGCGTTCACCGACGAGGACCGCGAGCGCCTGCTGGCGGACGAGGGGATCATCCGCAACCGCGCCAAGGTCGACGCCACGCTCGCCAACGCGCGCGTGCTCGCCGACTGGGCGGAAGGCGAGCTGGACGAGCTGATCTGGTCCCACGCCCCAGACCCGGCCGGCCGCCCCGCCCCGAGGACCCTCTCCGACGTCCCGGCCGTGACCCCGCAGTCCACGGCCCTGTCCAAGACGCTGAAGAAACGGGGCCTCAGGTTCGTCGGCCCGACGACGGCGTACGCGTTGATGCAGGCATGCGGCCTCGTCGACGACCACCTGGAGGCGTGTGTGGCGAGAGGAGCGGGTGCCTGACCGCCATGGCGCAGACCCTGGCCGACATACTGGAGGCGGCGGCGCAGGACCGCTTCCCGGCGCCCGACGGCGGTACGACCGTGGTGCCGCAGCCGAGCCGCCGCGACGCCGGAGTGATCGCTTTCACCGCGCACTCCGTGGTGTTCACCGACGAGGACCCGCAGTGGGTGCGCAGTACGCTCGCGTCCCTCGACTGCGACGAGCTGGCGGCGGCGATGAACCCCCGCTTCCTGGCCGCGTTCCTGGCCCGCACGGGCCGTACGACGGACTGCGTCGATCTGCTCACCGTGGCGAGCTCCCTGCCCGGCGGTCCCCCGGTGGCCCTGCGGGAAGTCACCGACCCGGACCATCCGCGCGTGCACAGCGCCCGTAAGCGCCGGGACGACGTGCGGGTCTGGGCGACGGACGGGGGAGTGGTCGTCCTCGGGCGGGGTGTGGCGGGCCGCTGGGAGACGGCCGTCGAGGTGGACGAGGACGTACGGCACCGGGGGCTGGGCCGGGCCCTGGCCACGGCCGCCCGGCACCTCGTGCCCCCGGGCCACTGGGTCTGGTCGCAACAGGCCGCCGGCAACGCCCGCAGCGTCCGCGCCTTCCAGGCGGCGGGCTACCGCCCGGTGGGTGCGGAGGCCCTCCTGATCGCACGCTAGACCACCCGCCTGGCCGGCGGCGCGGATGCCCTTCTCATCGCGCGTCAGGGCCCCCGGTCCGCCGCCCGCCGCGGGTCCGCCGTCACTGCAACCGTGCGCCGCCGTCCGGTTTGTGGTCGCTGCCGCTGGCCGCCCTGTTCGACCGCCTGGCCGGCGCGGTGGCCCTGTGCATCGCGTGTCAGGGCCGTCCGGTCGCCGTCGGCGCCCGCTCCTGTCCGGTCCGCCGTCGCTGCCGCCGGTATGCCGCTGTCGGCCTGCTGTCGTCCGGTCCGCACCGCCCGCCGTTCGGCCCGTCGGCAGCCGGCAGGCCGGGTTCGAAGACGTCATGGCGCCGCCGGTCCTGCGGCGCCGCCCCGAACGCGGGGGCGAGCCGGCCACCGGTCACTGTGGCGCCGGGTCCACCGGCCCGGATACCGCCTCAACGGCCCAGGTACTTCGGCTTCTCCTTGTTCACGAACGCCTGCACGGCGATCGCGTGGTCCTCGGACCGGCCGGCGCGGGTCTGCAGCTCGTCCTCCTTCTCCAGGGTCTCGGTGAGGGAGTGCGAGAGGCCGTAGGACACCGCCTCCTTGATGGCCGCGTACGCCACCGTCGGGCCCTCGGCCAGCGCCCGTGCCGTCTTCTCGGCCTCGGCGCGCAGTTCGGCCGCGGGGACGACCCGGTTGGCGATGCCCAGCTCCAGCGCGTCCTCGGCGCTGATGCTGCGCGGGAAGAGCAGCAGGTCGGCGGCTCGGCCCGGGCCGATCACCCGGGGCAGGGTCCAGGAGATCCCTGAGTCGGCGGTCAGGGCGACGCCCGCGAAGGAGGTGTTGAAGGCGGCCGTGTCGGCGACGACCCGGTAGTCCGCGGCGAGCGCGAAGCCGAAGCCGGCCCCGGCCGCGATGCCGTTCACCGCGGCGACCACCGGCTTGGGCGCCCCGGCGAGGGCCCGCACGATCGGGTTGTAGTGCTCCTTGACCGTGCTCATCGTCTGCCCGGACCCGGTCTCACGGTCCGCCGCGAGCAGCCCGATGTGCTCCTTGAGGTCCTGGCCGACGCAGAACGCCCGGTCCCCGGCCGCGGTCAGCAGGATCGCCCGTACGGCCGCGTCCCCGGCCGCGGATTCCGCCGCCTCCCGAAGGGCGACCTTGGTCGCGATGTTCAGCGCGTTCATCGCCTCGGGGCGGTTCAGCGTGATCGTCGCGAGTCCGTCGCTGACCTCGTAGAGCACGGTGTCGGCCATGGCGCATCCCTCCGGTTCGCGGGTGACGTACCGCTCAGTACGTCCTGGTATGAAGCACAGCATGACGGAGATCGCCGCCCAAGGGCCGGACCGGACATGTGACCTGCATCAAAGAAAACCGGAGCGGAGTCGGCCGGTGGGCGTCCGTGCGGCGGTGCAGTATCGCAGTCACATCGCCGAATTGGGTGGTTTTGCTCGCGCGCGTTGCCCAAGCGATGCCGACTGATGTTGGTCATCGGGTCCTGCGATGCGGGATAATGGCTGGGAAGCAATGTGTTCGATGCCGGTGTCGCGTGTCCGTTTCGGGAACCGCGGATGCCCTCCCAGGGCTCTCGGCAGACGATGAGCTGGTTTCAGGAAGGGGAACGAGCATGGCGGCCATGAAGCCGCGGACGGGCGATGGCCCGCTCGAGGTGACCAAGGAGGGGCGGGGCATCGTCATGCGCGTTCCGCTCGAAGGCGGCGGTCGACTCGTCGTCGAGCTGACCCCTGACGAGGCCGAGGCGCTCGGCGACGCCCTCAAGAAGGTCGTCGTCTGACGTCCCAGCGATCCTGTCCTTCGGACTGCCCCGGCATCGTACGCAGTGCCGGGGCAGGCGCGTGTCCGCCCCGCCCTGCGGCAGGCCGCCTCACCGCTTGACGGCGCACAGCAGGCCGTCGCCCACCGGCAGGAGCGACGGGACCAGTTCCTGGCTCTCGCGCACCGCGCGCAGCAACTCCCGAAGCCGCAGCACCTCCGTGGGCTGCGGTCCGGAGTCCACCGTACGGCCGTTGGCGAAGACGCCCTCGAACACCACCAGTCCGCCCGGCCGCAGCAGGCGCAACGATTCGGCGAGGTAGTCCAGGTACTCCAGCCGGTCGCCGTCGCAGAAGACGAGGTCGTAGCCGGCGTCCGCGAGCCGGGGCAGCACGTCGAGGGCGCGGCCGGGGATGAAGCGGGCCCGGTTGCTGGCGAAGCCGCAGGCGCGGAAGGCCTGCCGGGCGAACTGCTGGTGGTCCGGCTCCGGGTCGACCGTGGTGAGCACCCCGTCCGGGCGCATGCCGTGCAGCAGATGGATTCCGGACACCCCGCAGCCCGTGCCGATCTCCGCGACCGCCTTCGCGTCCACGGAGGCGGCGAGCAGTCGCAGCGCGGCGCCGGCGCCGGGCGACACCGAGCGCAGCCCTGCCTCGCGGGCCCGGTCGCGGGCCCACCGCAGCGCGTCGTCCTCGGCGACAAAGGCGTCGGCGAACGCCCAGCTCGTCTGCCGGTTGCCGGTAATGACCCTCTCCTGTCCCCGTGGTTGCCTGGGCGTGACTGTATCCGTTGGTGCCGGGAACCCGCAGATGGGACCGGGCGTTTAAAGGGTTGAGACGGTGGCCGGGACGCGACGGGGGGTAAGACGGGGGTGCAGGACGTGGATCAGGACGCCGAGCAACTGCTGACGCAGCCGTATGAGCCGTATCAGCCCAGATCAAATTCTCGTAAAACCGCTTATGGGGAGCTAACGGGCGAGGTGGCTATGGTAGGGGCTCCACTGGACACCACCAGAGCTGACAGGGGAGGTGCGGCTGCGCCCGGAGACCGGGGTGGAGTGCTGCGGCGCTTCCTCGGGTCGGCGGGTAGGCCGAAATCCGTGACCGACACCGCTGCTGACCACCACGCCGGTTTCGCCGCAGGCGAGGCCCAGACCGCGACCTTCTCCACCGACGCGGACGGGCAGGCATGGACTCCGCCCACGTGGGAGGAGATCGTCGGCACGCACAGCGGCCGGGTCTACCGGCTGGCCTACCGTCTGACGGGCAATCAGCACGACGCCGAGGACCTCACCCAGGAGGTCTTCGTCCGCGTCTTCCGCTCCTTGTCGACGTACTCGCCGGGCACCTTCGAGGGCTGGCTGCACCGCATCACCACCAACCTGTTCCTGGACATGGTCCGGCGCAAGCAGCGCATCCGCTTCGACGCCCTCGGCGAGGACGCGGCCGAGCGCCTGGCCAGCCGCGAGCCCACCCCGCAGCAGCTCTTCAACGACGCGCACTTCGATGCCGACGTCCAGCAGGCCCTGGACACCCTCGCGCCCGAGTTCCGCGCCGCCGTCGTCCTGTGCGACATCGAGGGACTGTCGTACGAGGAGATCGCCGCGACCCTCGGCGTGAAGCTCGGCACCGTCCGCTCCCGTATCCACCGTGGCCGCTCCCAGCTCCGCAAGGCCCTCGCGCACCGGTCCCCGGAGGCCCGCGCGGCCGAGCGGCGCTCCTTCATGGCCCGTGTCCCCGCTCTGGGGGGAGGAGGCGCGACCGCGTGAGTGGATCCCGGCCCAAACCTGCGGAGGCACACCTCGCAGAGCAGCACCTTGGAGACCGGCTCTCCGCCCTGGTGGACGGAGAGCTCGGTCATGAGTCGCGTGAGCGGGTCCTCGCCCACCTGGCCACCTGTGCCCGGTGCAAGGCGGAGGCGGACGCCCAGCGCCGGCTGAAGAACGTGTTCGCGGAGGCGGCCCCGCCGCCTCCCTCGGCGAGCCTCCTGGCCCGCCTCCAGGGCCTGCCCGGAGGAGGTGACCCGGACGGCGACGGCATGTCGCCGCCGGGGGGAGGACTTTTCGACCGCGGCCCGGGTGACGACGAGACCACCGGGCCGGCGGGATCCTCCGGCGTCTTCGGTGGCTTCGGAGTGAGGCGCGGCGAGCGCTTCGCGTTCGGATACGTCCCCGCCCGCCCGCACGGCCCCGTGCATCCGGACAGCCCGGTCCCGGCCGCCGAGGAGCGCGGCTTCCGCATCCATCCCGTCGGCCGCCCGGACGACGGCCGCTCCGCCTCGCGCGGTCTGCGGTTCGCGTTCGCCGCCGCCGGGGCGGTGTCGCTGGCCGCGGTCGCCCTCGGTGGTGTGACCACCGCCGTCCCCGGTGACACCACCACGGACCCCCGCGGCGGCTCAGGCACCGGCAGCAATGTGATCCCGGCGCGCTCGGCGGGCACCGGCGGGGGCTCAGGGTCGGCCACGCCCGACACCCAGCGCCGCCGCTCGGTGGGACCGCTGCTCGCCCAGGGCGGTACCCAGTTCGGAACGACGCCGGCCGTCCCGACCTCGATGGCCGCGCCGCTGGTACCCGGACTGCCGACCACCGGCACCGGCAGGACCCAGGGCGACGAAGCCGTGCGCGGCCTGGCTGCGCCGGTGATGGCCGGTGCGGCCGCGGTCTCCCCACTGATACGTCCGCTCGACGACACCGTGGTCTACCCGCTCACCGCCTGGTCCAGGTTTCCCGGAGTGACCGGCTCCGGCCTGCAGTCCGCCCCCCTCCCCGCTCCCACACCGTCTCCCTCCACACCCCGCCAAACCCCCTGACCGGCCCCTGCGCCACGGCCCGCGAACCTGGTTGAATCTGTGCGGACCGTTCCCGCGGCGATGACCCGGGGGCGCAGTCGACGTTCCGCGCCCGCACGCTTCGGCGGCGGCCGCGTCCAGCCGTGGGGAGAGCATGAACGAGGGGAACCGTGTCCCACCGGAGGACGACCCGGAGGGAACGGCGGGGGCGCCACCGGCCACCCGAGCCGGCGCCGAGCAGCCTGAGGACGCCGCGGAGCGGGAGAGACCGGCCGACATGCCGATGGGGCTTGAGTCGACCGACTTCGAGTTGGCACGCCCGGAGACTGCGGCAAAGTCCATGCGGATCTCCGAGGGGGAGCAGGCGGGGGCGGTGGACGCCGGGGCGGACAATGCCGAGGCCGTGGTCGACGGAGACTTCGAGCTGGCCAAGCCGGTGTCGGGCGCGACGAGCGGTGCCCGGGTGGATGGGGTTACCGCGGACGGCGTGACGCCCGAGCCCGGGGACAGCACCTGGGAGGCCCTCACCGAGCGGCCCAAGCCATTGCACGACCCGGATCCCTACAGCACCCCGCCGTACGGCGAGCCGGGCCCCTGGGCGCCCGCACCGCCCGTACAGCACCCGGCGGTCACCGCGGCCCACGGAACGCCCGTACCCGCCCCCACGGCCCCACCGACGGCACCCCTGAGCGCGGCCGCCCCCGGCGCTCCCACGCCCGTACCCGGCCCGTCTGCACCGGTAGCCGGTGTACCCGCGCCCGCGCCCGCGCCCACACCCGCACCCGTGCCGGGGCCGCACACCCCGGCACCCGCCGTATCCGCACCCGCGCCAGGGCCGCACAGCCCCGCAGCCGGCGTACCCGTGTCCGGCGGCACCACCCCCATCCCGGCCCCCGGGGCGCCCACACCCGGCGCTCCGGACTCCGGAGCACCTGCCCCCGGCATCCCAGCCGCTGGCGTTCCCGCCCCTGGCGCTCCAACCGCCGGCGTTGCTGCCCCCGGCGCTCACGCCCCTGCCGCCTTGGCCCCCGGCGTTCCCGCTCCCGGCTCTCCAGCTGCTGGCGTTCCCGCCCCCTGCGCTCCGGCCCCTGCGGCCGCCGCCCCCGGCGGCGCCACCCCCGCAGGCCCCCCGCTCCCGCCCCCCTCAGCGGCGGAATCGGATCGGCGTTATGACCCCTGGGCCGCTGGGTCGCCCAAGGAGCAGGTGTTCGGGCAGGGGGCGTTGCAGCAGACCGGTGCCGGGGTGCTCACGGAGGGGCAGCGGAAGCGGCGGGGGAGGCGGCTGTTGGTTGTGTGGACCCTCGCGATCGCCCTTGTCGCCGCGGGTATCGGCGGGGTGGCCGGTGCCTGGGTGGAGCGGGAGGGGCTCGGGGACGACGTACATCTGCCGCAGGCCGGGCACGTGCCCGTCGGGCGGGCGCCGGACAGCGTGGCCGGGATAGCCGCCCGCGCGCTGCCCAGTGTCGTCACCCTGCACGTCACCGGGACCGAGCAGAGCGACACCGGCACCGGCTTCGTGCTCGACACCCGGGGGCACATCCTCACCAACAACCACGTCGTCGCGCCCGCCGGATCCGGCGGCGAGATATCCGTGACGTTCAGTAGCGGCGACACCGTCAAGGCCAAGGTGGTCGGCCGCGACAGCGGCTACGACCTCGCCGTCGTCCAGGTCCATGGCGTGCACGGACTCACGCCGTTGCCGCTCGGCAACTCCGACGACGTCCGGGTCGGTGACCCCGTCGTCGCCATCGGCGCCCCCTTCGATCTCGCGGGCACCGTCACCTCCGGCATCATCAGCGCCAAGGAGCGGCCCATCACGGCCGGCGGGGAGAAGGGCGACGGGAGCGATGTCTCGTACGTCGACGCGTTGCAGACCGACGCCCCCATCAACCCGGGCAACTCCGGGGGGCCGCTGCTCGACTCGCGGGCCCAGGTCATCGGCGTCAACTCCGCCATCCGTTCCGCCGACGGCGGCTCCGACTCGGACAGCGAACAGGCCGGCTCCATCGGTCTCGGCTTCGCCATCCCCGTGAACCAGGCCAAGCGCGTCGCCGAGGAACTGATCAACGACGGCCACGCCACCCACCCGGTGATCGGCGTCACGCTCAATATGGCGTACACCGGCGACGGCGCCCGCATCGACGGCAAGAGCGCGAACGGCGGCCCAGCCGTGACCCGGGGCGGCCCCGGTGAACGGGCCGGTCTCAAGGCGGGCGACGTCATCACCGAGGTCGACGGGCAGCGCGTGCACACGGCCGAGGAGCTGATCGTCAAGATCCGCGCCCACCAGCCCGGTGACCAGTTGCGGCTGACGGTCCGGCGCGACGGCACGGACCGGGAGGTCCCGCTCCGACTGGGCGCGGCAGAGCAGAACTGACACAAGTCTCACCTCGGGACGGTACCGGTCGGACAGGTACGCCGGGTACCGTTGAGCGACCGAGGACATCGCAAGGAGCGTCAGGTGTTCAATGACATAGGACCGCTGGAGCTGGTGACGATCATCGTGCTCGCCGTGCTCGTCTTCGGTCCGGACAAGCTCCCGAAGGTCATCCAGGACGTCACGCGCACGGTCCGGAAGATCCGCGAGTTCTCGGAGAGCGCCAAGCAGGACATCCGCGAGGAGCTGGGCCCGGAGTTCAAGGACTTCGAGTTCGAGGACCTCAACCCGAAGACGTTCATCCGCAAGCAGCTGGACAACGACGAGCTGGGCCTGAAGGAGATCCGCAACGGGTTCGACCTGAAGACGGAGATGGCCGAGGTCACGGACGCCGTCCACGGGCGGGAGAGCGAAGCGTCCTCGTCCTCCTCGTCGTCTGCGTCTTCCTCGGGTTCGGCCTCCTCCGGGCGTATCGACATGACCAAGAAGCCGGAGGAGCCCGGCAAGGATGAGCGGCCGCCCTTCGACGCGGACGCCACCTAGTCGCACGTCCCCGCGCCGACACGCGCACGCGGGCGCATGCCGCGCACGTGACGCGTTTCATAACACGCACCCGTCGCACACGGCCTGATCAGGTCGTTCGCACGACCCACGCGTCCAGCGCCTGCCCTGAGGCTCTCACCGGTGTGGATATGCTGCCGAGTTGTTGTGCGGACCGGCGAGTACGCCCGAAGGGGGGCGGGCCATCCCGGTCCGACGAGAGCGAGGAGGCGTCCGGGCAGATGGAGACGACGAGTCGGGTGGGCGCGCAGGCGCCGGCCGCGGAGGATGGACAGCAGCTCCCCTTCGCCCGGCGTACGGTCGACGGTTATCTGCAGGCGCCCTTCCCGTGGTACGGCCTCGACGAGGCGTTCACCGGGCCGCGCTGGCTGATGCAGGTCGGTATGGCGGCCGACGGTGCCGTCGAGCACGGATCGATCGGGCACGGCGACGAGCCCTCCGTACGGGGCGAGGCCGGCTCCGCCGGTGAGCCGCGGGAGAAGTTCGCGGTGGTCGTCACCGTCGCCGCGCAGCCGCCCCGCAGGAGCGCCGACGGTACGGGACTGCTGGAGGCCACGTCGGTGTCCTCGGCGGCGTGGCTGGCCGGGGTGGGGCTGCTGTCGTTCACCTGGCCCGGGCAGATGGACCACAGTCTGCGGGACGACTGGCTGGACCAGCAGACGGAGACGGCGTGGGCTTTGGCCGACGATCTTGAGGGGCCGGAGTGGAGTCGGCTATCTCTTCCGGTGGACGGGGTTGCGGCCTCTTTCTATTACCGGGAGTCGGAGTTCGGGTGGGTGCTCGCCGGTACTACTGAGGCTGGGGTGCACTTGGGTGCGTATGGCCGGGGGATGAGTGCGTATGGGCTCGGATTCGCCGTGGTGAAGGACGTTTCCGCTTACGCGTGACAAAGGGGCGTCGGTTGTTTTCGGCGCCCCTTCGCCGTAGGGCTCATTGATGTCCGGCGGGTGCGGTTGCGTTGTGGTGCTCGCGCAGTTCCCTGCGCCCCTGGGTAAGTCCCCTCGCCCTGTACCGAAAAGTTCTTAGAACTTGTTCCTCTGGTAAAGCAGCAGCACCGACCTTCCGAGCCATCCGGGGCCGTGCTCGGGCCGGCGCCGAGCAGGACCGACGCGTGGCGGGCACTTCAATGGAAAACGGTAATGGAGGCGACTCCATAGCAGGACGGCACTCGTTTGGTCCGCAGGGTGTTGCGCCTTTGCGGCAGTCGGCGGACACGTGGCGCTCGCTTGGAGCGATGCAGTGCCGCGGAGAACCAGTAGTGAGCGCCGTTACTGCGATTGTCGTATTGGCTTCATTTGTAGGGCTTTGTGGCTTCAACATGGCCGGCGCGGCCGGACGGCACCCGGGCAGTACCGGGCACCTGTGCAGTCGGTCGCCTGCATAGCTGGACCCGCCTCTCCTAAAGACGCCTCAACATGGTCGATAGGGCGTTGATCGCATCGTTGAGATTCCCGTCCTGCGAGTCAGCGCGAGTGACGAACACCTGCATCAGGAACTGCCCTTGGCGGGCTGTGAGATATGTGTAGTAGTTGTTCATGGCCTTGCCGGTTTGATCCGCGACCTGACGCCCTTCCTCAACCGCCATGTCGTCAAGACCCTTCAATGTTGGAACGGCGACCTCGTGAACGCCTTCCCACCGTGTCTTACTCATAGTGTCGGTCTGTTTCGGGCACCGCTGGCCATCCTGTCGGGTTCGGGCGGCGTCCGCCTGAGCGAAGGCGGGCGAGCTGTAAACGGTGACCGAAGAGTAGGCATATACGGTCCGGTCCGATGTCTTCACGTTTCGCCGCACTTCCGCAAGGGCACTGGCAAGCGGCGCCTGCACGTTTTTGCAACCGCTATCGAGGAAATACGTATTCAAATCATCGTTTTCGTAAGGGTCGTCTTGCACAAAACCAGAACCCCAGTCCGGGGGCGTCAGCGCGACACGCTTCGCGGATTGCAGAGCCGCGGAGGACGAGCTGACGCGCGGCGCTTTCTCGCCTTTGCCGCCGCGGAGAACAACGGCAAGCACCACAGTGACCGCGACGACGGCGACGGCAACGGCAAGACCGACGACCACGCGAGGCGTGCGCCGCCATGGGCGTCGCGGAGGTGGAGCAGAACCCGGGGTCCCGTAGGTGGGACCAGGTGGAGGGCCGCTCGGCGGTTTAGGGCTCCCGCTTCCCCTACGCCAAGGCGCAGCCGAGGTATCCCGCGGTTGCCCAGGCCGATCACCCGACTGGTTGGGACGTTCGTTCATCGGCACCGTCCTGCTTCACGCGCGAGCTGGACGCCCCTTCGGCCACCCATCAGGGACGGCGGAATGCGATCGCGCGATATCGGATCATGAGCCCAGCGTCACCCACAGAGCATCCCCCCGCACGTAGGAGACGGCTGTCGGTGCGGCCCGATACCGTGCGAGGCGCTGCCCCGACCCATGCTGCGGGCGCCCCGGGGTGGCGTCTGAGGGACGAAGAAGTCATGACGGCAAACTCTGACGGCAACGTCAGCGCACTGGAGCGACCATGGGCGACGCCCAGGGCACTGACTGGGCCCGGCCATGGCCCTGGCACGCAGGCGGGCCGCTCAGTTGGTCGAACTTGTAAAGCGGCGGTCAGCGCGGTTGCTGTAGAGCAGGGAAGGGCAGCGACCACTGCAACCACTCACGACTACCAGCGGCCTCAAATGACCGTGTGACGTGCCCAGCAAACCCCAGTGGCCACCGTGCCCACAGTTCGCATCGAGGGGCACGCCGCGACACCCCCGCTCGGGCCGTCCATGGGCCGTGCGGGGTCGCTCAACGACAACCAACGCTGACAAACGTCGACGGCTCCGCCGCTGGTCAGAAGGTTGACCAATGACGGAGCCGCAGACCACAGGCTGGCGATTTCAGAACTTGTTCTTCGGGGTGATCCCCAGCGACAGGCCCGAAAGACCCCGCTGGCGCCCTCCCAGCTTGCCGGCGATCGCCTTGAGCGCGCTGCCCGCGGGGGAGTCCGGGTCGGTCAGGACCACCGGCTTGCCCTCGTCGCCGCCCTCGCGGAGGCGGACGTCGATCGGGATGTTGCCGAGGACCGGGACTGTCGTACCCGTGGTGCGGGTGAGGCCGTCGGCGACCATCTGGCCGCCGCCCGTGCCGAAGACGTCGACCATCTCGCCGCAGTGCGGGCAGGGCAAACCGGACATGTTCTCGACCACGCCGACGATCTTCTGGTGGGTCTGGACCGCGATGGAGCCCGCGCGCTCGGCGACCTCGGCCGCCGCCTGCTGGGGCGTGGTGACAACCAGGATCTCGGCGTTCGGGATCAGCTGGGCGACCGAGATGGCGATGTCGCCGGTGCCGGGCGGCAGGTCCAGGAGCAGGACGTCCAGGTCGCCCCAGTACACGTCCGCCAGGAACTGCTGGAGCGCCCTGTGCAGCATCGGGCCGCGCCACACGACCGGGGCGTTGCCCGGGGTGAACATGCCGATGGAGATGACCTTCACGCCGTTCGCCGACGGCGGCATGATCATGTTCTCGACCTGGGTGGGACGGCCGTCCGCGCCCAGCATGCGCGGCACGCTGTGGCCGTAGATGTCGGCGTCGACGACGCCCACCTTGAGGCCGTCGGCGGCCATGGCGGCCGCCAGGTTCACCGTCACCGAGGACTTGCCGACGCCGCCCTTGCCGGAGGCGACCGCGTAGACGCGGGTGAGGCTGCCGGGCTTGGCGAAGGGGACCTCGCGCTCGGCCTGGCCGCCGCGCAGGGCCGTCGCCAGCTCCTTGCGCTGCTCGTCGCTCATCACGTCGAGCGTGACGTCGACGCGGGTGACGCCCTCGACCCGGGAGACCGCCTCGGTGACGCGCTGGGTGATCGTCTCGCGCATGGGGCAGCCGGAGACCGTCAGGTACACGGTGACCGCGACCGCGCCGTCCTCCCCGATATCCACCGATTTGACCATCCCCAGTTCGGTGATGGGTCGGTTGATCTCGGGGTCGTTCACTGTCGCCAGTGCCTCGCGCACCGCGTCTTCCGTAGCCATAAGCACGATGGTACGGCGCGCCGAGGGCCGTCCGGGATGCCCCTCAGCGGTCGTCTGTGTCACGTCCCGGAGGCCGATCCGACCGTTCCGCCGGGAATACGACATGCCCGGGGTGCCCGTCGTGTCGTCGCCTGTCCTCCAGTTCCTTGACCAGGTCCTGCAGTTCCGAGCGGATCCAGTCGCGGGTCGCGACTTCGCCGAGGCCCAGGCGCAGCGCGGCGATCTCCCGGGTCAGGTACTCGGTGTCGGCGATGGACCGCTCGTTCTGCTTGCGGTCCTGCTCCAGGTTGACCCGGTCGCGGTCGTCCTGCCTGTTCTGTGCGAGGAGGATCAGCGGGGCCGCGTAGGAGGCCTGCAGGGACAGCGCCAGGGTCAGGAAGATGAAGGGGTATTCGTCGAAGCGCAGCTGGTGGGGCGCGGCGATGTTCCACAGCACCCACAGGATGATGACGGCCGTCATCCAGACGATGAAGCGTCCCGTGCCCAGGAAGCGGGCGATCCGCTCCGACAGCCGGCCGAAGGCCTCCGGGTCCCACTCGGGCAGCAACCGGCGGCGCGGCGGGCGGGGCTGGTCCAGCCGGGGCGCACGGGGCCGGGTGGCGGCCGTGGCGCCCGACGGGGTGCGCTCGCGGGTCGCGGTGTCACGCTCAGGAGCCATAGGTACCCACCCCCTCGTTCTCGTCGTTCAGGTGGAACTCGGTCTCCCGCCAGTCCTCGGGCAGCATGTGGTCGAGTACGTCGTCCACGGTGACCGCGCCGAGCAGGGACCCGGACTCGTCCACGACGGGCGCGGCGACCATGTCGTACGTGGCGAAGAACCCGGCGATGACGCGCAGCGCCGCATCCGGGTCGAGCGGCTGCAGGTCGGTGTCGACGATGGAGCTGACCAGGTTGTAGGGCGGCTCGCGCAGCAGCCGCTGGAAGTGGACCGTGCCCAGGTACTTGCCGGTCGGGGTCTCGTCCGGCGGGCGGCAGACGTAGACCTGGGCGGCGAGAGACGGGGAGAGGTCGGGGTTGCGGACCCGGGCGAGCGCGTCGGCGACGGTGGCGTCCGGGCGCAGCACGATCGGCTCGGTGGTCATCAGACCGCCGGCGGTGTGCTCCTCGTACGACATCAGCCGGCGCACGTCGGCCGCGTCGCTCGGCTGCATCAGGCTCAGCAGCCGCTCCTTGTCCGCCTCGGGCAGCTCGCCGAGCAGGTCGGCCGCGTCGTCGGGGTCCATGGCCTCCAGGACGTCCGCCGCGCGTTCCTCCTTCAGCTTGCCGAGGATCTCGATCTGGTCGTCCTCCGGGAGTTCTTCGAGTACGTCGGCCAGGCGGTCGTCGTCGAGCGCGGCGGCGACCTCGGCGCGCCGCTTGGGGGACAGGTGGTGCAGGACGTTGGCGAGGTCGGCGGGGCGCAGCTGCTCGAAGGTGGCGAGCAGGCTCTCGGCGCCCTGTCCGTGCTCCTCCAGAGAGAAGCCGGTGACGGCCGACCACTCGACGGTCAGCGTCTCGCCCTTGGCCCGCCGGAAGGCGCTCGCCTTCTTGCCCTTGCGGACGAAGACGCGGTCGACCTCCCAGTCGCGGCGGGCCGGCAGCTGCTGCACGGACAGGTCGAGGACGGTGACCTCCTCGCGGGTCTCCACCAGCGTCACCCGCCGGTCCAGCAGCTCGCCGAAGACCAGCCGCTCGGTGGGCCGCTGCTCGAAGCGCCGGACGTTCATCACGCCGGTGGTGATGACCTGCCCGGACTCGACGCCGGTGATCCGGGTCATGGGCAGGAAGATACGGCGCCGGGTGGTCAGTTCGACGACCAGCCCGAGCAGCCGTGGGGGCCTGCGGCCCACGCGCAGCATCACGACCAGGTCGCGCACGCGGCCCACTTGGTCGCCGTTCGGGTCGAAGACGGGGACCCCGGCGAGGTGCGAGACGAAGATCCGGGGGGCGCCGGCTGCCATGGCTCTGTTTCCTCTGCTGACGTGGCCTGGGAATCGCCCTTTACTGGGCCGTTCCGCTTTCTTTGTGAATTGCTCGGATTTGCCCGCTCGGGTGCGCTTCAGG
The DNA here is from genome assembly GCF_040680215.1 of Streptomyces sp. NPDC052107. Taxonomy (NCBI): domain Bacteria; kingdom Bacillati; phylum Actinomycetota; class Actinomycetes; order Kitasatosporales; family Streptomycetaceae; genus Streptomyces; species Streptomyces sp. NPDC052107. The sequence continues at coordinate 227,020 of NZ_JBFAWG010000011.1, forward strand.
CTAGCCCGTACCGGTCGGATACGCCCTGGTGGGGGGTCCGGACGAACTGGCTCCGCCGGGCGGCCGGGGCACCGGTACGCTGCCTCACGCCGCTCAGGAACCGTCAGAAAGGCGACCCCACCTGTGACTGCGATTCTCCAGGGCCGTACCCGCCGGGCCGCGCTGGCGACCGCGATCTGCGCACTCGCCATGACGGGTTCCGCGGTGCTGGCCGGGTGCGGCGGCGAGGATCCGGACGCGGGGACGAACGGCGTGGGCAAGCTGCCCGCCGACAAGATCCAGGCGAAGGCCCGGGCGGCCGCGCAGGGGACATCGGCGGTACGGCTGTCCGGCACCGTGGTCACCAGCGGCCGTACGTACCAGCTGGACATGCGGCTGAAGGCCGACGGCGGCACCGGGTCGGTGACCTCGAAGGGGGCGACCTTCAAGCTGCTGCGGGTCGGGAAGCAGCTGTATCTGAAGGCCGACGCGGACTTCTGGAACCAGGCCGACGGCAAGGACGGCGGCGACGGTGCGGCGGAGAAGCTGAACGGCAAGTACGTGAAGGTGCCGCAGGCAGACCCCGCGTACCGGAAGTTCAGCGGCTTCACGGACAAGGACGTCCTCCTCGACGGACTGCTCACACTGCACGGCACACTGGCGACGGACGGCCACCACGACGACGCGGGTACCCGCACCATCCGCATCACCGGCGACAAGGGCTCCGGCGGCAGCCTCGACGTCTCCCTCGAGGGCACCCCGTATCCCCTCCGGCTGGTCCGCGGCGGCGGGGCGGGCACGCTCAGCTTCTCCGACTGGGGTAAGGACTTCGCCGTAGCCGAGCCCGCGAAGGGTGAGACCGTCGATTACGGCAAGCAGCTGCCGGCGTCCTAACCGTTCGGTCGGGAGGGCCTGTCGGGCGGGCCGGGCGTGGATCGGCACCGCCGATCACCGCCGTCGTGGCTGATCGCCGTCGCGCCGGAGAAAGAGGGCGGGTGGAGCAGGGAATGCCGGTACCGGCCGCTACCGTCCCTTCCGGCGCTTGGCGAGAAGCTTCGGCAAGCCCGCCGGGACCGGCCGACGCGTAGTCGCAGGAGTCGCAACCGGTCGCTCCGCCAAGCTGCCGTCGGGCAACGGCACCCCAGACCCCGCCGGAGCCAGGCGCAGCACCCGGCACTCACGTGCCCAGCGGGCCGGCATCTGCTCCCCGTCGGGGGCGTTCAGGCGCTTGCCCTTCAGTTCGGCGACGGCCGCCTCCCACTCCTCGGAGCCGGAGGGCAGCTCGGACACGGTCGCGGGGAACGTCACCAGCCGGCCACCCTTGTCCTTGCTGCGCACGGTCACCTCGGCGGTGCCCCCGTCGACCAGCCCCTCCAGCGGCTGTTCACCGGGCCCGTCGCCGACCAGGCACACCGCGCCCTCGTGCCACACGTGCCACAGCGCACGCGCGGCGGAGGCCCCGGTGCCCCTGACCCAGATGAGGCCGGACTTCTTGCAGGCCTCCTCGATGAGGGCCCGGTCGAGCAGCTCGCTTGTCATGCGTCCAGCCTATCCAGCGCCCGCTCACAGCCAGCCGTTGCGCTTCAGCGTGCGGTGGATGCCGAGACAGATGGCGACCGTGATGCCCATGATCACCGGGTAGCCGTACTTCCAGTGCAGCTCCGGCATGTACTTGAAGTTCATGCCGTACACACCGCACACCATCGTCGGCACGGCGATGATCGCGGCCCAGGCGGTGATCTTGCGCATGTCCTCGTTCTGCGCGACGGATGCCTGTGCCAGGTTGGCCTGGAGGATGGAGTTGAGGAGTTCGTCGAAGCCCAGCACCTGCTCCTGGACCCGGGCGAGGTGGTCGGCGACGTCCCGGAAGTACTTCTGGATGTCCGGGTCGACCAGCCGCATCGGCCGCTCGCTCAGCAACTGCATCGGGCGCAGCAGCGGCGCCACCGCACGCTTGAACTCCAGTACCTCACGCTTGAGTTGGTAGATCCGCGCCGAGTCCACACCACGGGACACCCCGCCCTTGCGGCCCGGCGAGAAGACCTCGGTCTCCACCTCGTCGATGTCGTCCTGCACCGCGTCGGCGACCGCGATGTAGCCGTCCACGACGTGGTCGGCGATCGCGTGCAGCACGGCCGAGGGGCCCTTGGCGAGCAGCTCCGGGTCGTCCTGCAGCCGGTGCCGGAGCGCCCTGAGCGAGCCCTGGCCGCCGTGCCGGACGGTGATGAAGAAGTCCCGGCCGGTGAAGCACATGACCTCGCCGGTCTCCACGACCTCGCTGGTGGCGGTGAGCCGGTCGTGCTCGACGTAGTGGATGGTCTTGAACACGGTGAAGAGCGAGTCGTCGTACCGCTCCAGCTTGGGCCGCTGGTGGGCCTGCACCGCGTCCTCCACGGCCAGCGGGTGCAGTCCGAACTCGCTCGCGATACCGGCGAATTCGGCCTCGGTCGGCTCGTGCAGACCGATCCACACGAAGCCGCCGGCGCGCCGTACCTGCCGCATCGCCTCGTGCGGGCTGAGCGGCTTGGCGCTCGCCACGCGCCTGCCGTCGCGGTAGACGGCGCAGTCCACGACGGCCGAGGGGGTGGCCGGGTCACGGGTGGTGTCGTACGACACGTTCGACGTGCTCGTGGGCTTGCGCGGCGAGACGCGGGACGGACGGACCACGGCGCGCAGGTCGCGGATCATCGACATGGGCAGGCTCCTTCGCGACAGGCAACGAAAGACCGCCGGCGACGGGTGGAACTACCCGGAATGGGGACGTCCTGACTGCGGGATGTTTGGCACGTCCACAAAGCGGGGAGCACCGCACCGTCGCGGTGGCGACTTCGCTACTGATGCAGAACTGATTCGATCAGACAGATCGGGTGATCAGACGATCAGGGCAAAGCGAAACGAAGTGCTCTTCCGAAGGGCAACGCGCACGGGAAGGCGTCGGACAGCCAGAAACAGCCAGTGACTACATCAACGGGCGGAAGAGCGAGTGGTACTGCACGGTCGACTTCGATCCATGACAGCCCCACCTCCTCCGGCCGGTCCCTCGTAAGGGAGTCTCATCGGCGTCGGGACTCGATAGCGACGCTTCTACGTGCTGTCCCGAACCACCGGCTCAGCGTAGCAGCCACGCCATGTGTCAAGGCGCCGCTTTGCCCGCTACTGACGAGTTCTATGCTCGCGGCATGGTTGATGTTCTTCCTCTGGTCGAAGCACGGTTGACCACCGCGCTGGGCGAACCGGACGCGCGCGCCGCCGTCACCTTCCTCGGCACGGACCGCATCGAGGTGCTCCGATTCAGCGAGGGGGACGTCGTGCGCTACGCCACCCTCGGCATGTCAGCGCACCCCATGACGGACCCCGGCGCGATGCTCGCCGACCCGGTCAAGGGCCCCCGCGCCGAGCTGGTCCTCTCCGTCCGTGCGGGCCTCGCCGACACCGACAAGGTGCTCCGCCCGCTCGCCGTGCTGGCCGCAACCCCGCAGGTGGAGGGGCTCATCGTGACCCCGGGCGCCTCCCTGGACGTCGGTGAGCCGCTGTGGCCCGGTGCCCCCTTCACCTCGGTGCTGGTGGGCGAGCCCGGCGGCCTGGTCGAGGACCTGGAGCTGGACGACCCGATGGAGCCCGTACGGTTCCTGCCGCTGCTGCCGATGACCCCGAACGAGGCCGCCTGGAAGCGAGTGCACGGCGCCCCGGCGCTGCAGGAGCGGTGGCTCGCGAACGGGACCGACCTGAGGGATCCCGCCCGCAGGTCCGTCGCGCTCGACTGATCCGGAAGTGACCGATCTCACCAACGCCAGGCCGGATTCGGTCAGTTGGCAAAGACGGTGACGCCGTCCTCGGTGGCGTGCGACGTCTCCACTTCCTCCGCCTCGTGAGCGAGGGCCCGGCGCCGTACGGCAACCACGGCCGCACCCAGCAGCGCGGTGACCGCCGCCACCAAGAACGGGATGTGGATGTCGCTCCACTCCTCGATCTTCGGCGCGAAGTAGGGCGCGGCGGCGGCCGCGAACCAGCGGACGAAGTTGTAGCCCGCGCTCGCGACCGGGCGCGGGGCGTCCGACACCCCGAGGGCCAGCTCGGTGTAGACGGTGTTGTTCACGCCGATCAGCGCGCCGGACAGGATCGTGCAGACGATCGCGGTGGTGTGGTCGCCGTAGCCGAGGACCAGGACGTCCGCGGCGAGCAGCACCAGCGAGCCGCCGAGCACCTTCAGCGAGCCGAAGCGCTCCTGCGTGCGCGGCGCCACGATCACGGAGAAGACCGCCAGCAGCACGCCCCAGGCGAAGAACACTGCGCCGGAGCGGTACGGGGTCATGTCCAGCACGAACGGCGTGAAGGCCAGCACCGTGAAGAACGTGTAGTTGTAGAAGAACGCGGAGATCGCGGCCGTGGCGAGACCGCCGTGGCCGAGCGCCCTGATCGGGTCCAGGACCGAGGTCTTGCGGGCCGGCTTCGGCTGCTCCTTCAGGAGCGCCGTGATGCACAGGAAGCCGATCGCCATCAGCGTGGCCGTGCCGAAGAAGGGGTAGCGCCAGCTGAGGTTGCCGAGGGCCGCGCCGAGCAGCGGGCCGCAGGCCATGCCGAGGCCGAGCGCGGACTCGTACAGCAGGATCGCCGCCGCGCTGCCTCCGGCGGCCGCGCCGACGATCGCCGCGAGCGCGGTCGAGACGAAGAGCGCGTTGCCGAGGCCCCACCCCGCCCGGAAGCCGACCAGCTGGCCGACGCTGTCCGAGGTACCGGCCAGGCCGGCGAAGACGACCACGAAGGCGAGGCCGAGCAGCAGCGTCCTGCGGCCGCCGATGCGGCTGGAGACGAACCCGGTCAGCAGCATCGCCGCGGCGGTGATCAGGAAGTACGAGGTGAAGAGCAGGGACACCTGGCCGGCGGTGGCGTGCAGGCCCTGCGCGATCGACGGCAGGATCGGGTCGACCAGGCCGATGCCCATGAAAGCGACGACGGAGGCGCCGGCCGTGGCCCAGACCGCCTCGGGCTGCCGCAGCAAGTCCATCTGTAGTCCCCACTCCCATCACAAGTTAGTTCTGCTAATTAATGTAGATGACATCGAATTTGTCGGACGGGTGATCGTCCTTGACGTGGGCGGGCCGGGGTAGGACCGTGGAGCCCTATGAGGGGCGAACCCAGTTGCCCGAGGTGCGGTGGCCGGGTCAGGGCGCCCGGTCTCTTCGCCGATTCGTGGCAGTGCGATGTGCACGGCACGGTGTATCCGCTGCAGCCCGTGATCCCGCCCAGTGTGGAAGCCCTCGCTGCCGTCGTGCGCCGCACGCACGTTCCGCTGTGGTTGCCCTGGCCGCTGCCGGTCGGCTGGCTCTTCACGGGCGTGGCCTACGCGGGTGACGACCGCAGCGGTGGCCGCGCGACCGCCGTCGCCTGCTCCGGACCCGGCCCGCTGGGCGGCCCGGGTGAGCTCATCCTGGTGGCCGAGGAACTCGGCGTCGGCCTCGGCGCGAGGTACGCGGGCATCGACGGCCCCGACCCGGGGTCGTACATGAACGTCGAGAAGCCGCCCCAGGCCAAGGTGCTGGCAGCCGGGCGCCCGACCCCGCTCTGGCACGTCTACCGCACCCCCGACGACCGGGCCGTCTTCGCCGGTGAGGCACTCGGCATGTGGGTGTGGGCGGTGATGTGGCCCGAGCAGGCGGGCCTGCTCATGTACGACGAGTTGGTGCTGACGGATCTGCGGGACGCGGGGGCGGAGCTGGATCTGGTGCCCTTCGGAGCGTTGTCGCCGCGCTTGCTTCGGCCGTAGCGCCCACTGGGGCGGGGGGTTCTGCGCGTCGGCGGGTGCGGGTGCTTCGTGGTTGCTCGCGCAGTTCCTCTCGCCCCTGAGGTGTTGCAGTAGGGGGCGCTGATGGATTGCGGGTGTGACGGGGGGACTGGAAAACCCCGCTATCCTTAGGTGTCCCCTTCCGTAGCCGTCCTCGTCTGGAGTCACCGTGCGCGTCGATCTGCACTGTCACTCCACGGCATCCGACGGTACGGACACCCCGGCCGAGCTGGTGCGCAATGCCGCCGTGGCTGGGCTGGACGTCGTCGCGCTGACCGATCACGACACCACCCGTGGGTACGCCGAGGCGATCGCCGCGCTGCCCGAGGGGCTCACGCTGGTCACTGGTGCCGAGTTGTCGTGTCGTATCGACGGCATCTCGATGCACATGCTGGCCTACCTCTTCGACCCCGAGGAGCCCGCCCTGCTCGCCGAGCGTGAGCTGGTGCGGGACGACCGGGTGCCGCGGGCCAAGGGCATGATCGCCAAGCTCAACGGGCTGGGCGTGCCGGTCACCTGGGAGCAGGTCGAGCGGATCGCGGCCGGCGGTTCCGTGGGGCGTCCGCATGTCGCGACGGCGCTGGTCGAGCTGGGCGTCGTGCCGACGGTGAGCGACGCGTTCACCGAGGAGTGGCTGGCCGACGGCGGTCGGGCCTTCGTGGAGAAGCACGAGACGGACCCCTTCGAGGCGATCCGGCTGGTCAAGAACGCGGGCGGGGTCTGTGTGTTCGCGCACCCGGCCGCCGCCAAGCGCGGCCGTACGGTCCCGGAGGCGCGGATCGCGGAGATGGCCGAGGCCGGTCTCGACGGCATCGAGGTCGATCACATGGACCACGACGCCGAAGCGCGCGACCGGCTGCGGGGCCTGGCGAAGGAACTGGACCTGCTGGTCACGGGCTCCTCGGACTACCACGGCAGTCGCAAGACCGTGACGCTGGGCGCGTACACGACCGACCCCGAGGTGTACGGGGAGATCACACGACGGGCCACCGGGGCGTTTCCCGTGCCGGGGACCGGCGGGGCCTGAGGCCCCAAGGGGCCCGTCCGCGCCCGTAGTTCACCCTTTCCAGCAAGGCCAGTACTTCCCCCATGTTCGACATCGCCGTCTTCGGCTCTCTGTTTCTGACCCTTTTTGTCATCATGGATCCCCCTGGGATCACCCCGATCTTCCTCGCCCTCACCGCCGGCCGTCCGGCCAAGGTGCAGAAGCGCATGGCCTTCCAGGCCGTGTGCGTGGCGGGCGGGGTCATCGCCACCTTCGGCGTCCTGGGCCACCAGATCCTCGACTACCTGCACGTCTCCGTGCCCGCGCTGATGATCGCGGGCGGTCTGTTGCTTCTGCTGATCGCGCTGGACCTGCTCACCGGCAAGACCGACGAGCCGAAGCAGACCAAGGACGTGAACGTGGCGCTCGTGCCGCTGGGCATGCCGCTGCTGGCCGGGCCCGGGGCGATCGTGTCCGTGATCCTGGCCGTGCAGAAGGCCGACAGTGTGGCCACGCAGGTCTCGGTGTGGACCGCGATCCTCGCGATCCATGTCGTGCTGTGGCTGGTGATGCGTTACTCGCTGTTGATCATCCGGGTCATCAAGGACGGCGGTGTCGTACTGGTGACGCGGCTCGCGGGCATGATGCTCTCCGCGATCGCCGTCCAGCAGATCATCAACGGGATCACTCAGGTCATCCGGGGGAGCTGAGCCCTCGTCGGCTCGGCTCCCCCGGAAAGCTTGAGTGGCGCGCAGCGCGTGAGCGTTACGAGGCCTGGGTGTCGGCCGGGCGGATCCACAGGCGCTGTCCGATGGCGGCGGCCTGCTGAACGATCCGGTTGACGGAGGCGGCGTCTACGACGGTGCTGTCCACGGTGGTGCCGTTGACCTCGTCGAGTCGCATGATCTCGAAGCGCATGGGCTTCTCCCTTCGTCTGGTCATCCTCCTGAGGAGAACTACTTGGTGGGCCGGAGATGTCTCCGGCCTCGTCAGTAGTCAACGGGCTGGTTGTTACAAACATTCCCTACGCTAAAGAAATTTTTCGAACGACTAATTACTGAGTGGTAAGGGGAGGGTGCCGAACCGATCGGGAGCGGTTGTGTTCGCAGCGTGACCAACGGGACAATGGAGGCGATGAACGACGACCTGGCGGCCCTGGGCGCCCGCATCGACCGCACGAACGAGCTGCTGGAACGCATGCTCGCCGAGGTGGCGAAGACGCCCTCCACCCACGCGATCTTCGTCGACGCGGGTTACCTGTACGCGGCCGCGGGCCGGCTGGTCGCCGGGACCGAGGACCGCCGAGCCTTCGACCTCGACGCCGAGGGCCTGATCGAGGCCTTCATCGACCGGGCCCGCCAGGTCTTCGCGGACAGCCGCCTGCTGCGTGTGTACTGGTACGACGGCGCCCGCCGGCGCATCCACACCGCCGAGCAGCAATCCATCGCCGAACTCCCCGACGTCAAGGTGCGCCTCGGCAACCTCAACGCCAACAACCAGCAGAAGGGCGTCGATTCCCTGATCCGCAGCGACCTCGAATCACTGGCGAGGCACCGGGCGATCAGCGACGCGGCCCTGCTCGGCGGCGACGAGGACCTGGTCTCGGCGGTCGAGGCCGCGCAGGGCTACGGCGCCCGCGTCCACCTGTGGGGCATCGAGGCCCCCGAAGGCCGCAACCAGGCCGAACCCCTCCTCTGGGAGGTCGACAGCCAGCGCACCCTGGACCTGGAGTTCTTCAAGCCGTACGTCTCCCGCCGCACGGCCGCCGCCTACGACGCCACCGCCGGCACCCGCCCCACCCGCGACGACGTCCGCTTCGTCGGCGCCCAGATCGCCGCGAAGTGGCTCGTCTCCCGAGGCCGCGAGGCCTTGGTCGAACTGCTCCCCGGCCACCCCTACCTCCCCGGCTCCGTCGACCAGGACCTGCTGGTCGAGGCCGAGGGCCTGCTCCAGTACTCCCTGCGCGGCCAGGCGGACCTGCGCCGCGCCCTGAGGGACGGCTTCTGGGAGCATCTGCGGACGCAGTACTAGTACTGCAACCGCATCTGGGGGTTGTGGCCTCGACGTTTGTAGTGGGAACGGCGGGCTCGGGCCTGGCTGTGTCTACGGAAGTGTGACCAGT